>JAWXVD010000279.1:0-2509 GCA_044425705.1 Eubacteriales bacterium | reverse complement strand
GTATCACTAATAATGATAAACAAGGCTGTTTTTCTATCACCTAATTTATCTAGTTCTAATTCATCGTACTCAGTTACATCACGAAGCTCCTTAATATCAAAGGGAGCAAGCCTTGCACCACAAGAAATTAAAATTGACTTAGCTGTTTTTCCTGATGCTAATTGTCAAGGGTTTTTTAATCACTTTTAACATTGTTTGGTTACTATTCACAGCTGATTTAGATACCCCACACGATTAGACCTGATTTCGAATTATACATCAGGCTATTTGTATGGGGTATTTAAGTATTAAAAATTTCAGCAACTGTATACGGATTACCAGCACAAAGCCTAGACAAGGCAACCTGTTCATTTAATCCATTCTTACGACATGTTTCTACGTATGTCTTTACTGTTGCAAAGTAAGATGCTGTTTTTTCACTATCAAATTGTCCTGATATTTTTAAATGAGACTTTATTCCTCTCAATCCTCGTTCGCTTAAATTATCTGTTGTTGGCAGTGAAAAATCATGAACCCACATAAAATAATTATCGTAATACTCTTCGATTCGTTTTAGTAGTATTCCTTCGGATGGCACAGTGGTAGGATTTGTTGACACACTACTTTCTTTATATCCTTTCTTGATGAGTCTCTTTATTTTTTTACTGAATTTATTTAAATCTTCATCTGAAAATGATGACTCCTCTTTGCCAATTAACTCCTTACGATTTTTTATTGTTTGAGAGATGAGTTCTTTCAGTTTCGTCGCCCATGTGTGCGTGGGATTATCATCTGCAACTTTTTGGATGTCTCGTTCCAAATGTTGTATACATTCTATATTACGAAAACTAAACTGGTTGTTATAATTCACCTTGTTATGGTCATGCATAACTGTGGTTTCGTCTGTTAACACAGTTAAAATATCATCCTCTAATAGTCCTTCCAGATTTTTACTTGCATGCGCTGTATAGTAAGAAATAGTTTCATCTCCATAAAAGCGCATACAAGCACGTTTTGTTTTTATCATAATAACCGTATCATCCCAGTAGAGTATTGCACGTTGTATCAGTACAACTCTTAAGTCCTTGATAAAATCATCTAATTTTAGAGAAGCTCTTTTATAAAGTTTACAGATAAATCCTTCGCTTGGATTCATCGTTCCACCAGTCATTCCATTAATTAGCATAGAAACTTTATTGATAGCAACATTCCCAGTTACCATTAGCGAGAGTGCTACCGCCTGTACAGTATTTCCATACTGATTTGCTTCTTTTAAATTTGGTTCAATCAATTGCCTGAATTCCGCACCACAATCTACACAACGATATACGTGATACTTATGTCGTCTTTTAATGACTTGAATTTTAATGTCAAATTCATCTTTGAATACAATATTTCCAGTATCAATTAGTTCTCCTTCACAAACATCGCATCTCTTTGAAGAAGCATCTAACTCGTGAGACATAGTATCCGTGATTTCTGATTCTTCAAACGCTTCCATAGAATGTTTTTTGTGTCCTAGCTGTCCTCCTTTTGCCCTGTCACTTCCACGTCTTGAGTTGGGAATTTTCTTTTTTTGATTAATAGGTGTAGCAGCAGTTGAGATACCTGCATTAGAACCATTACGTTCTGCAACAGCAGCCATATGTGCCATTTTATTTGTTAGCTCTTTAATGATTGCATCTTTCTCAGCAAGCTTCGTTTCATAAATATCTTTCTGCTTTTCTTTTCCTCGTTCTAATTGTCTAACGTTGCTTTGAAGGCTGTGAATATTCTCTTGATAATTTGCAATTCTATCTTTCAAAGTAATAATTTCAGCAGACATTCGCTCTATATCAACACGTTTGCTATTACTATAAATCATGAGTATTCACTCCTTTAACTAAGATAATGATAACTGGTTACGAAGCTCTTTGTTTTCTAATGTTAGGCGAAGAACTTCTTGTTTTAATTCAGATACTTTCATGCCCTTCAACTCATTCAGAATTTCTTCTCTTTCCGTCAACGGAGTCGTTTGATAAGGACTGTTTTTTTTGCATCGACCATCTGTTTTGGTTATTTCTCCTGATTGTGGATCTAGCTTTCCAATTAATGTTCTCTTCGAGCGCGACTGTTTCTTTTCTTTGTCCCAATAAGATTTCGATTCATAAACATAAGTGATTCCAGAACGTTTGTCTTTGTTATAAATTAACCCCATATTTTGTTTCCTCCTTTCAATAGGTATGCCTATATTATAACACATACCTATTGAAAATGCAACAAAAATCGCTAAAAAATTAGATTTTGTCTAATATTTTAGCAACTTTCATATCTCATATTTTCTTGTTATATCTAGTAATTATATTAATCGCCAGATTAAATCAGCTGTGAATAGTAACATCAACCTTTTTATATGCTATTATATTTCTTGTCATAAATTTTACAAAAATTTAATGATAATAAAATATCGAGAGGGAAAGAATATGAAAAAGATCGCATTATTATTATCAGTTGCCATGTTAACTACATTCTTAGGATGTGGCGTTTCAGA
>JAWXVD010000087.1:0-13943 GCA_044425705.1 Eubacteriales bacterium | reverse complement strand
ATTGCGATTTTTCCTATTGTAGTAGCTAACATTTATTATCAGTTGAATGAGATTACCTTTTTCTCACCATTTTCATGGCTAGATATTTTATTAATAGATGGAACAAGGGGAGGAATATATCCAGCTTTAGGTCAGCTTGTTACGGTTATGCTAGTGGTAATGATAAGTTGTGGATATATGCTTTATAAAAAAGTGAAAAGAGTTGATTTTGTGTGGACACAAGAACAATAAATTAGGAGGTTGAAAGTGAATCTTAAATGTGAAAAGCTAGATAAATATTATGGGAATACGCAAGTGTTAAAAAATGTGACTTTTGAATGCAAATCAGGAGAAATAACAGGAATAATTGGAAGAAATGGTGCTGGAAAGACGGTTTTATTTAAAGCTCTATGTGGACTGGTATCAATTGATGATGGGAAAATATATATAGATGAATCAGAAAAAAAGAATGGTCAAATGATGAAATCCGCAGGAATTATCATCGAAGAACCTGCATTTTTGGGTAGTGTTTCTGGAATTCAAAATTTGAAATATTTATATATGATAAACTATAAATATGATAGGAAATATATTTCAAGCATCATGCAAAAGGTAGGTCTGGATCCAAATAGTAGAAAACATGTGTCAAAATATTCAATGGGAATGCGTCAAAGATTAGCAATTGCACAAGCAATCATGGAAAATCCAGAAGTGTTAATCCTAGATGAACCCTTTAATGGATTAGACAATCATGGTGTGGAAGAAATGAGACTATTATTGCAGGAAATGAAAAAAGAGGGAAAGACAATTTTAGTTGCAAGTCATAATGCAGAAGATATTCGCATTTTGTGTGACAATGTGTTTCAGATGGATGGTGGAATTTTGACAAAAATCAGATGATGGAAGAGAACTTCAAATATTAAAATAATGTATATAATTTTTAAACAGATGAGCCGGTTATGTAGTAGTAACTGGTTCTTTTTTGTTATCCTAGATTTACTTTAATGGACATCACACTCACATCTCATTGCTCATCAATATTGGATTCTCAGCATTAGCAATAGGTGAACGAGTTGGCCACGAGGCTGAAAAAATTACATATAATTACGCGCATTTATTTCCAACAGTGCAGACGGATATGGCAGCAAAACTAGATATAGAAAGAGAGGGAATGGTTGATGTCAGAAAGAAAGATGGACAAGAAGAATAGATGGAGAAATACATCAGTAGCATTTCGATTATCAAAGGAAGAAGCAGAGGAGTTAAATATGAGAGTAAAACTTTGTGGGTATCCAACAAAACAAGATTATATAGTGGATAGTGTGTTGAATCAAAAAGTAGTTGCAGTAGGAAATCCACTTATGGTGGTACAGTTTCGAAAACATTTGCGAATCATAGAAGAGGAATTACGCGCAGTAGAACGAGTAGAGGAGATAGGAGAGGAACTATTTACACCACTACGAACTATGTTAGAAATTCTGGAAGCATTTGATCAAACGGTGAAAGAATCAACATATTTAGGCACAACAAAATCGAAGGAAGAATTGAAGGAGGAGGGGAGAGAGTTATAGTAGAAGTAAGAACATTGACAATAGAGGAAGTGAGAAACAAGCTTCTTTGCACAGAAAAAGGTGGTGTAAAGCAAACAATTCAGAATTGTGTAATTGCATTGCAAAATGATCCTTTATTAGTCAATGCAATTAAACGAAATGAATTAACTGGTCAAGTAGATATTGTGAAACAGATGAAATGGACAAGAAGAGGGCAAGCAATTACGGATACGGATATGAATCAGATTAAGTTATATCTGGAACAAAATTACGAATTGATTAGTGACAAGTCTATACGTTCTGCAATGGATATAGTGAGTAGTGAGAATACCTATCATCCGATTCGAGAATATTTGGATACATTAGAATGGGATGGACAAGAAAGGATTAGATATCTACTAAACACATATCTGGGAGCAGAGCAATCGGAATATGTATATCAAGCAACTAAATTATTAATGCTTGGAGCAATTAATAGAGTATATCATCCAGGGTGCAAATTTGAGACAATGATATGCCTTGTAGGTGGACAAGGAGCGGGAAAGTCTACATTTTTTCGCTTTATGTCGATTCGAGACCATTGGTTCTCAGATGATTTGAAGAGATTAGATGATGATAACGTATATCGTAAAATGCAAGGTCATTGGTTTATTGAAATGGCAGAAATGTTGGCAACATCAAGTGCAAAGAGTATAGAAGAAATCAAGTCATTTGTAAGTAGACAAAAGGAAACTTATAAGATTCCATATGAAACACATCCAGAGGATAGACCTAGACAATGTGTGTTTGTGGGAACATCAAATAATATGAATTTTTTGCCATTTGATAGAACTGGAAACCGTCGGTTTGCTCCCATATTAATTGATGAAGTCAAAGCATTAAAACACCCTCTTGCAAATGAGAAAGAATGTCGAGCATATATCATACAGTGTTGGGCAGAGGCGATGGAAATATATGTAAGTGGAAATTATCGGTTAGCCTTTTCAACGGAAATGGAGCAAGAATTGCGAGCAATGCAAGTGGAATTTATGCCAGAGGATACCAGAGCAGGTGTAATACAAGAATGGTTAGATAAATATAGTGGAACGTTTGTATGTACAAGAATGATTTTTAAAGAGGCGTTGGGACACATGTATGATGAACCAAAGCCAAAAGACTTGAAAGAAATAGCTGGAATTATGAATCATAGTGCGATTGGTTGGCGAACAGTATCATCACATCGATTCCCAGAATATGGGACACAACGTGCTTGGAAGCGGTTGGAATGTAAACAGAACAATGAAATAAATGATAATAAATTTCTAGAAGTAAACAATCAGATGGAGATTCCGTTTACAAAATAATAACGTGAAACCTTGAAAAATCAATAGATTAAAGAAGTTGTAAACTCTGTAAACGTAAAATATTCAAAACATTTAATTGAGAAAAAGTTTATTTATATGCGTTTACAGTTTACGTTTACAAGATGGAGGAAAAACGATGAAAGAATTAACAACATTTGAAAAATGGGGAGTAGAGTATGAAGAGCGAGACGGTCTTCTTTATCCGTTAATATTTATGGATGATGATATGGTGGATCACGTACCAGTAGATATAGGGAAATATGGGAGAGCATGGGTTAAATATATGGAAACTACACATCCATATAGGCATATGATACTTCGTAATTCTCAGTGCTTGAAAGATGTAGCAGCAGAGGTAAATGAAGAGGCATATGAGCGATTGGAGCAGATAGAAGAGGAATGGTTAGCGAAGCAAGATGTTCATCTAGTAAAAGACTTTATGCTGAAAATACAGCTTAGAAATCAGGCGAGAATGATAGCCGAAGAAATTATATATGATGAAATAGTTCATAAAATACATTAGATAAGTAGTTCGATATAATCAGTGAAAATCAGTGACTAAGTAACTAACAATTGTAAAAGTAATTACAAAAAGTAACTCAAATGAAGAAAAGTAACTGATGTAAGTAATTACTGAGTAATTGACTAGTAACTGACGAGTAATTACTTAATAAATATGGTGTTTTAGCGGAGCTATATCACTGTCGGAGACCGCAAAACCTACTTGTAGGTTGCATTTTTGATAGCGTAGCTGTCAAAAGTGCTTTTGCGTTACTTTTGGCAAAAGTAACAAAATTATGTGCCGTTTCCGGCACCTTTAAGAATGAGAATAGAAAATTAAAAAACAGAAGTTTCATGTAGTAAATATCAGGAGGAAGAAATTATAGAGAGAACAATTAGTGTGATGATGGGAAAAGGATCGATTACCCATAATAATCGAAAACACTCGGCTCAAAATGTGGACAAGTCTCGAACATGGAAGAATATTGTGTTTATACAAGAAGATTTAAAGAGTGTATACCATGAATTATTTGATGATTCAGTAAGCGAATATAACAGAAAGCAAGTACGCAAGGATAGGAAAATTACAAACTATTATGAGAAAATTGCAAACAGTAAGCAAGAAAAATTGTTTCATGAGATCGTACTACAAATTGGAAATAAAGATGATATGAACGTATGCGGTGAAAATGGGAAAGTTGCGGAAACGATATTGAGTGAGTATATGGAGGCGTTTCAAGAACGTAATCCATATCTTAGGGTATTTAATGCAGTAATACATATGGATGAAGAAACACCGCATTTACATATTGATTGTGTGCCATTTACCACAAGCAGTGTGAACCGTGGTCCATCTACAAGAGTATCTTTGAAAAAGGCGCTGGAACAACAAGGATTTTTAGGTGGAAGTAAAGGTGAAACAGAGTGGAAGCAATGGACAGATAATGAAAAAGAGCAGTTGGCAAGTATAATGAAAAAACATGGAATTGGATGGTCGAAGCTTGGAACTCATAAGTCTCATTTATCCGTATTAGATTACAAGAAACAAGAACGAGCGAAAGAGGTGCAGTTACTAGAAATAGAAGAAGTAGTGTTGAAGAAGAGAGTACAAGCACTTGATCATGATGTAGAGATGAAATCAGAAGAAATTAATGAAATAGCGAGTTTGGTAAAACAACAAGTGAATGGTACTGGGTATTATGATACAGCGGAAGAATGGAAGACACCTACACCAAAATTTAATGAAAAAGCAAAGGCATATAAAGAGCGTTGTATTGATACGCTTATCCAGAACCTTAAACAAGTGATTCGGGATATTCAACTTCAGTATCTGAACTTGCGTATGAAATATTGGCAACAGAATGAAGAAGTTACTAAGTTGACTCGTACAATTGAAAAATTGAAATCTAAGATACAAAACCAAGATACGGAGATAAAATACTACAAATCTAAATTAGAAGATTACGAGCCACTAATAGACGCAGTGCCACTTGAAATGATAGAAAAGATTGTTTTCTATGCAGAGCAACAGAAACGTCTAAATGAGGAGTATCAAGTGTGGAAGAATAAGCAATATAACAGATAAAGGAAGGTCAGGTGTACAATGGAAAATTTATTGGAGATATTAGCAATGGAACGGTTAAGTACTGCAGTGGAAGATACATTACGAGAGCCAGGAGAGTACAGAAGGAAAAATGGAGAATATGATCGAATATGGGCGTATCTGATAAAAATCGGATTAGATAAAGAAAAGCGACGTCTCATAGATAAACTAATGTCATTGCAGAATTATTTCAGTGCTGAGTATGGTAGAGTGGCATATGTACAAGGTGTGAAAGATGGGATTAAGTTGGTGGAAGAGCTGTATGGATAAAAATAAAAAAACTTTAAAATATGTCGTTTAATGTAAGAAATGTAGAATAAAATATGATATACTTATTTATGTATGTAAAGGTAATTGAGATAAAAAAACTCATAAAAATCAATTTGAATTATTGACAAAACAGAACGAATGTTCTATAATTCGAAATACAAAGTCCTGGACATTTATAAATAATAATGATAGAATTAAGAAAAGGAGGAGTTTATTATGGCATTTGCAATTGATTTGTTTTGCGGCGCTGGTGGAATGAGCGAAGGGCTTATTCAGGCTGGTTTTCATATCCTTTTTTCGAGTGATATTAATTCGGATGTTCAGAGAACATATATGAATAGACACGAACAATTGGGGTTACAACAAGGAGTAAATACGCACTTTCATAGAGGGGATATAAGAGAATTAAATGGCGCAATGATTAGAGAGGCAATAGAAAATCTTGACATATTTGCGGGAGAAGAGTGTCCAGAAATTGATGCTATTTTTGGTGGCCCACCCTGTCAGGGGTTTAGCCGTGCAGGAAGAAGAGATCCAAATGACCCTCGCAATATGCTTTTCGGAGAGTATATTAGAGTTATTAACGAAGTACGTCCTAAATACGTTGTATTAGAAAATGTAATAGGATTTATAGATACAAAATTTTATGGATTTGTGGGTATTACGGGACACCAATACGAAGACGGTTCATTGGTGCCAGATATCTTGAGAAATGAATTTGAACTTATTGGTTATCATACTTTAGAGCCAAGAGTATTGAATGCGGCACATTATGGGGTACCACAACGTAGAAATAGAGTAATTGTTATGGCATATCGTGATGATATGGATGCACCAGTATATCCAGGACAAACTCATAGCGATAAGAATGCATTATCAATTACAGACGCAATAGGAGATTTGATCAGAGCGGAAGATATACGAAATGACATTCATCATAATTATGAACCATTTCAAATTGATTCCATTAATGGAAGAACACCAGACATTAATGGAAAACCAATTTCAAGCGAAGGTATTATTCACAATAATGAAGTTTCAACACATAGTAGGATTATTACTGAACGTTTTAAGTTATTTAGAGAAGGTGAAGATGGTGCAAGCCTTAAGAAAAGAGTAATGGCAGAGGGGATAGATTTAGCTAATAGTCCAGAATTAGTTGCTCATTGCATGTCAAAGCTTGGGATAAGTGCAGAAGATGTGATAAATACATATAACGAAGGAAATGTTAGTAGAGAATTAGCAGAAGTTTTATTAACCAAAAAAAATATAAGAACTAGATTAGACCATACAAAACCATCAGCAACAGTTATGACTATTGCAGATGATTATATTTCACCTTTTGAACCAAGAACATTTACTGTTAGAGAATTAGCAAGAATGCAATCCTTTGATGATAGCTTTCAGTTTCTTGGAAAAAGAACTACGGGAGGCTTACGTCGTCGTGTAGAAGTTCCTCAATATTCACAAGTTGGAAATGCAGTGCCACCACTTTTATCAAAGGCAATTGCAACAGAAATAATGCGAGTCTTAGAAGAGTAAGTAGTAGGCAACCTGAATTTATTTAGGTTGCCTATAATTGCATCATATAGAGAATGGAGTAAAATAGTATGTTAAAAATGTCAGACACATCAATAGGAAAATTTCTTCCGTATTTTGCGAAAATTGGTTTGCCAATTGCTTTTCTGGTACCAACAGAAACGGGATACTATAAATCAATTATGGACGCAACTTTGCCGATAAGGGAATTGCTTAAAGAGGCAGGGGTTCATGATTATGAAAAACAAAAGCAAGGGCCAGAGTATAAGTGCACAGTAACTACTCAATTTCTATATTCAGATAAGATGATTGAGACTAAGGCATCTTTGTATCGCCCCGTGACCAAGCAAGGAGATCCACGAATATGGTTTTATAATTTGAAAAATTATTGTGTACCTTGTAATTTACTGGCACTTATGATTAATAAAGGTGTCATCTATGTTATTAATTTATCGGTAGAAGAGATTGTTGAATCGCTAAATGAAGGATTTATTAGAGAACTCTTGCAGCAATTCGTTAATGATGAAAATGCAATTGCAATGGAATTGCTTGATAAGATTCAGAAAATTCATAATCAGGGATTTTTGCCTAGTATTACAACGGGCGATCCTGGTGTAGGTGATACATTAGAAAATGCACTTGGAATTTCTAGAAATCCATCAAAGTTACCAGATTATAAAGGGATAGAATTAAAAGCGACTCGAATGAAAACAGATAGAAATTCAAAGACAAATAATAGGGTAAACTTATTTACTCAAGTTCCAGATTGGGAAAATAGCAAAGGTATGAACAGAGTAAAATTGCTAGATGAATATGGGTATTGGAAAGAGGCAAAAGATGGAACTCAAAGATTTGATTTGAATTGCACATTAAAGGCACATATTCCAAATCCGCAAGGATTATATTTGGAGGTGGATGTAGAGCGGGATTTACTAATTAATTATTATTCTAAAAATGATGTTATTGCCCGATATGTAGCTCAGTGGAATTTTATGCTATTAAAGCAACGTTTATTGGAGAAACATCATGAAACATTTTGGGTGAAGGCAGTTAGTCAAATGGAAGATGGATTAGAATATTTTAGATATGATAAGATTGTACACACCAAAAATCCAAATGCGAGTTTATTTCCACAATTGATTGATGAAGGAATTATTACAGTCGATTATATAATGCACCGAAAGCCAAGTGGAGTGGTAAGAGATCATGGATTTCCATTTAAGATAAATCCGAAGAAGATAGAGTTGCTGTTTCCGGAGCCGAAGGTGTATGAGTTGTAGGATAAGGTGTATATAATTTAGATTAATATAGAAATGCTTAAAGGATAGGAGAAAATATGAGATTACAAATATTGCATTTAAGTGATTTACATATCAAAAATACAGCAGATTCATACGAAATAAATATAAAAAAAATAACGCAAGTATTCAATAGTTGTGATATAAAAAGCACGGATGAATTTGTTATTGTGGTAAGTGGGGATTTAGCTCAATCTGGTAAAAGCACAGAGTATAAAGTTGTTAGTAGTTTTATAGGAGCAATGTTTAAGGAAATAAATGTCTATACAGTTGCAAAAAAACGTATAGATTATGTCTGTGTACCAGGGAATCATGATTTAGACTTTGATAAACTTAATATCGGGAAGTTTGAAATGGAAGGGAAAAGAAATTTAGATGAATTGCAAGGGATTTTGGAGGCATATAGTGAATCAATGAAATCTTTTTTTTCGCATGCAAACAGACAAAATTGCTTTAGAGATAATAAGTGGGTATCAAAAAAAGTATGTTGTGTTGGAACGCATAAGATAGGATTTGTAATGGTTAATAGCACTGCAATGTCAGTTTTAGGGGGAACAGCGAAAGATATGGGTAACCATTATCTAGAAGATGAGAGTTTGGAATTAATTCAAACAGCTACTGAAGCGGAGATTAATATATTAGTTATGCATCATAGTGTGGAGTGGTTTTATAGCGAATGCAAGGAAAGATTAAGAGATCTTATTGCTCAAAAATATGCCTTGGTATTGTTTGGCCATGAGCACCGTCCTATTGGAGAAAGTAGAAATACGAATGAAAATGGTGCGATTCAGTTTATACAAGGGAATGCACTGAGAGGAAGTACAGCAGAGGGAAATGGATTTTGTTTGATTACGGTAGATTGCGAAGATAATAGTATTCTTGCAAAGTCATTTATATGGAAAAAAGATTTTTATGTATCTAAAGAGATTTTAAGTGGTGAAATTAAACGCATTCCAATAATAGAATTTCCAAATGACTTGAAATTTATAGAATATATAGAAAGAAATCACTGTCAACAAGCATTAAATTCATGTTTCGTAATGCCATCATTATCTTGTACAAAATATAATAAGAATAGGGAGCCTAGCGTGTGTGATATTGAATCAGAGGAGGAACTTTTTGATATCATTCTAGAATATAAAAAAATATTTTTGAGTGGAAAGCACAAATCTGGAAAAACTACATTGGCTAAAAGGATATATAAAAGATATTTGGAATCAGGAAGCGTTCCTATTTTATTATATCAAGATAATTTTTTCAAAGGAAATTTTGAAAAACTTATTAAACATGCTTTTGAAGAGCAATACCAAGCTGATGATAATGATTATCAAAAATTTGAGCAATTGCCGCAAAATAGAAAAATAATTATTGTTGATGATGCAGATCTTATTGTAAAGCCTATATTAGAGAAATTAATCAAATTTATTGAGGGGAAATTTGGTAAAATATTGATAATAGGTGAAAATAGTGCTCAATTTGATATACATCAACAGGTGATTGATAGTTTGGTTGAGGACAGAATTAAGCTGACAGTAAAGCCATTTCTTTACAAAAAACGGAAAATGTTAATAAAAACTATCTTGAACAATAAGTCTGAAACATGTAAAGATATAGAAAATGAGGCTCAAAAGATAAATGAATTAATTAACTCACAAGTTAAAATTTTTGATTTAGCACCAGAATTTATTATGAGTTTTGTAGAGTTATATGAAAATGATAGTAAGTTACAATATTTTAATGGAAAAAATGTATTTAGTCTTGTATATGAATCTAATATAGTGCAAAAAATTAATCAAGTTGTCTATAATACTACTACAGAAATTATAATAAATATTTTACGTGAATTAGCGTTCAGAATGCATTTCAGAAAACATTTTGCTATAACAGAATTAGAAATTATCTCAATTGTTGATTGCTATAATAAAACATATCGACAGAAATTATCAGGAGTTACATTTTTAGACATTGTATTAAAAGCCAAAATTTTAACAAATAATGAAGGTGAGTATAGATTTAGAGATAAAACACTCATGGCATATTTTGTGGCTAGAGCATTAAATAATAAGTACCAAAAAGGAGAAGATATTCAGGTAGAATTAGATTATTTGTTAAGAAATCTTTGCTTTAATATAAATAGTGATATAGTACTTTTTATGGCGTTGATAACTAATAATATTAGATTTGTTGAGACAATAGTTTTAAAAGCGGAGGAATTCTTTGATGACATGGAAGAATTAAGCTTTGAAAAGAGAAATATTAAAATCCTTTCGATAGCACCGATTCCAGTAAAAAATACATTGCCAACAATAGAAGAAAAAGAAAAACGAGATAACAATATATCTATACAAGAAGAAAAAAGTCTTAATGATACATTGGAAATGACTTATGGATACGACTATGTGGAGGAGGATTTGGAAAAAAAATCAAATCAAAATTTAATTGCATATAAGTATATTGAAATTCTAGCTAAAACATTACCAGCATTTTGTCAAGAAATGGAAATTAGCCAACAGGATAGGATAGTAAAATTAATTTATGAATTACCAAATAAGTTTTTATATATGGTGCTAAAAGATTTGGAAGATGATTTAGAGAATAATATAAATAAAACTTTGAAAAAAGCATCTGAATTAGATAATACAATTGCAAATTTCAGCTTAAATTTTGAGGATTTAAAATATATCTATAAGCAAATTGCGTCGCTTTGTGTGGTTGCTGTTTATGAAAACGTTGCGTGTACGTGCACAACTGAACAAAGTGTGGAGGCTCTTAATGCGTTCGATATTTCAGATTCAATGAATTATCAATTACTAAATTTAATGATGGAGTGTATGATAAAGAATTTACGAGAGTTTTCGCTAAAAGCCAAAAGGTTGGATAAGGTTTCTAAAAACAAATGGATTAAATCTATAGTAAAATTAGTGGTAAGAAATTATTTCTTAAAACATAATATTACAATGTACAAAGAAGCACAGTCACTGGGGGATTATTTTTTTGAACCGGATACAAAAAAGGAACTTTTTTTGACTATGGTCAAAGATAAGGTATAGTAAAACCACATTTAGGCTTTTTGTCATCACAGATTAAGCCTAACTATGATGAATTTGTGTTTAAATGTGGTTTATAATAGTGTATGCAGAAATAATCCATTTATGTGCTGATTATAAACTATTAGTGTTTTATGACAATAAAATGACAATACAATATCATCAAAATACATGAAATAGAAATAAACAGTGCAAAAATGAACTGTTTTAAAGCCTGTTAGATAGCTATGACACCACATAGCAAGTTGGAAAACAGGAATTCGAATAATACAAAAACGCTGGAACCCCTTGAAAATGATATGCTCCCTATATAGTAGACAAATGAAATATTAAAAATCTACTGTATAGGGGGTATTTTCATGTCTAGGAAAAAATATGACGAAAATTTCAAAAGAAAAATTATTCAGGAATACGAAGCTGGAAAAAATTCATGCTATGGTTTAGGACAAAAGTATGGAGTAGATGCAAAATGTGTGCGAAGTTGGTGCAAGTTATATAAACAATTCGGTGATGACTATTTTAAGACTAGCCACTCTAATCTTAATTATACGGCTGAATTTAAGCAGCAAGTTGTAAATTCTTATTTGGAAGGTGGTAAGACATATCAATCTGTGGCACTAGAGCACGGAATATTTGCACCAACTACTGTCAGACAATGGGTAATGATGTATAATAATCATGAAGTATTAGAAAATTCCAGACCGGAAGGATTGGTGAACATGGTGAAAAATACAACACGAAAAACAACATTTGAAGAACGTATTGACATTGTAGAACATTGTATTGGAAATAATTATAATTATGCATTAACAGCAAAAACATTTCAGGTATCATATGGTCAAATTTATTCATGGGTGCGCAAATATACTACAATAGGAATAGATAGCCTTATAGATCGGAGAGGCAAACGGAGTGAGAAGGATGATTTAACTGAAAATGAACATCTTCAAATAGAATTACGTATGTTAAAAGCTGAAAATAAGAAACAACAGATGGAGATAGACTTCTTAAAAAAGCTCGAAGAAATAGAGAGGAGGCGATTCTAGAACGAACAAGATATCAATCTACATATCTTACAATCAAGGAATTATCAGATGAAAACAAGAGTTATTCCATATCCGATTTATGTAAATTAGGAAATGTAAGCCGATGTAGTTATTATAAATGGTTGAATCGTACGGATAGTCCTAATGACATATTGAATAAACAAATAGCGGATAAAATATCGAGCATACATACAATGCATCCAGATATGGGGTATCGTCGTTTAAGAGACACTTTAGAACATGACGAAGATATATATGTAAACGATAAAAGAGTGCTACGTATTTGCCAAAAAAAGAAAATCCAATCCATTGTCAAGGGAAGGCATAACTGTTGTACTAGACCAGCAACGGATCCTGCGTATATTGCTGAAAATATATTGAATCGAGAATTCACAGCTAAAAAGCCAAATGAAAAATGGGTGACAGATGTAACAGAATTCAAATATGGAGTTGGAACGGAGTATATGGGTAAATTTTATTTAAGTGTCATCATTGATTTGTGTGACAAAAGACCAGTCTCATATATTATTAGCGCTCATAATGATAATCCATTGGTTTTAGATACTTTTGATAAGGCCGTGAAAGAAAATCCAGGCGTACACCCATTATTACATTCAGATAGAGGATATCAATATACAAGCAATGATTTTCGACAGAAAATTTTAGAAAACGGAATGGTTCAGAGTATGTCTCGAGTAGCGCGTTGTATAGATAATGGTCCTATGGAAGGATTTTTTGGAATCATGAAACGCGAAATGTATTATACAAAGAAATATCAAACCAAAGAAGAGCTGATAAAAGCCATACATAACTATATGAATTATTATACAAACGAACGCGTTCAAAGAGGGTTGGGGGGTATCGACTCCGATTGAATATCATCAAAGAATGTTATTAGTAGCATAAAAATACCGCCCAAAATCTGGGCGGTAACTATAAACTTTTTTAAATATTTCAAATGTATACTTGACGGGTAGCACACCAAAATCAAGGGTTGTGGGGATTTTTGGCTCTGTGCGGTACTATTTTGGTACTAAAATAGATTGAATTTAATTTGTTTGTAAAAGTATTGTTTTGTGATGTACTATGTTATGATATTATCAAAGATTAAAGTTGAAGAATATTTCAGAAAAACCATAGCAATGAAAGGAGATTATCATGCATAAAGAAGTTCATAATTTAGATTCGCTACGAAAGCTTGTGCGAGAGCTACAGGTAGAAAATAAGCAGTTACAAGAATTGCTCAAGAAAGCGAATATATCATATGATTCAAATTCTGTGTTTGAAGAGGCAGTAACAGATAATGCAGAATATGATCCAGAGCAAGGTGAACGAATTATTGGTGAATTTATAACAGAACGACATGCAAAACGTTTTATCGGTATGTTCTGGGGGAGAATAGATGTCTACGCACAAAGAGCGAAGAATGGGAATTATTATCCGAGGTGTAATGAGAGATGGAATGCGTCAATCTGTCAAATACAGCGAGGAGATAAGAAAAATTGCGATGATTGTCCAACTACTAGCTGGGTGCCGTTAACTCCTGAAATTGTTAAATTACATTTGATAGATAAATCAGAAGAAGGAAAGAATGTGATAGGAGTATATCCAATGCTAGAAGATTCAACATGTCGATTTCTCGTATTCGATTTTGATAATCATGAAAAGGGAGCTGAGAGGAACGATTTCGCAAATGTAGATGACGAATGGCATCATGAAGTAGATGCATTAAGAATGATATGTAAACAAAATGGTGTTGAAGCATTG
>JAWXVD010000086.1:0-14052 GCA_044425705.1 Eubacteriales bacterium | reverse complement strand
AGTAATATTTCTAGTCTATACAAAAACGGACATAGAGATACTCGACGAGAAGGTAATCCTAGCTTATATGATCTAATTAACCCTATGATAGGTACCGGTGTCGTCACAGATACTTTTTTACCTCACATAGAAGTATTTAAAGATAATGCGTTAGATATAAATGAAGCTATGTCTAAACATGATGGGGTGCTGTTTGGAGAAGATAGAATAGACGCTATCTCTAATGGCGGCGCTAACTTAGGTAATCCGTACTATCAAGAAGAGTTCCATGATGTAGTAAGAAATCTTTATATAAAAATAAATGTATGTATGGATGGTCTAATGCGTTCATTTAAGTATAGAATAGAACATGAGTTTTTAGTCAACGAAAAGACAAAATCTTTCGGATCTACTCTTAAACCATATGAAGCATTTAGAAATTTTTTATTTGACTTGTTAGAAGAACCTGATTATGAACCTAACGATGATTGGCGTGTAGAAGTACCAGAGAAGTATGTTGCACTGTATGGTACTTTTAGATATCTTCTCGAAGTTTGTAAAGTGGGCGATATCAATTCTCCCGGTGTCATTAGTTATATAATGATGCAAAAGGCTATGAACGAGAATATTAATCTTAAAAGTACAGTGAAAGAAAACTTTTCCGAGTTTAATTCTCAGATGATATCTAAGCTAACTAATGATATAATAGCTTCATGTATAATGACTAGTCTTGCATTTATAGGTAGAGTAGCTGATTATGATACAAATAAGAATCTTATTTCTAAAATGATGGGGCATCTTTCAGAACCATCTTTCGTTAAATTGAATCATAGTGGTAAAGTATATAGAATAGAAGGTCAAGATAAGGTAGCAGAGTTTAGTTCCATAATGGAAGAGATTAAGAAAGAGACATATAACTATTCTATATTTGATGGCAATATAGCTCATATGATACTAGATAAACGCGATATACTACGATCCTTTAAATACTTAATAAAGTTATTTATGAATCTACATATGCTGTATCTTCATAAAATGGTAAACAGTAGTACAGTAATCTCTAATTTAGATTCATCTGGTAATGACACATTTGTACCAATAGATGAATACATTAAAAGAGGTCTATCACTTGTAGAGGATTATGATACTAAAGAACTATTAGAAAAACTAGGATTGAGTATAGATCAACCTTTAACTGAAGCTAAAGCTAAATATTTAAATGATCCTGATTATTATTATAGTATTGTTGAAAATCCTATGGATACCGTACAGCATAATATGCATGTATTATCTGTAAGATATTTTAAAGCTGCTATGGAATTAGTTGATTTTAGTGTATTCTCAAGAAAATTTGAAAAGGTTAGAAATTCTACACCAGAACATAAACGAGACAATATAGAAAAATATGAAATTATGAATTCTTCTATGCCTGAATTAATATCTGGTATACGAGATTTTTATGATGATGTTATAAAAGGTGGTTACGATTATAGAGGAACTAGAAGACAAAACGCGGATGATAATTTATCGACCAAACAATACGGAACTTCTTCTATGGGTAGATATATAAATACTTTATCTTTCGCTCTTCCGTTCTATTTAATAAAAGTTGTTGTAGAGAAGAATCGTACCTGTTTAGTAGAACGTAGAAATATGTTATTATCTACACAATATAAAAGAATGGTAGAACATTTAAACTACGTAACGGAAAGTAAAACTTTCGAAAAGATGGTTAGGAATTCAGGTAAGAGAGGAGAGACGACTAGTTATAGACTTAATGGTAATACTGGATATAGAGACTTTGTATTAATGTCTTCTATATCAAATTACGCTATGCCGATGTTCGTCGAATACCCATACATGGAAGGTATACTTAGATTCATTTCAGATATATCGTACGAGTATTAAAAAAAAAATATTAGATGTTAGTCTGTGCATTTTCATGCACAGACTTAATCTAATTGGATACCAGTGTCGCGTGTTAAACCGCCTGCCTCTGGATTGTACTTATAAGTACTTCTGTTACTTTTGTTTTCTCCGAAAACACGATATTATGATTTGTTTCGACCATTATCGTCGTCATCAACTACATCGTTTTTGTCGTTTTCATTTACGCAATTCTCTTTATCTGGATTATAGATAAATTTATTATGATTACCATCTTCAAGTAGCGATACGATTTTTGTTGCTATAGACATTCGACCATTATCGTCGCCATGAACTACATCGTTTTTGTCGTTTTCATTTACGCAATTCTCTTTATCTGGATTATAGATAAATTTAGCACAATTACCTTCTTCAATTAGCGATGCGATTTTTTTTGTTAAAGACATATGATGTCCTCCCTTTTTTTGTTTTTGTATCTACATACTACTTAAATGATATCTACCGATAACAATAGCTGTTACAGTATTTTACCATTTGTCTTAAAACATACATCTATATTATTTAGAGAGATTAAGATGATTTTACATTATAACACAAAGAATACGAGTTTCTTGAAATTACACTACATATTAAAAGAAATGGGGATACGAAACAATACATTCTTTTTAGAATTATACGATGAGGATCTATTACATATAAATCCTCTCGATGAAGAGAATATGACATTCGGTCAGAAACTCAAGGTTCATAGAGAAATAGCTAGAAATCCATATTACTTCGCTAGAGAAATTGTTAGGATTCCTACTGGTGGTGCTAATATACCATTCGAAATAAATAGAGGTAATTTAGCGCTAATGTGGGCTATCGATAATGATATTAATAATATTACAATATTACCACGTCAGACATATAAAACAACTACTACCGTAGCTATGTATCTTAGAGGTATATATTGGGCATGGGAAAATACAGAGTCATTATGGTTTAATATGAATGACGATAAGAATGGTGATAATATGGAACGTTTTAAGAATATGCGTTCTTCATTACCAGAGTATTTACAATTGATGAGTAGGAAGGATGTCGATAATGCTAGGAGTATAAAATACTTAATGAATGGTGGTATGTACAACGCTATATCATGTAAAGCTCCTGGACACTCAGAAGAAAGTAGTAATAAAGTCGGTAGGGGTAGATCAGCGCCAGTTCAATGGTGGGATGAAGCGGTAGTTATTAAATATCTTCCGATTCAGTACAGTGCAGCTATTTTTGCCTACGCTACCGTTGCTAAGATAGCAGAACGTAATAATTCAGCTAGAGGTATAACAATGACATCTACGACTGGTAATCTTAATGTACCAGATCAGAAATGGTTTTTTAATTTCATAAATAAGTCTACAGATTTTACTGAAGATATGTATGATCTTACTGGTTATAAAACCGATGAGGGTATAACTAAATTCGATAATAAAAAAATATCACAATTTATAGATACAAATTCTCCGGGTAATAGTGGATCTAAATTTTTAAGAATAGAATATATGTATTATGACTTAGGTAAGGATGATAACTACATAGATGAACAAAGATCATTATGTAATGGAGATGATGATGTGTTTAATCGTGAAGTATTAAACCAATGGTTAGATGTTAGTAAAGAACACCCTCTCGGAGCTGAAAGTATAAAGATACTTAATGCTCAGATAAGAAGACCAGCTGAAGTTGTAGTAGTTGAAAGTATATATTTCTTGAAGTTTTATAAAAGAGTATCCGAAATAGACACGAGATTACCTTACATTGTAGGAATGGATTTTGGTGCTAATATAGGAAAAGATTATAGTACTATGGTAATAACGGATCCGACTAACTTCGAGGTTATAGCTACAATGAGAGTCAATCACCAAACTATACCTAAATACGCAAAAGCGGTAGCTTATATAATGTTACAAATTCTACCATCAGCAGTTATTGTAGGGGAATCCAATGCTATGGGAATAGCTATACTGCAAATAATAGCGCAGTACATAGGAGCTCATAGAATATATACTGACTTAGAAGAAAATAGCAAAACTAAAGCTTCTAGTAAAAATAAACTAGGTGTTACTATGACAGCTAAACTAAGAAGTCTATTCTATGGTGAACTTATAAGAGTTTGTGTTAGAGAGTATTATGATCGTATTTATGATAAGCATATTATAACTGAAATGAATACTTTAACATTTACAAAGACTGGAAGAATAGATCATGAAGATGGTTGTCATGATGATACCTTAATGGCTTACTTATATACAATCTGGTTTTGTTTATATGCTAAACATAAGAAAAGTGTTAATGTGGACAGTTTCTATATCGGATGTGCTTTGGATATGGATCTTGATGTGAATGATAATAAACAGATAGTTGATTATAATAACGAGAAAATGAATAAAATTATACAGAATGTAAAGAATGTTGAAAGTGTGGATAAGAAAGATTTATCTACCACTAATAGACTTGAATTGCAACGACGTATGATTTATGATGATTTTAGATCAAATATCTATGAGCCAGAAGATCCTAATACTTTTATAAATGTTCTTAGAGACTTTACAATGGAAACTAGAAACTACGATGATATCAATAAAGTAGCATCAGATGAATTAAGCAAAGATGATGATATGAAAGATATAGAATCTATGGAAGAAGGTGAAGAAGAACCAGAAATCATAGAAAGAAGAATTAGAGAAAAACGAGTATCCGAAGAAGATAATAGTACAGCCTACGATAGTTATTTCTAAAAAAAAGAATTCACAGATTGTCGTACCGAATACATCGGTACGACATCATAGTTTTTTTTAAATAAGTTTTGAAGAAGCTAACCTCTTCAATATCTTATCCTCTATCGAGTCGTATTTTTTGACTCTTTCATTCGCCAACTCATAAAGTTGACGCGACATAGTACTTTTCGTGTCTACGTCGATATGACCATTTTGTATACGAGGGTACAAATCGATCACTCTTTTCCTATCCGATACAGATAGGTTCTTTTTATGTTCTAATATTTTTAGAACATTATTGTGCTCTATAGCAACTTCATCGGAATCTATTATAACCATATTTTTCCTCCTGGTTATTTAATATATATTTCTATACTATCTAAATAATATATAGACTTTATAGACGTGTATTACAGAATAGAATATACCGAAACTAATTCGTCATAATTTTCTATTGTGGATAAAAGTTTTCTTAATTTAGGTATGAATATACCAGCATTAATTTCTATATCAAAAGCATTTACAAGATCGGCTACATACCTGTAATCGTAATTTTCGGTAACATCAGCCAATACATCAAACATAGAATCTATATTAAAATACATATCATCTAGTATTATACTTTTAAATAATGTAGCAAAACCTAATTCATATGAATCTAACTCGTATGTGCGTTTATTATCTATATTAGCTATCTGCTTTATATCTTCAGTAGCTTTGCTGAAATTTTCAAACGATGCTGTGTTTTTAGCATTCTCTATAGACTGGACTTCTACTAACGAATTACTTAGTGTAAATTTTTTATAATTAGGGAATGTTGTATTATTAGGGGAACCCATAGATTTCATGAACTCCGCTATAGTTTTAATCGGATTTAATACTAATACATTGTATAGAGTGTATATCGTTTCTAATTTAGGATTTTCTTCATCGAAATGTATACCGTAGTATGTGTAAAAATAATCTAACAACTGCCATCTGAAATTTAAATAGAAATCCCATTTATCAGTTGTATCCATGAAATTCTCATATTCACTAGGCATTATCTCATCAGGAACTCTCATTATCTGTGTTACGAATAAATCTATATAATCAGTCTTATCTTGGTTTTCTATGAATTGTTCTTCCATAATTCCAAGCATAGTATTAGCGTCAAGACCAACTGTATTGTTTACGAATCCTTGTTCGATATAAAGATCAGCAATCGTTGTGCCGTTATTATTCATAATAGTTACCTTATATTAAATTATACTTATATGTAAGTAATAGTATAAAAATATTTTCTTATATTTAATGTAATAAATATATATTATTGAAGTAATCGAAATATGCTTTTTTTGGAGAATAAAATGGATAATGAAACAAAGAAACGTAACGAGAGTACGTTTAACTATATGATGAGAGGATTGAATAGTAATGTAGTGACTCATAATCACAGTTACAACATAAATAAACAAGGAGTAGAACCTATACGTAATAATAATAAAACTATGATTGGAACTATTGGAGATGGTTTGTTAGAGGGTTTTAAAGGTGGGATTAAACAAATCTTAATCTCTACAGTTAAAACAGCAGTTGTTGGTATAGGAGTTAAAATTACAATGGATGTTATTACAGGTAAGCCTAATTTACTAGGATCCGATACATGGATTCCGAAATGTAAAGCCGCTATCAATTTACGTTTGACAGGAGAAAAAATATATGACTCTGAAAATGCTACTATAATAACAGTTGAAGATTATGATATATCAGATGAGACTACAATGGACGGAGATACTACATTTGATAAGAAAGATAGTATAGAATATGTATACGTTGGAGATCGTAACATTTATAGAGATTTTATTATTAATAAACATAAGTCTAACGATCCTAAAAGTAATCTTCTTGTATTTGTATATGAAGAGGAATTAAACAGTCTAGAGAAACAAACAGTTTACGAGATATACGTTAGTCATAAAAATAAGGTTACGATAACTAATATATTTAAATTATTATCACGAGACTATAACGAAATTATAGTTAACGATGCTTCTAAATCAGCATTCATGGGAAAGGTGTATAATCCTAAATTTGATAATTTTAATACTAAAGTTACAGTGCACGAATTACAGAAACAAACCGACATGTCATCACCTATGTACAATATGTTTGGTAGTGCTTCTTATAACGTGTTTAAATCATATATTATAGAATCAGATAAGATATATTCGACAAAGATTATAAAGACAATATTAAATAAAAAGGAGTTCCTATGAACAACAACAACAAAACACCAGAAATATTAGAACACTTACAAACCATTCTAATGAAATCTCCAGAAACTAAAAAGATAGTAGAAAATTTTAAAACGCATGTCATTAAGTATGCTGTGCATCATCCAATTAAAGCTCTTAAACTTAAAGGAGATTTAGATTCATTCCAGAAATATGCTTCAGATAGAGGATATCCATCAATAGAAGATATGGTTAGTTTAATGACAGAGAAAGAAGCCGAAGATTTAGCTAACAACGTATTTAAACCATTCATCAAAAATATAAAAAGAATAGATATACCTAATTTCTCTAGTAATCTTTCTAAAACAATTACCGAAGAGATAATATATCCGAGAATGGAAGAAAGGTTTAATGTTGAACCAGATCAGCATTTTAAGAATAAAGCTGCATCTATAATAAATTCAGCATTGGGATCATTTAATGATATAATAGTTTCAGCGGTTTCTTAAATTAATTAATAAATGAAGGTGGTCAAAAACTCCCTTCATTTATTTTTTTCTTAAAACATTAATGTATATCAATACCAAAGGAGTAAAAGATATGCTAAATTTATTTTCGAAGATAGGAAGCGCTGTAGTTAATTTCTTTAAGAGAATTGGCGATGGTATAAAAAATCTAATCGGTAAGGTTAAATCTTTTTTTGTTAATTTATTCTTCAAAAAAGCTCAAGATGTGATTACAGGTGTAACTGATGATGCTAAAGACGTGATAGAAGATGTCAAAGATAAAGTTGAAGAAACTTTAGATAAGAATCCAGAAATAGCAGGTACTGTTGATAAGGTTGTGTCTGGCGGTGAAGATATCAAAGACAAAGTCGAAGATGTATTAGAGAATAATGAAGAAGTAGTAGAAGATGTCAAAGATGAGGTTGGTGGTATTTTGGGTGGTCTTTTCGGTAAGAAATAATTAGATTTAGAAATGTTTAAGACACCTTAATTGGTGTCTTAGCTTTTCATCTTATTATACTCTTTTTTTTTATTATTTTTGCGACATAATAGCATAAATAGCTTATAGCTAAAATCATTACAGGAGTATAACTTATGATTCAAAATGATGAAATAAACTCATTGGAGCCTGAAAAAGAAGAGCAGTCGTTAGGAAATTATGAAGAGGAATATAGCGAGTATACATATGAAGAAGATGATGATCTAGAACTATATGAACCAAGTGAAGAAGAAAAAGTCAACCTAAGAGAAGCCGAAATAATGGCTGCTGAAAGTGAGGCTACTTTAAAAGAGATGCGTGATGATAATACTATAGACTGGGATAAGATAGTCTATGAGAAACGTGATGATGATTTAGAAATACCAGAGATTACAGATAAAGATGTTCGAGTTATAGTTGAATCTGGTATAGCTCAGATGCTAGGTGACTACGATCAAATAACTGAAAACTGTAAACGTTTTAAAGAATTGATGCTTATGAACGATGAGGATCTCAGAGAAGCTACTCAAATAGATCCAGATGCTGATATAGTTCAAACTAGGTTTGAAATAAAAGAACAATTAGCTCTAGTTCAATCAATGGGTAGATCCGATCTAGCTCTAATAAATGACCCGGAAGTTAAGAATCTTATATCTAGAACAAAATCTATGGATTATTATATTAAGTATTTGAGAGACAAGCATTCTGATACTAATATAGATATAATAAAAGAAAAGCTTTGTACTAACGGATTATTCCTTGATGTGCTTGTTGAATCTGGTATAGCGTCTAAAGATGTTGTAGATGCTTCATATTATGACTTATTCAATATTGTAGGAAGAGGATATAACGCTAGAGGATATATCACAAATAGTATGTTTGAACAAACTAAAGTTAATGCGATGAATTATGCTCAAACAGAAGAAGCTAGAAAACGTTTAACCTACAAATCTGTTTATGATTTTGGAGTTACTACTACAGAATACACTATAACGTTTATGAAAGAACTATTATATTTTATTTTGAAATATTCAGGAACTACAGATGTACCACCAGAATTTGAGTCATTTAGTCATTACTTCGCAGAAGATGATTATTCTGAGTATGTAGCTAGAATAAAAGAAAACTTCGGTATGATAATAGAATATATGAATAGTCTTAAATCTAATAAGAAATTTGTAGAGATGACTAAAGAAAGTATTGTAAAATATAGAGATTTTCTTAAAATGGCTAAGGAAGTTGTTTATACTAATAGTATGAGAACTGAAAAGATAAATAAAAAATATAATCGTGAGCTAGAAGCTTTATGTATAGCTAAAACAATCGCTATGTATCAAAATACTATAGTAAACGAAATTGATATATCTAAATTGAAAGATGAGAATGGTGAACCTACTAAATCATCAAAAGAAGAAGTTATATCTATTCTTAATGAGCATTTAGCTCAAGAGATTGTATTTAGTAATTTCGAAACAATAATTCTTAGTGAAATTAGAGATATGTCTATTTATAATGGTTATGGTAAAGCTTTATTAAAAAGAAGTGAAGAAATCACAGATGAAGAGTTAGAAAAGAATGTTCTTGGTGTGTATGATCATATAGGTAATCTAACAGAGGAAAATTGCTCAGCAGTTAACAACAATATGTTTTTAAAGGCTGCTATATTGAGAGAATCTAAAACTGCTAAAGATTTTAGATATAACGCTATCATGATGAACAATATTCTTTATGATATGATACATAGTTTAGATTTCGTATACTCACCAGAAGATTATAAGATGTTCTTCGATAATCTATTAGGTAATACTGAAGAAGCTTATCCTGATGTATATCTAGCTAAGATAATCAATAAAAGTGATGTAAAATTAGGTATCATTAAGATACTCGATGAGTACATTAATCTATCCAAAGAGTTCTTTAAAGATAGACTATTTGAAGGTGAGGATATAAAAATCAAACCTTTAAATAACCCTAAGTACAAATACGTCCAATCAAAAAAGAAAAAAGCTAATAAGAAGTAGTCAAAACATTAAAGTATTAAAATATAAAGGATATTAATGATGGCTATCACTAACGTTATCGATATGAACGGTGCAGGCGAATATATAGTAAAAAAAGAATTTCTTGAGGTTATATTGCCTAAAAAATATTTCGATAGGAAAATATCAGAATTTGTGACTGAGAAGATAAATACTCTGGGTCTATTTGATATGTATGCTTATGACGATCCTGATGGTGAGGGTAAGTATAAGAAGTATGTAATGAGATTCCCATCAATGATACTTCTTACACCCTCTAATATTAGAGAAGAAACAGTTGATGGTGAGTTTATCTATGTTTTAGAGTTTTATAAGAATAGTATATTTACTGAGTCAAATCTATTCACTCAATCTACAGATCCGGTTGTTAAGTATGTGGATATGCTATTTAATAATTACATACCTAAACAACTATCATACACTACTATCTATACAATGCTAAAATTGACGGCTACACTCAATAAAGTTAATTACAAAGTACCTTCTATGATTCTGCAGATGATTGTATCTGAAATGTGTAGAAATCCTAACAATCCTAATGAACCATTTAGATTGTTACTAACTAAAAAACCAGATACATCTGAATCCGGGAGACAATTAATAAGTTTAAAAGAATTATCTAAATACGCTACAACTTTCGGAGCTGTAAGTAGTGGTTATATTTCTTTTGGTTTATCACGTTCTGTCATAAATGCTAAGACAGGTGCTAATGAATTAGATTCTACGATAGAAAAAAATAGTTTATAATAATTAAATTTAAGGTTATCACTAGGCTATATTAGCCTAGCGAAACCATTTATGTTTTTTTCCTTATATAGTTATTTGTGTGATTGTTATTTAATTTCTCTATATATCCCCATTACTTTATTCTTGTAAGCCGTAGCCTTTTCCAATCTACTAGTTCCTTGAACGAATCTACTTTCACCAGCATTATATTGCATCAATGTGCGTTCTACATTACCTTTATTCTTATCCCACAGATATTTAAAGAAATTAGCAGATGCTTGGATGTATAGATCATAATTAGTTTCACATATCAAATTCTTATAACTTATATTATTGAATGTTTTATCGTATTCAGCTTTACGAACATCATAATCCGGAAAGAATAACGAACGAAAATGCTCACTCTTAATATTGTTAGAATTTAATTGAGATGGGGATATATCTACACTGTACTTGTTTTTACCTAAGAATGCTGTAAACTCTCCAGATTCACACATCATGAGAGCTAAGAATACCATTCTTTGATCTTTTGACATACCTATACGTAACGCGTATTCATAAAATGTATCTCTCCATGTCTCCGGCATCAATTCTAAATACACATGATAGTCTGTCAATCCATACCATTTTCTATTTACAGGAACATCTACAAATATCGGTTCATTTTCGATAGGTAAAGGTTCTGTGAATAATGGTATATTGTCTATATCACGTTGTACACGAGACGGTTTATGCCCACTAATCGGTACGTCGAATATAGATCTAATTACATTATAACCTAGTAAATCTCCTGCTACGATAACCATAAATGCTACCACATACGCAACTATCAGCGGAATGGCTACGTATTTCATTTTAGAAAATATTGCTTTCGTTATAGTCATTATTAAACTCCTTTTTTGACCCAATTTGCTTATTATGATAATATATCAATGTATTGAGTATTTAGTGATATACACTAAATGTATGCTATTTTGTTACCGAACCTATGATAATTTATAACAATAAAGTATATCTAACATCTTATTTAAATTTTTAATTTTAGACATACGTCGAGCTTGTATGGCTAAATTTTTTTTAAAGTTTTATTATAGATAATAAGATATGTCCTTAAAAATTAAAAGGAGGAAAAATAATGGGTTCTACGATTATTAATAATAATAATTTGAATTGGACTGATAGCTATGTCCCTAATGTTACAATAAATGATAACTCAATAGCTCCGACGTACTATTCAACATTGCCTAATGGTGCGAATTTTCTTTATCCTATAATTTCTTCTACAGGACCATCAAATGTTACTAAATGTATAGGTGATCTAGCATCTTTATATGCTACTTACGGATCAGATGTTGGCGATTTTAAGAAATTCGGTCAACAAAACCTAAACTTAGTAAACACACTGAGAGCAAGTGGTGTTGCTTATGTTTGTCGTATGATGCCTTCAGATGCATCTTACGCTACAGTAATGCTACAGGTTCATATCGCAGAAGATGATAATCTTCCGGTTTACGAACGTGATAGTGATGGGAATTTCTTAGTAGATGAAAATGGTGATAGAATTTTCTCATACGTTAAAAACGATGAGCCAGAAGCTGATGGAACGTATGCTGATGTTCAAGAAGTTATTTCTGGTTATAGAATAAAACTTGTAATTTTAAATGCTGATGGGGTGAAAGAAAACCCATCTTCAGTAGTAGATGAGAATAGAGTCACTTGGCGTGTTTTTAATTTCCTAAAGTTCGATTGTACATCTCTGGGTGCTACAGGAAATAACTTTGGATTTAGAATCACAAATGATTCTGATAGGGATACATTAATTAAAACATTAGATAATTCATCTGATGGACGTCGTTATATTCTTGACTTCGTGAAAGTTGATGATTATGGTAATGTAGATACATACGATACTTCATACTATTTTGCATGGAATATAGATGCTTTCTACGATACAAATAACACTATTTCAGAAGATTTCAATAAAGTTTATAAAGAACTTGATTCAGGTAATTTTTATGAGAAAAAAGCATTAAATGCTCATTTCTATCAATCTAATTTTGTAGCTATCATTGACTATCTTAGTCAGAGATTTAATGATGGCGGAGAAGATATTGATATCGATTTTATTACTTGTACTGATTCTGGTGGAGTAGCTTACGAATCATTGGTATTAGACGAAAATAGTTTTGATTTCCGTGAGTCATATGCTTACCTTTCAGGTGGTCATGATGGTTCGCTAGAAATAGGTCAGGAAGTACCGAGTAGTACTGGTAATACAATAGTAACAGAAGAAACTAGAAAAAACACAATAGAAGAACTTTATAAAAAATTCTTCAGATTTGAGATCGACCCATGGTTGATAGATAGTAGAATTGTCCATGCAGCATTCCTTTTGGATGCTAATTTCAGTCTTGCTATTAAACAAACGATTTTGGAGTATATCCCAAAGTATAGAACTGATATAATGATATATATGGACTGTGGAATACAAGATAGTTTCATAAAAGCAGAAGCATTTGCTAGGGGTATTAAAAGTTTATACAATGCAACGCATCCTATGATGGCAATTTATCCGATGTGTGGTACTGCTGTTTATGAAAAAGAATACCATAAAGTAACACAAACATACGAATTAGCATATGCGATTCCTAGAGTGTGGCACAGAATCGGTACATACACTCCTATAGTCGCGTACAAATATGGTAAAACTATACGTATGGTTTATGACTGGATTCCTGCTCCTGGGGAAGAACGTTCTGCACGTTCAGCGTTCTTGAATGTTGTAGGTAATTTAGGTCTTGCTGGCGAGAATTCTCCTCTAACTGAGGGTACAGATCTGCCTCCTAGATTCCTAAGTACTGAAAAAACACAATTTGTAAATACCACATCTAAACTAAAGTCTATCAATAACTGTCTGGTTATTGGAGACGTTCATCGTACAATGAAAGTTGTTCTAGCACGTCATACTTATCATAGAGATGGAGCTGAAACAGCTAACTCTGAAGCACTGACAGAACTTAATTCTTCTTTCCAAGGTCGTTATCCTGCGTCTGCGAATGTTGAACCATATATAACTAGAACTGAGAAGAACATCATTGATGAGAAATCTACAGCTGTAGCTACAGTAACATTTGCTGGATCGAATGAAGGTTTTGATATCGAAATCAACATCTTGAGGGGGGAATAACATATGTCTGATTCATTGTTATATAATGGTATATACCATAACAAAACTGGTGAAAAAACAAATTCATTTACCCCTGAAGTAGCGAATTGGGATAACCAAACTTCGAATTTTCCTTCAGACCCTAAGTTTCGTCTAGGTTCTAATTATACAGTACAAAGTGCTGACCCTTCAGTTCTGGATCCAAAAGAACCATGGATTGGTGGTCGTTTCTTTGTAAAGTGTATTAAAGCTCCTAGTATGATGCCTGATACTATGGTAGATGTACTTCGTTTCTTATT
>JAWXVD010000278.1:0-2540 GCA_044425705.1 Eubacteriales bacterium | reverse complement strand
GATACATGAATTAAATAGGCTGATATACCAATAAAAGCAATCGACACCAATACTACTGGCAAAATAATAATTGTTAAAAATGTAATTGTTAATCTTGTTTTAAATTTCATTTTCTATTTTCACCATTCTTTCACTCTTAATTATATCATAAATTTATAACCTTACTATAAAATTCACAAAATAATATTATAAAAATTATATAAATTTAGTCATCTTTTACACGGAATCAACCAGTATTTTATAACTTTTATCTAATTCTCTTTATTCAAATATACTATCATAATCATACGCAGCGTAAAATGCATACTCTGCCTCTAAATTAGCCAAATAATTTTCTTTTGTCACTAATCCTTCTTGACTATCAATCCAATTTAAAATCTCACTATTTATTTCTGATATATAATGCTCCTGATCCTTATAATAATCAAGATTACAAATCAAATCATAATCATTAAAATAAGAATATAAGTTAATATTGTCACATTCTAACAAAAGTTCCGTAGCAATTTTTTCAGCTTCAATCTGTTGTTCCAAACCGCCACTTCGCACAACACTATCCCAATATATAATGCTTAATGGTGTATAAAATAATTCAAATGTAACATCTGGATTTTCATTTGCTAATTCCACAATGTTATTTGCAACATTTCCTTCTACTAAGGCTTGACTCTCTTCTGACAACCCACCCCAATTAGATACAACCTCTTCGCTTCTAACATAATGACTCAATACAGTTTCTTGACCGTAACCAAAATCCCATGCTCCATATTCATCTAATGTTGTTGTTTCTTGACCACTTACCGTCCAAATTAAATCTGTAATTACACCGTGATAAAAAATCCACTTGTTCAATAAATAATAAGTATCATTGAATAGATTATCATCATATAGATATGAAGGATATTCTGTATACGCTAACCATTCGCTATCTCTTACTAATCCATTATAATCAATTCCCCAAATAATAGTCTCCATCTCATCATTAGCATCGATCCCTTGCTGTAATGCTTCACTAATTTCTAAAAATCCTCCTCCAGAATAAGGCACTTTAACCGTCACTTGCCCACTTAAAGCTTCCCACTCACTGGGTTTAAAATTTTGTGTCATGGAACTACCTGTAATTACTGCCTGATACTCAAAATTTTCTAAAATTCCATCATTCATATAACGCTCTTCATTAATGCGATATGATATCTGCTCCAACGGTGCATGATAATGAAAATATGGATCCACAATATATGTAATCAACGCTACGCTTCCAATCCCTATGATTCCTGCTATTAAAAATATTAAAAACCATTTTTTATCTTCCTGTACTTGATTGTTTGACATCTCAATAACCATCACTTTCTCTCATTAAAAATTAAAGTATAAAAATTCACTCACTTCGCCCAAAGACACTACGCTCCATGTGAGTAATATGGAAAATGTAATCATTTTCCAAACAGTAGGATGAAAAACTTCCGTCTTTTCTTCTGTATTTTTCATAAAAAGCACACCTACCAAACAACCAGCCACTAAAATCAATAAGGGCATTCCAGGATATTGATTAATCAATGATTCTAAACCAAAACGACTAATAATCCGAATTTCAGTTGTTTCATTAATCAATTTACAAATTCCGCTTTCAATACTTCCCCAACTTCCTGTGAATACATTCCATATCATTTCAAAACCGTATCGAACAAGTGCAACTTTAAAAAAGCAAAATAGGAAATTAGTCAATATAAATGTGCCAGCTACACAGATTGCTTTTGGAATTTTAGGAATATAGTCCTTGGTCAATCGATAAAGAATGATACAAATTCCATTTAACAATCCCCACATAACGTAATTCCAGTCTGCTCCGTGCCAAAATCCGCTGACTAGGAAGACAATGAAAATATTACAATACATACGCACTTTTCCTTTTTGATTTCCACCTAAAGGAATATATAAATATTGTGTAAAAAATCTAGTCAAAGTCATATGCCATCTCTTCCAAAATTCGCCGATGGAAGTTGCTTTATATGGCGATAAAAAGTTAGATGGTAACTGCACATTAAACATATAACCGATACCACGTGCCATATCACAATAACCACTAAAGTCAAAGTATAGTTGTAATGTAAAACAAACCATACTAAGCAACGTATTAGATGCATCAATTCTCATATAATTAGCAAATCCCCAATGCACTACCATAGATAAGGTATCTGCTATCAACACTTTTTTTGAAAGACCTAACACGAAAATATACATACCTTTTGTCAAGTTAGCATAGTCTACTTTTTTCTTTTTCTCATCTAAAAATTGCGGAATCAATTCACTGTGCAACACAATTGGGCCAGCTACCAATTGTGGAAAAAAGCTAACAAATGCAGCATATTCCAAAAAACCATAGGGTTTAACTTTTTTATGGTAACAATCCATTACATAGGTAGGACAAACGCATCAATTTTATAAAAGTAATGCATTCTCTCTAAAAATAGCTAAAAGTGTAGTTGCTACACAATGCTCAGTTGCTTTTTAGAGGGAATGCATTTTTTAATAGTCCACAA
>JAWXVD010000085.1:0-14216 GCA_044425705.1 Eubacteriales bacterium | reverse complement strand
CATTCTAGAAATAAAGGTGTCCGTGCGGCAGCAGGTCGCTATATTGCCTTTCTCGATGCAGATGATATTTGGTTGCCAGAAAAATTAGAAGTAGAGATTGCATTTATGAAGGAAAGAAATGTAGGATTTGTTTTTACTGGGTATGAATTTGGTGACGAATACGGAAATCCTACAGGCAAGGTAGTGCGTGTGCCAGAACAGCTAGAATATAAGCAAGCTTTGTCTAGAACAGTTATTTTCACTAGTACAGTATTAATTGACACAAGGATTATTGATAAGAGCTTGATTAGAATGCCTCACGTAGAAAGTGAAGACAGTGCTACCTGGTGGCAAATTTTAAAGGCAGGGTATGTGGCTTATGGATTAGATCAAGTGTTAGCCATTTATAGACGACCTGACAAATCTTTATCTTCCAATAAGGTGAGAGCCTGCAAGAGAATTTGGAATTTATATCGCAAAGTAGAAAAATTGTCAGTACTAGAAAGTAGTTATTACTTTATCGGATGGGCATATAGAGCTACTATGCGGAGAGTTTAGGCGAAAAAATTTTATTTTTTTACTAGCAATTTGTCTCTATTTGAGCAAACCCTTTCCCAATAAGAAAGGGCTACAAGTTGCCAGACTAAGAGAAAGAGATGGTTATTTACATGAGAAAGAAGGAGTCAATCAAGAGAATTATTATATTATTTCTAGCTTTACTAGGAGTATTCATTAATAGTTTGATGTACGCATATGTTTGGGTGGAATATTATCATAGACAGGAATCTTTTAATATGGCCATTAAATTTTATTTTAGAGGTCATGTTTTAATGATAGCAATTTACTTGGCTATGTTGTTTTTCTTAACCAGTATGTATGGTGGTTTGAAAATAGGATATTTAAAACCAGCAGACGTATTTTTTTCCCAATTAGTGCCTTTGGTGATTGTTAACGTAATCACTTATGCACAGCTTTCGGTAATGAAGGTTTGGTTAGTAGAGGTGGGACCTATAGCAGGGCTGTTTGTAGCACAAGTAATTTTCTGCGGAATTTGGGCAGTTACTTGTAATAAAATATACAAAAAATTATTTCCACCGCGGAAATTAATTTTAATCTATGGAGAACGTTCCATCGACGATATTAGAGAAAAGTTTGCTAGTAGAAAAGATAAATTCGATATTCAAGAATGTATCAATATTCAAGCTGGGCTAGATGAAATTGAAAAAGCCATCGCCCATTATGAAGGAGTTATCGTTTGGGATATTTCAACGGCAGATAGAAATAAAATATTAAAATTATGCTATAGTAAATCTATTCGTATTTACTTGATGCCAAAGATTTCAGATGTACTTGTGAAGGGTTCTGAATCAATGCATTTATTTGACACACCTATCTGTCTCATACGCGAGGATGCATTGACAGTAGAGCAAAGAATTGCAAAGCGTAGTATCGATTTGTTTTGTGCAGTGATTCTAGCAGTGATTACATCACCAATCATGTTGATTGCAGCCATTGTAATTAAAGCATATGATGGTGGCCCAGTACTCTATAAACAAATTAGATGTACAAAACATGGAAAAGAATTTTATATTTTAAAATTTAGAAGTATGTCGGTGGATGCGGAAAAAGATGGTGTAGCAAGATTGGCATCGAAAAATGATTCTAGAATTACACCAATTGGGAAATTCATTCGTATGGTTCGGATTGATGAATTGCCACAATTATTTAATATTATTAGTGGAGATATGTCGTTTATTGGTCCTAGACCAGAAAGACCTCAGATTATTGCACAGTATTTAGAAGACATGCCTGAATTTGCATTCCGTACAAAAGTAAAGGCGGGGCTTGCAGGTTATGCCCAGGTGTATGGAAAATATAATACCACACCATACGATAAATTAAAGTTGGATTTATCTTATATAGAGACCTATTCCGTTTGGCTAGATTTGAAATTAATGTTGTTAACCTTAAAAATTCTCATTCAGCCAGAAAGTACAGAAGGCATTGAACAGCAACAAGTGACAGCGATGAAAAAGAAAAAATAGTGGTGAGGATAGTAACTTGATTAAAAAAGAAAAATATGTAGAAGAAGGATTAGATTTAAAAAGACTCTCTTTAGTGATGCTTAGAAAAATATGGATTATCTTTGTGGTAACTGTGGTAATGGCAGTCATTGGTTTGATTTTATATGAATTTAGTGTCCGTATCAATTATCCAGAGCCTATTTATCAAGGAGAAGCAGAGTATCATATTTGTTTCGATGAAACAGATGAATATGCAGATGTGAAAAATTATTATAATGCCTATACTTGGGATAGTATATTAAAAATGGATCCTATTGTGGAGACGGCTATGACAGTGTTGCCAGATACCATTACAAAGGAAATGATTCAAGAGAGTGTAGCTGGAGAAATGATAGGCGATATCCGATTTTTAACAGTAAAATTCACTGGAACCGATAAGGAAACTATAGAACAAATCCAAACGGCTTATAAAATGGCAGTAGAAAATTTCGCAACTACAGTAGGTGGTATTACAACCATTGAAATGTGGAGAAGTGAAGAAATTGTAGAAGTTAAAATGGATATTTATTGGAAAAACGCTCTGTATTTAGGAGCAATTCTAGGGTTCTGTATCAGTTTCTTTGGATTACTCGTATTGTGTATCGTAGACGATACAATTCTTGTGCCAGGAGATTTGAAAAAACTTTTTGGAGTAAGGGTATTAGGTATTCGCACAAAACAAAAAAATACATTCTTAGAAAAAGAATTGGCTTGTAATCTTGATTACTTAAGTGGAAATGGTAATAAAATACTAAAAGAAGTGACAATCAACAGGGAAGATATTGATTTCCAATCTCTTCGCGAGGCTGATGGAACCATACTCTTGCTTCCTTTTGGAAAGACAAATGGAAAACAAGTAGAAAGAACTTTAGAACAGCTGTTGATTCAAGAGTGTAATGTGATTGGATGTATGATTGTGGATGCAGATGATGTATTTATGAAACAATATTATATGACTAGAGCGGGAAAGAATTCCTAGTGATTGAAAGAAAATAAGAAAGATAGGTTATTTTACATGAAGTTACAAACATTAGTTTCAGCAGTGAATCAAGATGTGAATCAATTAGCACAGGTTATGAATTTGCAGTCTGATGCCATTATTATCAATCAATGTGATGAAAATGAATATACACAATATGATTATCATGGCAATACTATAACATGTTATTCTTTTGCGGAAAAAGGCGTGGGACTTTCTAGAAATAACGGATTGTTGCGAGCGGACAGCGACATTATTTTATTTGCAGATGAAGATATTGTTTATGTGGATGGGTATGCACAATTGATTCTACAGGCCTTTAAAGAAAATCAAGATGCTGATATGTTGTTATTTAATATGGATGTGGCAGAAGATAGAAGAACTTATGATACAAAAGAAAAAACAAGAATTCGTATTTATAACTCAGGGCGATATCCAACCTATAGTTTTGCCATTCGACTGGAACGATTGCGAAAAAGTGGAACTACCTTCTCTTTATTGTTTGGCGGTGGAGCCAAGTATAGTAATGGAGAAGATAGTTTGTTTTTACGAGAGTGTTTAAGCCATCGCTTAAAGATTTATGCATTGCCCATTACCATTGGAAAAGAAGTGCCAAGACCATCTACATGGTTTTCAGGTTATACAGAAAAGTTCTTCTTTGATCGGGGCGTTTTATATGTGTATTTATATGGTAAATTAAAGTATGTTATGGCACTACGATTCTTATTAAAGCATAGAAAACTGATGTGTGAAACCATTCCAGTGAAGAAAGCATTTGCATTGATGAAGGTTGGAATGAAAGAGGCAAGTAAGTGATTTGCATACAAAGTAGAGTGCCTATAAAGTTTGGAAAGGGAAAATCAAATTTATGATATTATATACAGCCATTACAGTGATTACAGTCTGCTTGGCAAGTTTAGTACAAAGGCAACCTGAAGGAAACGGAGCTTATATTACGAAGCAACAAGGATTAAATATTGTTGGAATCAGTAGTATTTTTTTACTATTATTCGGATTGGCTGCGTTCAGGTTAGGTGTGGGAAATGACTATGGAACCTATATCAATACTTGCCACGAAATCTTTGTTGGAGGCTATGTAGTTACGGAACCAGGTTTTAATTTTGTTGTAAAAACATTATATACTATAGTAGGAAGCACATCATACTTAGTGATGTTTGCTTTTTTTGCATTTATGATTGCCTTTGTATTTTTGAAAGCTATTTATGAGCAAAGCCCTAGTTTCCAAATGGGTATTTTTTTGTTTATGGCGTTAGGATTATATTTTAGAACCTTTAATACCGTTCGTTATTACTTTGTATTAGGGATTACTTTATATGCTATAAAATACGTAACAAGGAAGCAATATGGAAAGTTTATTATCACTATTTTATTTGCAGCCCTATTTCATAAATCCGTACTTGTGGTGATTCCTATGTACTTAATTGCACAGATGAAATGGAAAAAATATTATGTGATTGTCTTGGCGGTTGCGTCAGGTGCTGTTATGTTATGTCAAGATTTGATTATGAAAATTGCATTGATCTTGTATCCATCTTATGTAGATACTATTTATTTGGATCAAACTAGCGATTTACTCACAACCATCAGCAATATAGGCAGATGTGGTGCTGTGGTTGCCTTGGCAGTTTTTTTCTATAAAGATGCAATAGAGAATGATGAAATCAATCAATTCCATTTAAAACTAAATATTCTAGCAATTGCACTCTACGCTAGTTGTTGGTTTTTGCCTTTAATTTCTAGGTTTGGATATTATTTAATGACTAGTCAAATTGTATTCGTACCTAGGATGTTATCTATGATAGGTGATGAAAAGAAGAAAAAATTAGCAACCATTGCAGTGGTTTTAGTTGGTATCCTGTTCTTTTTAGACTTTTTAAGAACGGCATCGGCTGATGGGATCCGTGTATTACCCTATCATTCATGGTTATTTTATGAGGAGGAATGGCGCGTTGGAAACAGTCTTTTTTAGTATTATTGTAGTATCATTAAATCCAGGTGATAAGTTAAAGGCTACCATACAGAGCATTTGTAGCCAAAGAAGAAATGACATAGAAGTGATTATTAAGGATGGCATGTCCACAGATGGTTCGGTGGAAAATCTTATTGAGGAAGGATATTTGTGTAAATATTCCTATATTACCCTGATACAGAAAAAAGACAAGAGCATTTATGAGGGTATGAATCAAGCTATTGAAGAAGCTAAGGGAAGATATCTGCTATTTTTAAATTGTGGTGATTTATTTTATGATGATAAGGTATTGCTTCGGATGATGGAAGCAATGGAACAATATAAAAGTCAAGTACCAGCTATTTTTTACGGAAATCAATATAATGAAGTTCAGAAAACCATTGTCTATTCTGCACCTACCATCAATGATTTTACCTGTTATCGTAATGTACCCTGCCATCAAGTATGTTTTTACGATAGGAGATTATTCACAGAACGAGGCTATCTTGCATCTTATCGCGTGAGAGCAGATTATGAGCATTTTTTATATAGTATTTATGAAAAAATGGCACAGGCAATCTATGTGCCAGTGATTGTAGCCAAGTACGAAGGCGGTGGTTTTTCTGAAACAAGAGAAAATCGCATTCAATCATCGAAAGAGCATCAAATGATTACAAAGAAGTACCTAGGAAGTGGAAAAGTTTTGCGTTATAAAATAGTTATGCTGCTTACTTTAGCACCTTTGCGCACTTGGATTGCGGAAAATCCGAAGTTATCAAAGGGATATAATCAGGCGAAGACGGGGATATATAAATTGATAAAGCGGTAGTAGGATGAAAGTGATTTTTTAACCGGCAATTTGTCTCTTTGAACCGAAGTTGCTAAACTGAGAGAATGTGATGGTCATTAGTGAGAAAAATAAGATTTCGCAACCAGCAATTTGTCTTTTTCGAGTCAAAACTGTTAGGCTGAGAGAATGTGATGGTCATTACGATGACGATTAAGACAGGAGGGAAAACAACATGCGTGTATTATGGCTATGTAACATTATGTTGCCTGCAATTGCTATGGAATTAGGAAAAGAGTATAGCGTGAGAGAAGGGTGGCTTTCTGGAACTTTGGATCGTGTGATTTTGGAACGAGATGAAACCATCCAATTGGGTGTATGTTTTCCTGTAAGTATAGATATGAAGGATTTTCAGCAAAAAATAACCTTAGGTGAGAAAGAAATTTCTTGTTTTGGTTTTTATGAAAATTTAGATACACCAGAAATTTATCAGGAAGCACTAGAAGATAGATTTGCAGAAATCTTATCAGTATTTCAACCAGACATTGTGCATATATTTGGGACAGAATTTCCACATAGTCTATCTATGGCAAAGTCCTTCGGCCAGCCAGAGCGAATCTTAGTGGGATTACAGGGGATTATTAGTGAATGTGCAAAATCTTATATGGCAGATATACCAAAAGCAGTACAACAGAGAAGAACCTTTCGAGATAGACTTAAGAAAGATAGCATTTCACAACAACAAGAAAAATTTAGACTCCGTGGAGAGAATGAAATAGAATTACTCAGCATGGTGGGACATGTAACGGGTAGAACAGCTTTTGATAAAAGGGCAGCCTTATCTATTAATGAAAACCTAACTTACCACCAAATGAACGAAACCATGCGCAGTGTATTTTATGAAGACCAGTGGCAACTTGATACCTGTATCAAACATAAAATATTTTTTAGTCAAGCAGATTATCCTTTAAAAGGATTTCATTATTTGTTAGAAGCCTTACCAGAAATTTTGCAAGTGTATCCTGATGCGCAGGTGGTAGTGGCAGGCAATAGTATTATGAACACTTGCAAGGTAAAAGCAGAAAACAATGAAAAAGTATCATCAATGATGCAAAAATGCAAACAAAAAATCAAAATTTCTTCCTATGGAAAATATTTAGACCAATTGGTGAAAGAGAAAAACTTGGACACACATATTTCTATACTTGGTAGATTAAGTGCAGAAGAAATGAAGCAAGAATATTTATCAAGTCATACTTTTGTTTGTGCATCATCTTTAGAGAATTCTCCAAATTCTGTGGCGGAAGCTATGCTTTTGGGTGTACCAGTGATAGCGGCTAGTGTGGGAGGCGTTCCTAGTATGATTACCCATGGAGAAACGGGAATTTTATATCATGGGGGGAAAAAACGGGAACTTTCAGAAGCAGTCATAGAGCTATGGGGCGATGGAGAGAAAGCATATCTTCTTTCTAAGAATGCCAGAGCACAGGCGTTACAGGCTCACAATTCGGAAGCCAATTATGAAAGATTATTGGAGATTTATCAATTGATAGGTTGAATATAACTAGTACTTTTTTACTGTGAACAAAAGTTATTAGAGTGTTGAAAAGGCTGTTTCACAGTTTGATTTGTCCCTTGTGGTCCAAAGTTGCTAGACTGAAAGAAAGGATTGCTTATTAGAATGAAAATTACAATGATTTCAAATTATATCAATCATCATCAAATTCCATTTTCTAATGCATTATTTGAATTAGTAGGAGATGAGTATCATTTTATACAAACAGAGCCAATGGAAGAAGAAAGAATTCAGATGGGATGGGGCATAGATGCAACTACGATTCCTTATGTGAATTTTTTATATGAACAGGAATATGAATGTAAACGTCTCATTGCCGAAAGTGATATTTTATTAGTTGGCTGGATGGAACAGGAAGAGTTGTTAGTGGATCGATTGAAAAGTGATAAACTAACCATTCGCATTAGTGAGCGCTTATATAGAGAAGGGCAGTGGAAGGCTATTTCACCAAGAGGTTTACTCAAAAAATATAAAGACCATACTAGCCATAACAAAGACCAAGTATACTTACTTTGTGCAGGAGCTTATGTGGCATCAGATTTTTCATTAGTCCATGCCTATCCTAATAAAAGATTTCAATTTGGTTATTTTCCAGAAACAAAACGGATGGGATGGGACACGTTAAAGCAAGGGAAATATGATGATGGTAAGATTCACTTGGTGTGGGCAGGAAGGTTTATTCCCTTAAAACACCCTGAATTTGTCATTCGATTAGCAAAAGCGTTAAGGCAGAAGGAAGAAAATAAAATTTCATCACTATCATCAGTGAATTCAACATTGCAAACAAGTGAAATGACGGGATTTCAATGTGATAAATTTCATATCCATTTTATCGGTGGAGGGGAAATGGAAGAGCAGTTAAAAGAAGAAATCCAAGAAGCTAATTTACAAGATGAAATAACCATGTACGGATTTTTATCACCTACAGAAGTACGTGAAATTATGGAAAAATGTCATGTTCATTTATTTACCAGCAACCAATTGGAAGGTTGGGGCGCAGTGGTTAATGAAGCCATGAATAGTGGTTGCGTAGAAGTGGTGAATGACCAAGTTGGTGCAGCACCATACTTAGTGAATCATGGAAGCAATGGATTGTTATATAAAAAAGGTTCTTATGCAGATTTTGAAAAGCAAGTCATATATTTGATGGAACATTCTGAAGAGATTGCAGTTATGGCAGAGAAAGCCTATGAAACCATTGTTGGGCAATGGAATGCAGAACACGCCGCAAAGGAATTGATTCGATTTTACGAAAACTGGAAAAAGGGTGTGGTAGATCCACCTAAATCGGGACCTTTTAGTGTGGCATCGGTGAACAATAAAAGATAGCTATGTACGTGAAAAATATAAGATAGCTATGTACGTGAAAAATAGCAAAAATGAAATTGGAGTTTCATAAAATGTGAAAGTATTGTTTGGGAAGAAGTAGTAATAAAGTAGCTGTGTGGATGACAATATTTTGAATAATAAGGGAAAATATAAATGGATAATAAAATAGTAATCAGTATCATCGTACCTATTTTTAATAGTATGGATTGCCTAGAAAAATGTGTCGATTCAATTACCAGTCAAACCTATCAGAATTTAGATATTATCTTAGTAGATGACGGTTCTACTGATGGAACAGCACTGCTATGTGAGGAACTGGCAAAAAAAGACAAGAGAATACGTGTATTTCATAAACAAAATGGAGGTTCTTCTTCTGCAAGGAACTTGGGAATCAAAGAAGCAAAAGGAGACTATTTAGGCTTTATAGATAGCGATGATTTTATCTCACCAGAGATGTATGAAACCTTGGTAAATGCATCTGTAACATATAAAGTTCCTATTGTACAAGCTTCTAGAGATGAAATAGATGTGGATGGAAATCTAATGAAAAACGTTTGCATTCCTCCGGAGCAAGCATTTCTTTGTAGCAGCGAAGAGTTTATGAAAGAACTCCTCTTGCATAAAGGAGACTGTTCTTTTTGTACTAAATTAATTGCTAGAGAACTGCTTGCAGGTAAAAGCTTTCCAGAAGGAAAATTAAATGAGGATTTCTATTTGTTGATTCATTTATTACAAGAAATGAAAGAAAGTAGCTTAGAAAATAAAATCAAAAAACCTGAAAGTTATCTCTTGGATGCAACCTTATCAGATTGTGAACAAGGCATAAATGATACAAAAGAAAATCAGGTTGATGGAATCTATATCTTGCCTGATCAAATGTACCATGTATTTTATCGTATTGGCAGTAATACTAGAAAAGAATCGAGAGACGAATTTTCTAGAGTTTTTATGGACATTGTGGATAATGCAGATGTGGTCAATGAAATTGTGGATAACACCTATCCAAACCTGAAAGAAGTGTGTATAAGATTTGGCTTGTTCCAAAGACTAGACTATATGTTGCATATTCCAGTGAAACAGATGACAAAAGAGAATGGATTTTATCAAGCGGTGAAAAAGCAGTTGCGAAAACAGATGAAGGATGTTGTGAGAAATTCGTATTTGAGTAAGAAAAATAAAGTTTATTTGCTGGTACTAGGGGTTGCACCTAAGAGTGTGAGAAGTGTGCATCAGTGGGTGAGAAGGTTGTAGGTTTGGAAAGGAGAAAGAAAAGATGTTATTTAATTCATTTGATTTTATGTGTTTTTTCCCAATTGTAGTATTGGTATATTTTATAGTACCAAAGAAGATACGATACATATGGCTCTTAGTTGCCAGTTACTATTTTTATATGAGTTGGAATCCGAAGTATGCTTTTTTAATTGCATTTTCTACAGTAATAACTTATGTAGGAGGTATTTTACTCAGTCAAATAAATCGGAAATCTGAAAATGGGGGGGTATTGGCTTAATTGTCAGACAATAAAAGTTTTACTAGTCGCAGGGGTTATTGTTATCAATATATTAATTCTTGTTATCTTTAAATATAGTGATTTTTTAATCATTAATAGTAATAGAATTCTTAACTTACTGGGCATTTCCTTGATAGAGAAGCCGTTTGACTTTTTGTTGCCAGTAGGCATTTCTTTTTATACATTTCAAGCACTGAGTTATACCATAGATGTATATCGAGGCACCATTCAACCCGAACAAAATCTGTTCAAATATGCACTGTTTGTTTCATTTTTTCCACAATTGGTAGCAGGACCGATCGAAAGAAGTGGAAAATTATTAGTACAAATTCAAAACGTGGATCAGATAAATATATACTCTTTTGCCAATGTGCATAAAGGGTTATGTTTGATGCTCTGGGGATTTTTCGAAAAACTGGTGATAGCTGATCGAGCAGCTATTTTAGTGAATCAAGTATATGATAACTACCAATCTTATGGATTTGTGGAAATTTCAGTTGCTACTATTTTCTTTGCTTTTCAAATATATTGTGATTTTGATGGATACACCAATATAGCTAGAGGAGCGGCAAAGGTAATGGGATTTGATTTGATGAAAAATTTCAAGAGCCCATATTTGGCAACCTCCATCAAGGAATTTTGGAGAAGTTGGCATATTTCTTTGACATCTTGGTTTACAGACTATGTGTATATACCTCTTGGTGGTAGTAGAAAAGGTAAGCTTAGAACAATGATAAACATTGGCATTGTTTTTGGAATTAGTGGACTTTGGCATGGTGCTAGCTGGAATTATATTTTTTGGGGCATGCTTCATGGTGGATATCAAATAGTAGGTATCATCAAAAGTGCAATAGTTCAAAAATTACCTAGATTAGGAAAAAGGCTACCTAAAACAATTTCCAATGCTATTAAAATTTGTACCACATTCTTATTAGTTGATTTTGCCTGGTTATTTTTTCGGGTAGGTGACTTAAGTGATGGCATAGATATGATAAGGCAAGCTTTACAGGTGTATCAATATAAACCGATTATTGAACTTGGCATATCAGAAATAGATTTATCACGTTTGCTAGTCTCGATTGTTATATTATTAGTTGTGGATTATTGCTATAGTAAAAGAATTTATTTGTATCAAATTTTATGCAACAGTCCTATATGGTTTCGATATATTGTTTATCAAGTGGCTGTTTGGTGGGTGATTTTATTTGGAGTATATGGTGCAGGATATGATGCAAGTCAATTTGTATATTTTCAGTTTTAGAGGTGAGTAAAGATGCAAAATAAAAGTAGAATAAAAGCAATAATAATAAATAGCAGCAAAGTAATTGCATTTTTTATCATGTTTTGTTTGGTGAATATGGGGTTAACTTTTTTGTTAGATGATGATGCGAATGATTTTTTTCGATTGACATTTTACGAAATGTATCATCAAGAGGATAATATTGATGTGTTGTTTTTGGGTTCGTCCCATTGTTTTCGTTCATTAGTTTCAGAAGAATTGGATGTTATATATGAGAAAAATACATTTAATGCGGGGAGTTCATCGCAAAAATTAGATGCTTCTTATGTGATTTTACAAGAAGTAGGAAAGAATAATGAGTTAGAGGAAGTTTATTTGGAATTATATTATGGAATGGCATTAGAAAGTGAATATAGTCAACGGACAGAGCTAGGATCAACGTATACCGTATCAAATAATTTGAAAGAATCATTCGACAAAGCAATATTTCTAATAAAAGCAAGTGGTTCGGATTATTATCCGAATAGTTTTCTATTGCCTAGAAGGTATATTGGAAATCTACAATTTGGAATAATGTATGATATTATAAAAAAGAAGAGTGAATCGAACTATCAAAATTATGAATATATAGAGGTAGGAACTAGCGTTTATATAGGACAGGGATTTATAGGATCTGAAAATTATATAGAGAATGGAATTGTATTTATGGAGCAAGAAAACCAAGCAATAGAAGACAATATTTTCAAAAACGATTACATTAATAGTTTATTTCAAATAATTGAATATTGTAAAGAGAATAATATTCAATTAATTTTATTTTCTGCTCCGGTGACGGATTTTAGATTATCGAATATAGAATATGATAATTATATAGAACAAGTGGAGCGGTTACTGCAAGATACAGAAATACCATACATAGATTTCAATTTGTGTAAAGAAGATTTTTTGAATTTGGAAATAAAAACGGATTTTTATGACGAACATCATCTCAATTCCTCAGGTGCAGAAAAATTTTCAAAAGCCTTTGCAGAAATATTTGCAAATAAAAATGATCCTCATGAAGCGGTGCAAGTAGAAGGGGCTTCTAATATATACTTACCCGAAGAATATTTTTATAGCAGCTACGAGGAAAAATTTGAAAACTTAGAAGATGCCTTACTAGGTGTGATTATAACATCAGAGGATGCTGTATATCAAATTCAATCTGTTATGGCAGGAAGTGTTGATACGAAATATGAAATTATTTTAGAAAATGAAGTGCTGGCTATAAAAAATGATGAATATGAGAAAGTAATAGAGGAATTAATATTTCCAGTAGAAAGTGATAAATTTCAATTACCAGAAGATTATAATGGTGATATAAAATTAGGAATTACAGTAGATGGAGAGGATATTGGTAGGATAACGATTAGCAAGTGAGTGTAGGTTTGAAATAGAGCTGTTTCTATAGACAGATGATACGTATTATGTTATATTGAGACCAAGCAAAGTACCCAATGTAGAATTGGGTTATCAATATAGTCTACATCATTTCTGGTGGCAAAGCCATCTCTGGTCGAACTAGACCATCTTATTTACTCATCTTTTCTTACTACCATTGAAAAAGCAGAGAGAAGTACATAAGTGGCATCTCCTGCAACAATCCAAGGAGGATAGTTATGACTGAAGCGACAAAACAACATACTCGTGAAGAAGAATTACAAAGAAAATCCTAGTATTCTATTAGGAGATGGCACACAAAAAATTTTTCTGAATGCGAAGGGATTATTGGACGATGTTGGTTCGGATATGGAAGCATTTTTGAGATATGTGTATGGGGAAGAAAGTGAGAATGAATTTGTACAACAGTTGAAGGCACGAGCCATGGAAGTGAAGCAAAATGTGGAATGGAGGAAGGACTATATGATGCAGCAAATACGAGAACAGCTAAAATTAGAAGAAGGTCGTGAAATGGGTCGGGCATTAGAAAAGATTCGTTTTATACGTCTTAATACTAAAAAAATCTAGATAATCAGTCTATAGCTGACTTTATGGAGCTAAACCTAGATTATGTGGAATCAATTGTTCGCTTATTCCAAACATATCCTAATTATACGGATGAAGAAATTATGGAAGTACTATGTGAAAAAGTTTGAAAATCAAGTAAAGTACCTAATCTATTTCAAACAATATCCATGACTGTTGGTTAGGGGAGTGAAAAATCCGTTGACAGATAAAGAAATCTAGTTTAATATAAAAATATAAAAAGGTACTACCGATAGACGGTTGTCCCTCAAATAAAAGCTAAAAAATAATCGCTAAGTTGAGAGTCTTGGGCGATTATTTTTTATGTGAAATCTTGTAAACAAGACCTACAATAGCAACGATTAATAAACAAAATTCAAACAATTCCGAATATGTAACCATAGCAACCCCTCCTTTCCCATTGTAAGAAACAATGTACTTAGAGGGCATAACCATCCAGAAGTATAGAGGGAAACCGCCTACCGTTATGGTAGTACCATGGAAGAATTCTAGCACATAATATCGAAAAAGTATAGCGTATAATGATGTGTTTTTTTACTTACAAAAAGGAATATTTCAAACATTATCTAGGACTGTTGGTTTGGGGAGTGAAAAATCCGTTGACAGATAAAGAAATCTAGTTTAATATAAAAATATAAAAAGGCACTACCGATAGACGGTTGTCCCTCATATAATTAATTAAAAAATAATCGCAAAGGTTGAGAGTCTTGGGCGATTATTTTTTATGTGAAATCTTGTAAACAAGACGTAACTATTCAG
>JAWXVD010000010.1:41237-52283 GCA_044425705.1 Eubacteriales bacterium | reverse complement strand
GTCGCATACAATTCATTTTTACTTAATATCCCTCTGTATGCAATGCAAAAATTTTGCATTAATTTTTTCTTTGCATCATGTGCAATTAAAGCTATATTCATGATATCCTCCTATCTGTGACATAATAAACTGTTATGTAATCATATAACTCTTTATCTGACAGATTATTTTATTATTTTTTAGGTTGTAATCCTATATTTAAAACGATTCCTATACCCATATATAAACTAACTAATGAAGTCAATCCTGCACTTACAAAAGGTAGTGGAATTCCTGTGTTTGGAAAAAGACCTGTTGCAACAGCAATATTAATAAATCCTTGAAAACCAATTAAAGCTGCAACACTTGAAGCAATAATTCTTCCTGATAAATCCTTTGCTTTTCTAGCAATTAACAAGCAAAATAAGATAATGCCTAATAACAATAATATAACGCTGCACCCGCCTACAAATCCCAACTCTTCACCTATTACAGCAAATATAAAATCTGTTTGTGGCTCTGCTATGAAATTACCATTTTTTACAGAAGCAATTTCATTATTATTCAGACCTTTTCCCCACAGCATTCCAGATCCGATAGCAATAGTCGCATTAGTAGTCTGATATGCCGCAGAATCAGCATAGTTTTCAGGCTGTAACCATGCTAATAATCTAGTAACTTGATAGTCTTGTAAAATTTTTTGATTAGGCTGTAAGACTAATATAACAAAGGTCACAAAAGTAGGTATAACAATAGCAATTAATGCGCCTACAATTCTATAACTAATACCGCCTACAAACATTATAACACAAAATAGAATACATACAATAATACTTGTAGATAAATCTGGTTCTTTATAAATTAATCCTACAGGTATCAAAAACAATACAATTGATGAAAATAAAATACGTGGAGAATTAATTTTCTCCTTATGCTTCATAATAAACTGTGCAAAGAATAAAATCAACAATATTTTAGCCGTTTCTGAAGGTTGAAATTGTATTCCCCCCATTGTTAACCAACGTTTCGCTCCATTTACTTCAACACCAAATAATAATACAGAAATCAGAAGTAATATATTTATTATATAAATAATCCAGTAAAAATTTAAATAAAAGGAATAATTAATCATAGATAAAAACAACATAATAACAATACCTGTAATCATACCTAACAATTGCTTTTCTTGTAATGATTCCTGTGCGCTTCCTACTGCTAATACACCTATTGTTGAAAGAACTATTACAAATATTATTAACTTTATATCATAGTTGCGTAATTTATACTGTCTAAACATATTCACCTCTTATTAAGTCTAGTGATTCTACTTCCATAGATAGGTATCATCATTTGTACGAAGGGCGAAAATACACTTTTCACCCTTTTTGCACATATATTATTTATGTAAATCTAAAATAGGTATACTTGCATAAATTGATGGGTTCTTTGTTATTTTTCCTTTAGCTGAGATTTTAGATATTTGAATTTCCATACTTTTCGTATCAATTTTCATATATTTTGAAATTACTTTGGCAATATCATTTTTAATTAAATCCATAATTTCAGGAGAACAATTGACTTTATCTGAAATCAATAAAATTTTCAACCTATCTTTCGCAATTTCACTAGAGGTTTTTCTTCTAAAAAATCTTAACATACAGGCACCTCCTAATTCTTATGAAAGATGCCAGATACTTTTGTCCAAAATGATATACTTTTACTATATTCATATGGCACTTCTTGTCCTAACACTCTTAAACATATATCTTTATAGGCTTTTCCTGCTAATGTCTGACTACCGACTAAAGGTTCCCCTTGATTTGTCGCAATCACTACATTTTCATCATCTGGTACAATACCAATTAGAGCAACTGATAAAATATCAACTACGTCTTCAACAGTCATCATATCGCCACGTTTGACCATGTCAAAACGCATACGATTGACAACTAAATCAATTTTTTGAAACTCATTTGCTTCTAATAAACCAACAATACGATCAGCATCTCTTATAGCCGACACCTCAGGTGTTGTAACCACCAATGCACGATCTGCGCCAGCAATGGCATTTTTAAATCCTTGCTCGATACCTGCTGGACAATCTAAAATAATATAATCAAATTGATCTCTTAAATTATCAATCATTTTTATCATTTGACTCTCATTAACCGCTGTTTTATCTCTCGTCTGGGCAGAAGGTAATAAATAAAGGCCACTATACCTCTTATCTTTGATTAAAGCTTGTTTTACACGACAGTTGCCTTCTACTACATCTACTAAATTGTACACAATTCGATTTTCTAGACCCATAACTACGTCTAGATTGCGCAATCCAATATCAGTATCAATCAATACAACTTTTTTACCCATAGCCGCAAGACCTGTTCCCACATTTGCAGTAGTTGTAGTTTTTCCTACACCGCCTTTTCCACTTGTAACGACAATTACTTCACACATAGTATTCCTCCGAATTTTGAAAGATTATCCTCTAAGTACACACTTTTATGTATGCTCTCTACTTAGCAATTCTTTGGTAAGTGGTTCTATTACAATTTTATTTTCTTTTACCATTGCAATCTTCGGGTGTAGATTGTCACTCTTACGTATATGAAATTTTTCTTTTGATCTATATCTGAAATCTCCAATTTCAATCATTTTAGGAGACATATTCAGTGCTACAACATAATGACTATTTTGAGAATCATAGCCACAAAAAGCAGTTCCATAAAGAGCACCAACAATAATAATATTTCTTTTTGCAATAACAGATGCACCTAACCCCACATCTCCGATTACAATAATACTACTTTCACTTTCTATGGTCTGACCTTTCGTTAAATCACCTAGATGAAAATAACTAGTAGTTACCTCCTGATTTACCAATTTCATAGCTTGAGAATACATATCATCGTGTGCATCATTATGCTCTATCATGCATATAATTTCTATGCTAGTATGTTCCTCAATAGCTAGCAGTATCATGCACTGTTCTTCATTACTGACTACCCTACCCTCTATTGATAATACTTGCTTTGTATCTTTAAAAAAAGTATCCACACTACAAAATTTCTCAATAATCTTTGGATACAATTCATCAAAGTTCATTGTTTCATCTAAAAGTAAGGCAATCCCATGCTGATAACTTTTAAGTATCACTGGAGGTTTCATATAGCCTAGCCCCTTTCAAAGGTACATACTTTTATTTAAATTTTTATAAACAAATAACTATAACACCAAATCACTTATTCACCACTGGTACTTAATGTATCTGGTATTTCAGCAGTTCCCGTAAGAATTTCGTCTTCATCCTCTAAACCAAAATAGTAATTATATACATCTCTTGAAACATTTGCTGCATAGTTTGATGTATATCCATAAGCAATTCTAGTTGTTACAGTAATTTCTGGTGCTTCATATGGTGCATAACTAACAAATAATGCATGGTCAGCTCGTTTTGTATTTTCTTGTGCAGTACCTGTTTTACCTGCAACATTAACATCCATATCCATAAAATCTGATTTCGATTCTATAACTTGTCGCATACCTGTCTGTAAAACATCCCAGGTTGAATCTTCGAATTCCACTATATTTCTAACCGAGGGTTCAAAATCTACTAAAAGATTCCCATTAGAATCTGTAACTTTATCCAATAACGTCAAATCATAACAAATTCCACTATTGGCAATAGTTGTCACATATCGTGACAAGCCTACTGTTGTATAGTTATTACTACCTTGACCAATAGCAGATAATACAGCATATTGACTTGATACATCTGGTGAAGATTCTTGTATTTCAACGCCTGATTTATCATTTAATCCAAACATTTCAGCATATTTATATAAATTATCAATGGCTAAATCATCATCATACCCTTCTTCGGTAAGTCCTAATTGATATCCAACTTCATAGAAAAAACTATTACATGAATTTTTTATAGCACTGACAACATTCATATTTCCATGAACAGACAAGCAAGCATATTGTGTATTAACAAAACGATCAAAAAAACCTTTACAAAAAATTTCTGTTTTTGTAGTAACAACTTCTTCCTCTAATGCTGCTGAAGCTGAAACCATCTTAAAAGTAGATCCTGGTGCAGACTTTTGTTGGGTTGCATAATTCCATTGTGGATTTGATAAATCATTTTGAATTTCTGCATAATATTCAGAATCTATACTATTCGCTAATTTATTGTTATCATAACTTGGATACGATACCATAGCTAATACTTCTCCATCCACATTTGTAACAACACATGAAGCAGAATATGGATCTAATACCAACTGCGCTGGGGTAATATGCAAGTTTTCTATCAAGGAAACCATAAAGTTATAAGCAGATATTTTACCATCTAAAAAATTCTCTTCCTCTTCAGTTGTAACTGAAATTACATCTTGTTCTAACAACAGCTTACAAATCTGTGTTCCTGTTATTAAGTCAGATTTGATCATATATTTATAGATTTTTTTCGAAAAATCACTGCTTACCGTTAGTCTTTCAATGATATATGTAATCATTTGATTATAAATTTCAGCAGAATCAGAATATTCAGTTTGTAGTCCAATTTTACTAACATCAATCCAATTCATGGCAATACAATAATTAAGATATTCATTGAGACTAATCGTCTCATCTACTTTCCAAGCTAAGTAAGTTGCATCTGAGGTATCCAATTCTGTTTTCTTAATGACATTATTATCAGTTAACATGGTACCTATATAACTTTGATATACTTGATATTCTTCAGACAGCGCGTTATAAGGTGTTTTTGTTTCCGTTAATTCAGCTATTAATTTTTCAAAAACCTGTTCTTGTTTCTCTAAAAAAGCTTCTCCTACAACTATTTCTGTCTCTTTTGCATCCTCATCATAAAAATCGGAGACATCGATAATACTATTACTAATCAAAGCAATATAAACATCATAAATAGGAATTATAAAACTTGTAGCACTAGGATTATCTGGTAAGGTGTATTCCTTTATATTTTGAATCTTGCTTACTAAAATTCCTGCTAATTTTTGTTCTAATATATCATAAATAGCAACTTGTAAATCGTGATCTATCGTCAAATATAAATCGTTTCCTGCGACAGCTTCTACACGATCTGTCGTTTCAATTACTTTCCCTAAATTATTTACATATACAGTTTCATACCCCTTTGTACCTTGTAAATAAGTTTCCATTGTTTGTTCAATACCTGCTTTACCAATCATGTCTGTTGCTTCATACTGTATCTTATTCTTATTGATAGTTAAGTCGTCTTCATCTTCCACATGGTTTAGGGAATATAGTTCATCTTCTGAAATTTTGCCTGTATAACCTAATATTTGTGAGAAGTAAACACTGTCAACATAACGACGCATAGTATCCTCAGAAATATCAGCACCTAGTAAATTATTGCTGTTTTCTAAAATCTTAGCGACAGTTTCTTCGCTAACATCTGTTGCAACAGTAGTTTTAATATATTTTTGGTAGCTGGTAGCACTCATAGCATAACGAATAGTTACGATTTGTAAAATTTCTTTTTTTGTAAATCCTTCACCTAAAATAAAGGTATCTCTTGGATTTTCTTCATCAGTTGAATATCCAATACCATATTTTGAGTATCCTGCTAGGTAATCAATTACATCATTAGCAGTTGATGTCTCTTGTTCGTATGTTAAGTTAGTAACATCAGCTTGTCCATATACATCGCCTAAAAACCTACTGAGTGTTGTTCCTTCAACTGTAAATTCATACTCGCCATTATCGTTGAGAATAATAGAAAAATCACTACTGACTTTATCACCGCATTCTTCTATTATGTGAATCACTTCTAGTAATGTACTATTCAGATTGCTATTTTTGTCAGTACCAGACTCATAAACATCTTCTATGGTTACTGTATATGCTAATTCATTATAGGCTAACAATTCGCCATTTCTGTCATATATCTTCCCTCTAGTACTAGAGATCGTTCTTTCCTTCATGATTTTCAATGTGAAATCATTTAAATATTCCTCACCATTTACAATTTGTAAAACAAATATACGATAAATTAAAACTCCTACAAAGAGCAAAAATATAATGGCTAATATCCACAATCTTCCGTTATCTGTATCTTCTTCTGCATTATTATGTAAATAATTAGACAAACTTTTGTGCTCCTTCCTTATCGATTGAGTCGATTTTACGATTAATAAACAAAATAATTGGGTAAAGTATACATGTGACTAAAATTGTATATACCATTTCTGGAAAAATAATATGAATAAAATATTCTCCAAATCGGATTTTTCCCTTTAATAAAAAAAGCAAAATATAGCAAATTAAATTATAAGAAAAATCACTAGATAAAATAAGTATTAATGGCAATTTAATATCTTCTGGATAAAATACACTTTTAAACAGACCATTTACATACCCAATATACATGTAAATTAATGCATAAAAACCTAATATATCACCAAAAAATATATCACATAGCAATCCTGCAAAAAAACCTATCAATAAACCGTTCTTATCACCACACATAAATCCATATGAGGCTGTAAGAATAATTAATAAATTCGGAATAATTCCAGCAAACGAAACATATTGTAATAATGTAGATTGTAATAGAAAACAAAAGATCAATAATACACTCATACTAATAATTCGTTTCATGATTGTATTTCCTCCTATTCAATCTGCTGCTTAGTTTGTGTAATAACTAATACTTCTTCTAAATGTTCAAAATCAACAGCAGGTGTTAACGCACCTGATTTTGTTAGATTATTGGCATCAATATCAATACTTGTAATATAACCTATTAATATGCCAGGTAAATAATAATCGCTAATAGATGAAGTTACAATCTTATCACCTATTACCACTTTATCTGCACTATCAATTAACTGACTATACATAATCGTCCCATTTAGCATCATACTTAAATCACCTGAAACGATTAAATTATCATTAGTAGCTAAGGTAGCACCACTGGTATTCACATTATCATTGATGATTGTTGTTACTTTAGCATAATTTGATCCTACTTCAGTAACCAATCCGACTAATCCACCACTGGCGATTACATTGAAATTTTCTTGAATACCATCTTCGCTTCCTTTATCAATAATAAAATTTGTATACCAATTGCCGGTATCTTTACCTATAATCCTTGCGCCAACTTTATTATATTCGTCATATTCTGAGTCTAATTGAAACAACTCTCTTAATTCATTCAGCTCATATTTATCTTGTTGTAATTGTGTATTGAGTAAAGTAAGTTCTGCTATTTCATCTTTTAATTGTTGATTTTCTTCTAACACATCTTTTAACTGGGCAAGTTGTTGTGATTTATCTAACAACCATGTCCCCACACTGCTAAATCCTTTTTGCAAGGGAATAATAGTGTGGTTTGTAACATAGGTAACTGGAGCTTTAAAAGTATCAGTTGTAAAAGAAAGTATCATAATTCCGATACAAAAAAATGTAAGCATGATAAGAAGATATTTACTTGGAATTGAAATCTTTCCTTGTTTTTTCTTCACGATTGGACTCATTTTCCCATCCCTTCAAGTGTATATGTTACAGATTTAAAATTATCATCTTTAATTATTTTTCCTAAGCCAAGTGCAACACTTTCAATTGGTTTTTCAGCTAAATTCACCTTTAAACCAGTACCATTAGCAATTCCTTCAGCCAATCTGCTAGTTTGTGAGGCTCCTCCTGTTAAATAAAGACCATTTCTATAAATATCTGCACCTAGTTCTGGTGGAGTTCTCTCTAATATAACACGGATACTATCGATAATTGTATTAAAATGCTCTTGTAGCGCATCGTTGACAAGGGAAACAGGAATTTCACGTTCCATTGGCAAACCAGTTACGATATCTCTACCGTAAACAATAGCACCCTTTTGTGTTTTTTCTAAATCTTTTAGGCTAATTTTAACTCGTTCTGATGTTTTACCACCAATTAACAAACTGAATTCTCTGCGTACAGCATTTTTAATGGCTTCATCAAATTTCAAACCACCTACTTTGATTAAGCGACTTAATACGATACCACCTAATGATAAAATTGAAACTTCTGTTGTATCAAATCCTACGTTTACCACAAGAACACCTTGTGAATTTTTCACATCAATATCTAAACCCAAACCATCGGCAACTGCTTTTTCAACCATTAATATTTTTTTTGCCTTGATAGGCGCATCTTTTAGTAAATCAAAAAAGGCTCTCTTTTCAACCTCAGTAATATCTGTTGGTACCGCTATAATAAAATCAGAAGATTTTATGGTATCATTCGACAAATCTCCAATAAAGCTTTTGATTAATGTTTCCATATTTTTAATATCTGCTATCACACCTGCTGAAAGTGGATATGATGTCTGAATATTTGCTGGTGATTTTTCATACATTTCATAAGCAGAATCACCATAAGCAAATAATGTTTTTTTATTTTCAATAGCAATCATATTTTTTTCTACAAATACATTGTCATCACCCTTGTTAAAAATTTTAATATTACTTGTCCCTAAATCAATTCCGAATACATTTGTTGTCAAAATAAAATCTCCTCTCTAAAGTAAACCTAACTCCCTCATACTACGATACTGATGATCACCTATGATGATATGATCCATTAATGGAATGTTTAATAACGTAGCTGCCTCATTAATCTGTTTAGTAATTTGTATATCTGCCTTACTAGGTGTTGGATCACCACTTGGGTGATTATGAATTAGTAAAATGTAAACAGCTCTATATCGCAAAGCATGAATAAATATTTCCCTTGAAGATAACATGGATTGATTCACTGTTCCTTGTGATATGACCAATTCTTTAATTAATTGGTTTTTATTGTCTGTCATAACTAATAACACTTGTTCTGTTTCATGATGTCTCATTTCTTCCATGTAATATTCAGCAACTGTATTGGGTTTATCAAATTTTACTGTTGGTAAAAAAGTATCTTTTGCAATTCTTCTAGAGAATTCAGTAACACATTTGATTTTTACAGCCTTCACTTCACCAATTCCTTGAATACTCATTAAATCTTGAATGGAAACATGATGTAATCCCAACAATCCTTTTTGTTTGCCATTTGATAACTCTAATATTTTTTCACCTAACATAACAGGTGTATTCTCTTTGGTCCCCGTTCGGATAATAATTGCTAACAATTCTGCATTGGTTAACGATTGTGGACCATCAGATAAAAATTTTTCATACGGCAATCTTTCCATATTTGTTGCATATGATTTTTCTTGTGTTTTCAAATTCATAAAAATATCCTTTCACACTCTCCAGGTATGATTGGATAAAATTCTAATGAATCAATTTTATAACATTCTATATAATAAAATCCCCACAACTAAACCAATAATACTAGCTATAGTGATTTTTATTGTTAGTGCAAAGGAAATTGTTAAAATCCCCAAATCTAAAACTAAAGGACTAGTTAAACCAAAAGTTTGTCCATAATTTAACCATGTATCAGGAAACGCATTTCCAATAAATCCTCCTAATACAATACCTGCTAACACCAAAATTAAACATACCCAATTATTTTTCTTCATTCGTATTCTCCATATTTCAAGAAAAATTCTGTTGTATTTTATTTCTATGCTAAACTTTTATTTTTTTAGTATAGATGACCAACTATGTTAATCTTACCATATTTGTATTTAAGTGTATACAAAATGGACTAGTTTTTTTTCTTAAAATTTTGCTAAATTTTTACAAATTACAAATATATCAGATCATTTTACTAGCAATTATTTTCTCTTAGTGTGTCAAAAAATTTATTTTTCCGCACTTTTACGGTTCTTTTATATAGATATATTTTTATCTATAATTTGTTGTGTATCATACCTGCATCTTTTACATATTGCAAAGATTTTAATATTCCAAATTTTGCATGTTGCCATGTTAAACCACCCTGAAAGTATACAGCGTAAGGAGGAGCAATTGGACCATCAGCACTCAATTCAATGGATGCACCTGAAACAAATGTACCTGCTGCCATAATGACTTGATTACCATATCCCGGCATATCCCATGGTTCTGGTGTCACATGACTATCAATTGGAGATGCACTTTGAATTCCACGACAAAATGCAATAACGCCCTCTTCTTTTCCAAAGGTAACTGCTTGAATAATATCATGGCGACTTTCTGTACTATTAGGAACCACTGGAAATCCCAAACTTTCATAGAGTGAAGCAGCAAATATAGCACCTTTTAATGCATTTGCAGTTACTGTAGGTGCTAAAAACAATCCCTGATAAAAAGAGTTTAATATTCCAAGGGAAGCTCCAACCTCTTTCCCAAGACCTGGTGAAGTTAAGCGAAAAGATGCATTTTCGATACATTCCTTTTTCCCTACAATATAACCGCCAATTGGAGCTAATCCTCCACCAGGATTTTTAATCAATGAACCTACCACCATATCGGCACCTACATCTGTAGGCTCTAACGTTTCGACAAATTCACCATAACAATTATCCACCATACATATTACATCCGACTTACAAGATTTAATAAATGAGATCAACTCTCCGATTCTTTCAACAGATAGCGTAGGTCTTGTCTGATATCCTTTAGAGCGTTGAATAGTGACGATTTTTGTTTTATCACTTATATTTTTCTTAATATTATCATAATCAAAGGAACCATCATCTAATAAATCCACTTGTCGATATGCAATACCATATTCTTTTAAGGAACCTTTCGAATCCCTGATACCAATCACTTCTTCTAATGTATCATAAGGTTTACCAACGGGAGATAACAATTCATCACCTGGTCTTAAATTACTCATAAGGGCTAATGCCAGTGCATGTGTCCCACAAGTAATCTGTGGTCTTACTAGTGCATCTTCAGCATGAAAAATATCTGCATACACTCGTTCTAGTGTATCCCTTCCTAAATCATTATATCCATAACCTGTAGTTCCTAATAAACAAGCCTCACTGACCTTATTCTTTTGAAGGGCTTGCAACACTTTTAATTGGTTATATTCTGCAATCTCATCAATGGTTTGAAAACGTGGTTTCAATTCTTGATGTTTAGATTCACCAAATGCCCACACTTC
>JAWXVD010000010.1:0-41137 GCA_044425705.1 Eubacteriales bacterium | reverse complement strand
TGACCTTATTCTTTTGAAGGGCTTGCAACACTTTTAATTGGTTATATTCTGCAATCTCATCAATGGTTTGAAAACGTGGTTTCAATTCTTGATGTTTAGATTCACCAAATGCCCACACTTCTTTGGAAATCCCCATTTCTTGATACATATTTATCATTGTACTTTTCATTTTAATATTCATCACTTTCTCTCAGTCTTACAATATCAATAATCTATTAAATTTTATCTACCATAAATTTCACAATATCATCATTATTAGTAAAATTCTGCTTATCAATCCAAATCACATTTTTTTCTCTTTTAAACCAAGTTAATTGTCGTTTTGCAAAATGTCTCGTGTCGCGTTTGATCATATAAACAGCTTCTTCTAATGTAATATCATCATCTAAATAACTCAAAACCTCTTTGTACCCTAATCCTTGCATAGAAACAAAGGTTTTATTATATCCCATATCCTTTAACCTAGCAACTTCTTCTACAAGACCATCTTCTATCATCATGTCAACCCGTTGGTCAATTCTCTGATAAAGTGCTTTTCTATCATCATTTAGTACAAAATAATAGCTATCATACATGGATTCTTTTTCACGTTCTTTTTGATTATGAATAGAAATTTTTTCTCCTGTTTCACGAAAAAATTCTAATCCACGAATGACTCTTTTCACATTGTTTGGATGGATTTGATCTGCCGCATCCTGGTCCACTGATGCTAACATATCATGGACATGTTGAACACCGTTTACTTCTGCTAATTGCTCTAGATAACTACGATACTCAGTTTTAGGTGTCTCAGAAAAGTCAATGTCATAAAGTACAGATTGAATATAAAATCCTGTTCCACCAACCAATATTGGTATCTTACCCTTTTGGTATATTTTCTCCATATATTCCTTGGCTAATTTTTGAAAAGCAACTACATGAAAATCCTCACTAGGTTCTAATACATCCACAAGATAATGTGGTATATCTTCCATCTCCTCGTTTTTGATTTTTGCAGATCCTATATCCATATGCTTGTAAACCTGCATGGAATCAGCAGAAATAATTTCCCCACCAATAGACTTTGCCAATGAAATTGATAGTTTTGTCTTACCTACACCTGTAGGTCCTGTTAATATCACTAATTTTCTTTTTTCACTCACCATATTAATCATCTTCACTTTCTTTCAGTAGCTTAAATATTCTATTTTTCAATCTATAACCATCACCTTCTCTTCTTATCGCTATATAATATAATAGCTTATAAGACACGTTTAAATTTTTTCTCTAATTCTTTTTTTGACATTGAAATAATGGTGGGTCTACCATGAGGACACAAGTATGGATTTTCTAACGTTAAGAGCTGTCCAACTAATGCATGCATCTCTTCTTTTTGCATTGATTGATTGCCTTTTACCGCAGACTTACAGGCCATAGAAGCCATCTTTTCGAGTATGACTTTAGGATTTCCCTTTAATGGTGATTCTATTAGCTGGTCTAATATTTCTAGGAAAAATTTTTTTTCATGGGTACCATATAAATCTAAAGGTACATTTCTTAAAGCTATGGTATTATTTCCAAATTCTTCATAGAAAAAGCCCAATTGATTAAAATATTCTTTAAATTCTTCTAAAACAGTCTCTTCTTTTCCTGATAAAGATAAGATGATTGGCGGTTCTAACATTTGTGTATTTTGATTTTCTTCTTGTAATTTCTTGATTAATGCTTCATATTTTACCTTTTCATGAGCCGCATGTTGATCCACAAACAATAACTCATTTTTATAAGAAATCAGCCAATAGGTATCGAAAACTTGACCAATAATTTGATATTCCATAACTGCTGTAGAAGATAGGATTTTTTCTTCAAATAATTCTAGCTGCTTATGTTGCAATTTATCATTATCGACAACATTCACTGCATTTATGGTTTCAGATATAGTTTGAATATTATCAATAGCTGCTTCCATTCTTTTAAATGTATTTTGAGTGACATCAATTTTTGAGCTGGAATCTAGTGTATTCGAAGAAATATTTAATGAGTAAGGATTTGATTCTCTCACTTGAGATATATTATTTCCAATAATTGAATTTTCTGATGATTTTTCATAAGTTATAGAATTTGCCACTACAGGATTCGAACTTATAGTATGAAAATCCTCTTTCACAAGTCTTTTCGTTTCAAATGGCTCACTTTTTTCACCCGCAACTAGAGATTCTTTCACCTTCAAAGGCTTAGTACTTGCTAAGGTTACAGTTGGTATCAATTCTTTCTCTAATAATGCTTCTACTATACTACTACTAATAAATTCACAATAAACTACAGGATTTGAAAAACGTATATCCATTTTTGTAGGATGAACATTCACATCTAACAGTTTGCCATTTATTTTAAAATGCAACACAACAAACGGAAATTTATGTTGCATCACATGATTCTTATAACCCTCTTCAATGGCTTTTGCTAAAAGAGAACTTTTTAAATATCTGCCATTTATAAAATAAGTTTCATAACTCCGATTCGAACGGTTGATAACAGGTTTTCCAAGATAACCACATATTTTAATATTATCCATTTCTTTTTCAATATACACCAATTCATTCGTAGTTTCTCTACCATAAATGCGATAAATAATTTCTTTTAAATCACCATTTCCAGAGGTATTAAACTTTAAGACTCCGTTATTGATAAACTGAAATGAAATATGCGGTTTTGCCAAAGCTAGGTGACGACATAAATCACTGATATACGCACCTTCTGTAGCAGGTGTTTTTAAAAACTTTCGTCGTACTGGTGTGTTATAAAAAAGGTTGTGCACCAGTATGGTGGTACCCTCCGGTACTCCTACCTCACTATACTCTTTTTCCATTGCACCTTCTACAACGTAGCGTAGCCCTACTAAATCTTCTGCTGTCTTAGTCATCATTTCCATTCTAGAGACTGCTGCAATACTAGAAAGAGCTTCGCCTCTAAAACCTAAACTAGATACACCTATAAGATCGTCCACTGTTTTTATCTTGCTTGTAGCATGTCTCAAAAATGCTTTTCGAATTTGTGATTTATGAATACCACTGCCATTATCTGTGACTCTAATCAAGGAAATTCCACCTTCTTTGATTTCCACTGAAATTGCAGTGGCACCTGCATCCACTGCATTTTCAACTAGTTCTTTGACTACACTAGCAGGTCGTTCTACCACTTCACCTGCTGCTATTTTATCTATGGTACTACTATCTAAAATGTTGATTTCTGCCATAATTTATAATTCCTCTATTACCAACGGTTCTTCAATTTATTCTGTAAACGATAGATTGTGTTCAATGCATCCATTGGGGTTAACATAGTCACATCAATTTCTTTTAACTCATCTAAAACATCAGTATCTTGAACAGTATCAAACAAAGAAATTTGTTCTAATTCCAACATATCAATTTTCTTTTGTTTTTTAGCGGTGATTTTTTTATCAATAGCTATATTTTGGACTTTTTCAGTAATATCGTTATCGCTTAATTCACCAACAATCTCTTTTGCTCGCTCAATAACTACGTCTGGAACTCCAGCTAATTTTGCAACTTGGATTCCATAACTTTTATCTGCTCCACCTTTTATAATTTTGCGAAGGAAAACAATATCATCACCACTTTCCTTTACTGCGATACAATAATTATTTACATTTTTGATTTTACCTTCTAATTCTGTCAGTTCATGGTAATGAGTGGCAAATAAAGTCTTCGCTCCAAGTATTTTTGTGTTACTAATATGTTCAATAACAGCCCATGCTATACTCAATCCATCAAAGGTAGAGGTACCTCTTCCTATCTCATCTAGAATCAATAAGGAGTTTGAAGTAGCATTTCTTAAAATATTCGCCACTTCATTCATTTCTACCATAAAAGTACTCTGGCCACTGGCCAAATCATCAGAAGCACCAACTCTAGTAAAAATACGATCAACAATTCCAATATTAGCAGATTTTGCCGGTACAAAACTACCAATTTGAGCCATCAAAACAATTAGTGCAGCCTGTCTCATATAAGTGGATTTCCCTGCCATGTTAGGACCGGTGATAACAGAGATACAGTGTTTACTATTATCCAAATACGTATCATTAGCAATAAACATATCGTGTTGAATCATTTTTTCAACAACGGGATGTCTACCTTCTTTAATATCAATGATTCCCTTTTCATTTAATTTTGGACGTACAAAATTATTTTGTTCGGCAACAATAGCTAAGGAACAAAAAACATCTATTTTAGCAATGGCTTTTGCTGTTTTTTGAATGCGACCGATATGCATAGCAATATGATCCCTAATGGTACAAAAGGTATCATACTCTAAGGAATAGAGTTTATCTTCTGCATGTAACACCATATCTTCAATTTCTTTTAATTTAGAGGTGGTATAACGCTCAGCATTGGCTAAGGTTTGTTTTCTTGTATAATGATCAGGAACAAGATGGGTAAATGAATTTGTCACTTCAAAATAATAACCAAATACTTTATTATATTTCACCTTTAAACTCTTGATTCCAGTCTCTTCTCTTGCATCAGCTTCCAGTTGCGCCAACCAATTTTTTCCTTCTACTTTGCTATTGCGTAATAAATCTATATTTTTATCAAAGCCTTCTCGGATAATTCCACCTTCTTTTATTGCAATAGGTGGTTCTTCTACGATAGATTCCATAATCATAGAAAAAATATCTTCCAAGGTATCTAACTCATCAAAAATAGTAGATAATAGGCCTGTATTGAATTCTTCTAATAAAACTTTAATATGTGGTAACATTTCCAAGGAGTTACGAAAGGCGATAAAATCTCTAGGATTAGCACTTTTGTAACTGATTTTTCCAAGCAAACGCTCCAAATCATAAATAGGATTTAAGTATTCTCTCAGTTCATCTCTAAGAACTGGTTGCTTGCATAATACTTCTATTACATTGTGACGCTCTTCCAATTGGACACGATTTACCAAGGGCTGTTCAAGATAATTTCGTAGCAATCTACCACCCATTGCAGTCTTCGTTTTATCAAGAACCCACAATAAAGAACCTCTTTTATTCTTTTCACGTAGTGTTTCAACGAGTTCTAAATTTCTTCTTGTTGAACTATCTAATAACATAAATGAATTTGTTAAGTAGGGAGAAATATGTGCAATATGTCTCAAAGCCATTTTTTGGGTTTCGTATAAATATTGTAATAAAGAACCAGATGCAATCATTCCTACTGGAAAATCGGCTAAGCCTAAACCCGTTAACGTATTTACTTTAAAATGTGTCTGTAAACATTTTTTGCAAGCTTCTTCATCATAAAAATATGGTTCTAAAGAATTGACAATAATGCCTAATCTGTTTTTTAAATCTTTAATGTCTACGCCACTTAACATAAAAGTTTCATTACAAATCACTTCCGCAGGATTATATTTCATTAATTCATCTATTAATTTCTTGCTATCCTCTACTTCTGTTACATAATAATCACCTGTCGAAACATCACAAGCTGAAATGCCAATCAAATCAGGATAATAGGCAATAGACATGATATAATTGTTTTTTGACTCATCTAAAGCCTGTGAATGTAAATTTGTACCCGGTGTAACCACACGAATCACTTCGCGTTTCACAATTCCTTTGGTTTGCTTAGGGTCTTCCACTTGTTCGCAAATAGCCACCTTATAACCTTTGCCTACAAGCCGGTTTAAATAAGTATCCACAGCATGGTGAGGCACTCCGCACATAGGTGCCTTCTCAGCTTGCCCACAATTTTTTCCCGTTAAGGTAATTTCTAATTCTTTAGATGCAACAAGTGCATCCTCATAGAACATTTCATAAAAATCACCTAAACGGTAAAATAAAATACAATCTTTATATTGTTCTTTTGTACTTACGTACTGTTGCATCATTGGTGTTAATTCAGCCAATTTTATCCCCTCTTTTTCTTCTAGTTATCTATTATTTAATCTCTTCTGCACGTAATAAGGCATCATTGATATGTATGCAGAAATTTTCTATTCCTACTTTTTGATCAAACTCTGCTTTTTTCATAATGGACATAGGTTGTTCATTGACATGGGAAAATATCATTTGTACATCTTTTTCTTTACATAGGCTATGTAATTCTTCTAAGGCATGCATCGCTGTAGCATCGATAGCATTTACACTTCTCATGCGAAGAATTAATACTTTCATATTTTGATGAATTCCAATTTGTAAAATTTTATCAGCTGCACCAAAGAACAAAGGTCCACTAATTTCATACACTCTCGTTCCTTCTGGCACTTTCATTAATTCCAAACTCTCAGGGTCATCTTCTTCATCAATATATTTCCAACCTTCTACAGCAGTTACTTCGCTCATTCGCTTTAAGAATAACATAGCTGCTAATACCATACCTACTTCAATTGCGATAACTAAATCAAATGAAATAGTTAATACAAAGGTAGTCACAAGTACAATAATATCACTCTTTGGTGCTGTTTTACACAAATATACGAAATGTCTCCACTCACACATATTATAAGCCACCATAAAAAGAATTGCTGCAATTGTTGGCATTGGAATCAATGCAGCATAAGGCATCAATACAACTAAGATGAGTAACAAGGTAACTGAATGTACCATACCTGAAATTGGTGTTCTACCTCCATTTTTAATGTTGGCAGCAGTTCTTGCAATAGCGCCAGTGGCTGGAATACCACCAAATAAAGCAGAACCGATATTACCGACACCTTGGGCTACAAGTTCCATATTAGAACGATGTTTTGAGTGAATCATACTATCCGCTACAACACAGGATAATAAAGACTCAATAGCTGCTAGGATAGCAATTGTAAAAGCATCTGGCAACAAATCCTGTACCATATCATAAGAAAAAGTAGGTACACTTAATGTTGGTAATTTATTAGAAATTTCATATAAATCTCCGATTGTATTCACTTCCATACCAATGCCTTTTACAAGAATGATACCTGCAATGACTGCAAGAAGAGATGGTGGAATTTTGTTGTTGATTTTAGGCCATACAATTAAAATTGCCAAACATACCATGCCTACAATGACTGCTTGAACATTGATTGTATGTATAAAAGCGATGTCTGATGTAATTTTATCAATGGTATGTATGATAGGTTCCTCTGATACAACATCTAAGCCCAAGAAATCTTTGATTTCACCAATAGCGATGGTAATGGCAATACCTGAAGTGAATCCAGTGGTAATGGTATAGGGAATAAATTTGATTAAAGTACCTAAACGAAATAGTCCCATTAATATTAAAAAGATACCCGCAAGAATGGTTGCAACAATCAAACCTTCCATTCCATTTTCTGCTACAATACCTGCTACAATAGTGGCAAATGCAGCAGTGGGTCCTGAAATTTGAACTCTACTTCCTCCTAAAAAGGAAATGATAAACCCTGCTACAATAGCTGTATAAATACCGATTTCTGGTGTTACTCCTGATGCTAATGCTAAAGCAATTGATAAAGGCAATGCAATGATTGCCACAATCACTCCTGCGATAACATCTTTCACAAATTGATCTTTGTTATATGTTTTCATGACAGAAAACAACTTTGGTTTTAATTTTTCCACGATAATAAAATTCCCTTCCTCATAAGTTACTTATTTACATGTTATTCACAATCTCACCCATATAGTAGAATCCTTTTGACTCTATTAATTTTACTTGCACTAGTTGTCCAATTAAAGAAATGTCACCCTTAAAATGAACAATGGTATTATTTGACATACGACCAGTCACAACGCCTTCATCGTGCTCATTTTTTTCTTCTACAAGAACTTCCATAATTTCTCCAGTATAAATACCTGTATTTTTATGTGCAGTTTCGTGCACTACAGCAAGGACTTTATCGAAATATTCTTTTACTGTTTTTTCATCTAGCTGATTTTCCATAGAAGCAGCTGGTGTTCCTGTTCTTTTTGAGTAGATAAAAGTAAATGCATTTTCATAATTTGCCTTACGGATCACATCGATAGTTTCCTCTATATCTTCCATGGTTTCTCCAGGAAAACCTACGATTAAATCTGTAGTCAGTGCAATATCAGGAATTTCTTTTCTGATTTTGGAAACCAATTCTAAATAGCTTTCTTTTGTATATTTACGATTCATCAGGCCTAAAATTTTAGTTGACCCTGATTGCAACGGTAAATGAAGATGTTTGCAAATTTTTTTTGAATGCTTCATCACTTGAATTAAATCATCCGATAAATCTTTTGGATGAGATGTCATAAAACGAATTCTCTCAAGTCCTTCAATCTTTTCGATTTCTAATAATAATTGCGCAAAGGTAATCGGTTCTTCTAAATTAGTCCCATAAGAATTTACATTCTGTCCAAGTAGCATAATTTCTACAACACCATCTGCTACCAATGCTGTAATTTCATTTACGATATCTTCAGGACTACGACTCCTTTCACGACCCCTTACGTAAGGAACGATACAATAGCTACAGAAATTGTTGCAACCAAACATAATATTGATTCCAGATTTAAACGAAAATTTACGTTCAATTGGTAAATCTTCTACAATTTGATTGGTGTCTTTCCAAATATCAATAATCATGCCTTTCTCTTCAAACATAGCATCTAATAACTCTGCAAACTTAAATATATTGTGGGTCCCAAATATTAGATTCACGAAACGATAACTTTTTTTTAATTTTTCAATAACGGTATCTTCTTGCATCATACAACCGCATAAGGCAATTTTCATATTAGGATTTTTCTTCTTTTTTGAATTTAAAGCCCCTAAACGACCGTATACTCTCTGGTTTGCATTATCTCTCACTGTACATGTATTGTAGATTACAAAGTCAGCATTTTCTGTATCGACTAATTCATACCCAACTTGCTCTAGGATACCTACTAATTTTTCGGAATCTCTAGCATTCATTTGACATCCAAATGTAGTCACACAACAAGTTGGCTTACGGCCTAGCTCCTTACTTAAAATCGCTACCTTTTGCTTTACTTTTGCCATGAAATAAAATTGGCGATTCACTTCATCAGTAGGAACGCTTCCTAAAATATCTATTTCTTCTAAATTTCTCTCTTTCATGATTCCTCTCATTTCTATACTATTGCCACTGACAGTTCTATATTATTTATAATATTTGTCAAGGCTATTTTCTTTCATCCATTTACTGGCGAATATGACCATTTCCTTCAATTAAATATTTATACGTGGTCAATTCTTTTAATCCCATTGGTCCTCTAGCATGAAGTTTTTGTGTACTTATTCCTATTTCTGCACCAAATCCAAATTCAAATCCATCTGTAAATCGGGTAGATGCATTTACATATACGCAGGAAGAATCTACTTGATTCAAAAACTGATTTGCAACTTCCTTATTTTCAGTAATAATAGCATCAGAATGTTTTGTATTATATTGATTAATATGTGTAATTGCTTCCTCTACTGAAGATACCACTTTCATTGAAATAATATAATCTAAATACTCTTTTCCATAATCATCAACAGTTGCTGGGATGCATACTATGGTTTCTTGGACTTTTTCGTCACCACGAATTTCAACATTTCGTTCTTGTAAAACTTTCTCCAGCTCAGGTAATATCAAATCTTTCATATTTTCGTGAATGACTAAAGATTCACAGGCATTGCAGACTCCAATTCTTTGTGTTTTAGCATTTATGATAATAGGAATGGCTTTTTCCAAATCCGCAAATTCATCCACATATATATGGCAATTACCTGTTCCTGTTTCAATGACAGGTATGGTGGCATTTTCCACAACCATTTGGATCAAACCAGCCCCACCTCGTGGAATTAATACATCTACGAATTGATTACATTTCATAAATTCAGCAGTTACACTTCTGCTAGTATCTTCTATCAATTGGACAACATCACCTGAAATGCCTTCTCTTTCTAAAGAGCCTTGCATACTTTTGGTAATAGCACTATTAGAGTGAATGGCATCACTGCCACCTTTTAAAATCACACCGTTACCAGTTTTAAAGCAAAGTCCAAAGGCATCAGCTGTCACGTTAGGCCTAGATTCGTAAATAATTCCCACAACACCCAATGGAACCCTCATTTTAGATATATGTAATCCATTAGCAGGTACGAATTCCTCCATAATTTCTCCCACTGGATCTGGCAAGTCAGCGATTTGACGTAACCCCTCACTCATGGCTTGAATACGACTTTCATTCAAACGAAGTCGATCCAGCAATCCTGGATGCATACCTTTTTTTTCTCCATTGATAATATCCTCATTGTTTGCTGCTAAAATCAGTGCTGTATCCCTTGTTAGTCCATCTGCTACAGCTAATAAAAGTGAATTTTTTTCTTTTGTGGAAAGTTTTTGTAACATATATTTTGCTGTTATTGCTTTTTTACCCATTTCCTGTAATGACATCACAAAACACCTATCCTTTCTTAACTGGTAGTACGATTACTTTGTATACTCTATGAAAATTCTCTACATTCAGTAATAATTTCATATGGTTTCATATCATACTCTTCACTTTGAATATTATGATATATTTGACATTCATAAGAAAATGCAACAGTATAAATCTGAATTTTTTGTGACAAATAATAGTCATAAAAACCTTTTCCATAGCCGATTCTTACACGATCTTTTGAAAATGCGACACCTGGCATAATCATCACCACACGTTTATGTTTTTTTTCTGCATCCACTTCATATGAAAATTTCTGATTTTCCTCAGAATAAGGCTCTCTTATTCCCTTATATCCTATCATTATTTCATTCATATTTTGAACTTTATAAAATTCCATGTATGGAAAATCTGAGCGTTCAATGACTTTCGGTGCAAAGACTTCTTTTCCTTGGGATAAACTATAGTTGATAATAGTATCTGTTGCAACCTCACTTTGATAAGATAAATAAGTTAAAATGACATCTGCTTTTTGAAAGAATTCTTTAGCCATTAATGTTTCACAAATCTTTTTACTAAAAACGCTCCTATCTTCTAGTGATAATTGATTACGTTTTAATAAGGCTTCTTTTCTAATGTGTTTTTTTGTCTCCATATTTCTCTCCAAGGTTAGTGATGCTTCCATCTTTTTCTTGAATACTAACGTTATTCAATTGTCCTCGTAAATTAGCACGTACATTCGCTATATATTCACTTCGTAATTCTTGTTGTTCTTTTTTTTCAGACTCTGTTAAACCTTCTGTTTTCGCTTTATTATATAATTCATTAATTCTTGGTATTTTACTTTCAATCCCCATATGATTCATGCTTCCTTTCCACTATTTATGTAATTGATCTACAAAATTAGGTAAATCAAAATATTCATTTTTTTTATTTACAAAAAGTGTTCCTAGATTACGGCCATCCATAATCCTGTGAATAATGCGAATGTCTTCACTATTGGCAATGACCATATCTGCCCCAGAACTCATCGCTATTTTAGCTGCAATTAGTTTTGTATTCATGCCACCAGTTCCTACATTACTTCCAGTAGATGGTTTACCCATATCTAGCAACTCATCTGTTAATTCTTCTACCACTTCTAAAAATTCTGCCTCTGCATTTTGTCGTGGATCATCTGTATATAAACCATCAATATCGGATAATAGCAATAACAAGTCAGCCCCTACTAATGCAGCAACAATTGCTGATAATGTATCATTATCGCCAATTTCAATTTCATAAGTAGCAACGGTATCATTTTCATTTACAATCGGTATAACACCTAAATCCAATAATTCACTAAAGGTGTTGTATGCGTTATATCGATTCAAATTATCCACTATGGTATTTTTAGTCATCAGAATTTGTGCTGCTACTTGATTATATTCTGCAAACATTTTTTGATAGGTCATCATTAACCTTGCTTGTCCAACAGCTGCACATGCTTGTTTATATCCAAGATGATCGGGATTTTGTTCCTTTCCTAATCCAATTGCCTTTTTACCTACTGCGATAGCTCCTGAGGTTACTAAAATTACATCTTTACCTTGATTCCTTAAATTACATAATTCTCTTACCAAAACATCCATTTTTATATAGTCTAAATCCCCTGTTTCAGGATGTTGAAGAGATGAAGAACCTATTTTAATTACGATCCTTTGTTTATCTTTCATATGTTCTCTGAAATTTTTCATTCTATACCATCACTTTCTCATTGTATAACAAGGTTCAAATAGCTGGTTGAAAAATCTGATTCTTCAACCTACAACCCTTTCCTTAACCTTTTTATTTTACACTACTTTGATATCGTTTTGCAATAGTTTCTGCAACACTGATTCCATCCATTGCTGCTGATGTAATGCCACCGGCATATCCTGCACCTTCTCCACATGGATAAAGGCCACTAATTACAGACTCCATAGTTTGCGTATCTCTGTGAATTCTTATAGGTGAAGAAGTCCTGCTTTCTATTCCAGAAACAAGGCAGTAATCGTCAGAAAAACCAGGTATCATACGGTTAAAATGTTCCATTCCTTCCAAAAATGATCGATTTAACTCATCGGGAAGTATATGATGTATTGGTGCAAATACATATTTTCCCTTCATACAAGGTGTAAAACCTTCTCCAATTTTACTATTTCCCTTTTCTATACCAGAAAAATCTTTTAAATATTCTACAGGAATTTTTCCATTCCCTAATTGATATGCCTTTTCTTCTAATTGTCTTTGGAAATGAATACCTGCTAAAGGATCGTCAGATCCGAAATCTTCAGGCGTGACACCTACTATAATAGCACTATTTGCATTTTTACTATCACGTTTACTATAACTCATTCCATTTACACAAAGCCTTCCCTCTTCGCTACTGGCATTAACCACATAGCCTCCTGGGCACATACAGAATGAATAAGTACCACGACCATTTGACGTTTTTGCAACAACTTTATAATCAGCAGCCTCTAAATGCTGAGAACTCTTCACTCCGTATTGTGAAATATTAATTAACTCTTGTGGATGTTCTACTCGAAACCCTACTGCAAAGGATTTCGCATCCATTGGAATCTTCTTTTCATGTAACATATGGAAAGTATCCCTTGCACTGTGACCAATTGCTAATACAATGACTGAGGAAGAATATTTCATTCCGTTTTCCAAAAGAATACCTTCTACCCTATTGTTTTTTATTAACAATTCTGTAACTTTACTCTCAAAATGTATTTTTCCTCCGTAACGAAGGATTTCATTTCTCATATTCCTAACTACATCTACAAGAATATCGGTACCAATATGAGGTTTGTTTTTATAGATTATGTTCTTCGGTGCACCATGGGCTACGAATATATTTAAAACTTCTTGATTTTTACCATCTTTATCTTTCACTAAAGTGTTAAGCTTCCCATCAGAAAAGGTACCAGCACCACCTTCACCAAATTGTGTGTTAGAATCTGGATTTAATTTCCCACCTTCCCAAAATGTTTCTACATCTAAAATTCGATCTTCAACAGCTTTCCCTCGATCAAATAAAATCGGTTGATATCCGTGTTTAGCCAGCATATATGCGCAGAATAAACCAGCAGGTCCCATGCCTATAATAATTGGTTTATTTGTTAGAATTTCTTCTCCGCAGCTAGGAAAACTATATTTTTTAGGTTGAATTAATGTTATCTGATTGTTCTTGCACCTTTTAACAATTTGCGCATCCTGTTTTGTTTTCACATCAATGCAATAACTAAATTGAATATTATCTTTTTTTCTTGCATCGATAGATTGTTTTCTGATATGTAATTCTAAAATCTGTTCCGATGATATCTTTAGTGTTTTAGCTACTTTTTTTCGTAAATTTTCATCTGTATGATCTATTGATAATTTTATTTGTCCGATTCGTATCATAATTCCTCACTTCATTTTCATATTAATAAGCATCACTTTTTCTCAGCTTGGCAACTTTGGCTCAAAGAGACAAATTGCTGGTTGAAAAATCTTATTTTTCAACCTATATAACTATATTATTTTGCAGCTTCATTTCCCGCAATATAACCACTTGTCCAGGCCCATTGTAAATTATAGCCACCACATCTACCATCTACATCTAATATTTCTCCTGCAAAATAGAGATTAGGCACTAATTTTGACTCTAAATGGTCATTCACTTCTGTCATAGAAATGCCTCCTGCACAAACTTGCGCATTTTCAAATGGATTTGTAGTTATAACTGTTACTTTCAATTGCTTCATTTTTTGGATTGCTTGCATAATCTTGGTTTTATCTATATTTTTTATTTTTTCGTTTACTTTTAATCCACCTAGCTTCATAGATAACATGCATAGTTTTTTTGTTAATAGTCCCACAAAAAATTCTTCTACTGTTTTATTTTTTGCATTTTTTAATCGTTCTATTATTAAATCATGTAAGCCTTCTTCTGTATAATCAGAGAAAAAATCTATGAGAATATGTACATTCTTTTTTTCTTTGATGGCATAGGCAGCGGTTCTACTCAATTGAAATGTAGGAATACCAGAAATACCATAATCAGTCAACTGAATTTCTCCTCTTTCTTTTACCATAAATTTTCCGTCAATAAATAGGCTAATAGACGCATCTGTACGTACTCCAGATATTGCTTTAAAGAATTCTTCTTTACAACGGAGTTGAACCAGTGCCGGTACAATAGGCACCATGTGATGTCCTAAATCAATAGCATGTTTGTATTGGTTAGTTAGGTGTAGCTTCATAGAAGTTTTACTTTTATTTGATTTTAAAGACTCTTTACTAGATGACTTTTCTCCAGCCATACTGCCGCAACATAAAATAACTTTATCAAAATCAGTACTACCTTCTTTTGTATGAAGTATAAATTTATTATTTTTGCCAACAATTGAAATGTCTGATATATTTACCTTTACAGTAACGCCATACTCATCCAAGGCAATACGTAAAACATCTAATACTGTAGATGCCTGCTCAGAAGCAGGATACAAATAGCCATTCTTATCTTTTATTAACATGCCAAGTTTTTGAAAAAATGAAATACAGTCCTTAACCCCAAATTGTTCAAAATAAATCATTAAATCATGACAACTGTTGCTGTGATATTCTGCATCAGTTAAATACATGTTAGAAAAATTACATTTCCCATTACCTGTTGCTAGAATTTTTTTTCCAATTCTTTCTTTCTTCTCAAAAATAGTGACAGAAGCACCTGCTTTAGCCGCTGTAATTGCAGCCATCATTCCTGATGCACCACCACCGATAATTGCTATTTTATTCAATTTAATTTTCCTCTTCTTCTCTTATAACTTTAACTAGAATATGCTTCTAGAAAATCATATAAATCTTGTGAATTTTTAATGAGTTTTACATCTATAATTTCTTGTTGTGCTTTTTCTGGCAAATCATCTAACATAATATCTGTATGAATAAAAATAGTATTACCATCACTTTCATATACTGTAATATAATGGTTTTCTACCTTTAAATAGTAAAAATTCTTCTCATTTTCTACACTATTGGAATGAACTTCTTCTACATTTTCGATTTCATAATCTTTATCATCTTCTGTAACTTCATCCTCTGTAAGCTCTAGCTTTTTTTCTTCTACTGTATTTTCATAATTCATTTCATCGTTGCTTTTGGTGTCATGATCAAGTACGAAGGCTGTACTATAAATGCCTAAGAAAAACATGCACAATGGATAAATACAAAATAAACTGATACATTTTAAAAGTTTCATAAAATCTCCTTTTTAAATAGTATCAGCGTATTTTTCAAAAATTATACTCACATGCCTTTTTAACTATATTATGTGGAGTGAATGTGCAATTTTTTCTATCATCATTCCTCCAACGGTATGTCTTAAGTCTTTTTTTTGAATACATTTAAAACGTAACAAGAAAATAATATATAAAATCAGACTAATTAAGATACCTATTAGCAATGTAAACACATCACCTATTACATTTGATAATAGTTTAACAAAAATTATTTGAACCACAATGACAGCTAAACCACCTAGGATAGGTATGCCAAATGTGGACATATAGTTAACAGAACGTCTAGTTACTTTTTGTACTAATATTAAATTAATAATTGAGGAACTAACAAAGAAAACACATCCACCTATAAAAAGACTCTGAATTCCATAATCGGTTCCTAACAATATGCCAATTGTGATTACAATCCCTAAGGCAAAGCAAATACCAGTAGCCATGATAGCATGTTGTTTTTTTTGCAAATAACATAAAAACATATGCAAATAATAGGATAAGTAACTAAATATCACAATAATACTTCCGATTGCCATTATATTGCTTACAATAATATTGCTTGACTGAAATAACACTACTAAAATAGTGTTCCCCATGATAAATAAGGTGATGCCCAAAAACAAACTATATATAAATATTCGCTTTATTGCACTATTAATATTAATTGTTCTTTTCGCATATTCCGTCAGTTCACTTTTTAAATTTTTAGATTCTGATTGAAATACAACAAATAACAACAATACAAAAAACTGGACAACTATATATGCATAACCATAAAAAATTCCTATCTGGGTAATGTGCGTTCTATCATTTGATTGTTGTAATACTTGATATAAAAATAAATAAACTATTGTAATACAAGTATAAAAACAACTTATACTGGTAGCTTTTGCATTATTAATTAAGATTTCTTTTAAGATAAATAAAATTTTCAATTTGGTTTTTGATTTGTCACTTGCCATTCTTTTTTTTCTAAAATCAGTGTTGATCACATAGATTAACACTAGAACTATTGCAATCACTACAGATGCCACAAGAAGAGCAATGGTTCCTCCCATAGCCATAAATCCATATTCAAATTCTTCATTCTGTAACAATGCTGAAATTTTCAACCCTTCTTCTTGTAACATTCCAACACTAAAATATGATGTAATAATCACAACAAGGATACCAACGATACAGGAAATTTTAATTTGAATAGAGCCTCCCATAGCTCGAAAATATGCTAATAACACATGAATTACACCTAGCATTAACAGAACAAAACCCATATATTTAAAAGCAAGAGTGGCATATTGTGCATGAAACAAAGTTTCCATAAAAAATCCACCCAAAAAGTACGTACAAACCACAGAAAAAGTTCCTATTATTAAAACATATAAAAGAGAAACATTGAAAATTTGATGTACTAATTTATATTGTTTTAATTGTATCCTAGCATTCATCATTTTATATACTGTTCCAAATAATGGCAATAAAAATAAAATGTAAAATAACAATGCAAATTCAAATGCAATAGCAAAATATCCATTTCCTAAATCACCAATGCGATTAACAAATGTAATGCGATATGCAAATAATATAAAAAGTACAATCATATAAAAAGTATGATTCATCGTATTATTTTTTTTAATCTTCATGGGCTTTTGTCCATCCTTTGTTTTATTCTCACCTTTTAATCTCTTGTAATATTTAATTTCTGTAATGTCTGTTCTTGTAATTGTTCCATTTCTTTTGCATCATCTTCTTCCATATGATCATATCCACATAAATGTAGCATACTATGGGCAATTAAAAATGCAAATTCTCGTTTTATAGAATGTCCGTAAGCACTTGCCTGCTCTTCCAGTTTTTCTACAGAAATCACAATGTCTCCTAACAGCAATTCTCCGCTTTCTGGATTGAAATAATTAACAACCGAATCTTCCACTAATGAAAAATCTGCTGGAACCTCAAAATCGACCCCAGGAAAAGATAGTACATCCGTAGGTTTATCTATGTTACGCGTGGATTTATTATATTCTTGAATTTCATCACTATTAGTAATAAGGAGATTAATTTCTGTTTCATACGGACATCTTCTATCGTCCAAAACTTCATTTGCAACCAATTTTGCAATTTCCTCAATATCAAAATCAAATTCTACATCTGTTACATTCTCGATATAAAATGTCATTTGTACACCCTTTACCTTTCTTAAATGGTCACAGTTCATACGACCTATAACTATATATTTAAAATTTATTATTTTTAGTGGTTTTCGTTTTTGAGCGATATTTCATTTTATTTGTTTCTTTATTTTCAAACACTTCATAAGCCTTCACAATTTTTTGAACCAAAGGATGTCTCACAACATCTCGATTTGTTAAGGTACAAAATGATATTTCATCTACTTTAGCCAATACCTTTGTAGCTACATCTAATCCTGATTTCGTACCTGGTGCTAAATCTTTCTGGGTACTATCTCCAGTAATAATAACTTTAGATCCAAAACCAATTCTAGTGAGAAACATTTTCATCTGGGCAGGTGTGGTGTTTTGTGCTTCATCTAAAATAATAAAAGCATGCTCTAATGTTCTACCACGCATATACGCAAGTGGCGCTACTTCTATTAGACCCTTTTCCATATTCTTCGCGAAACTCTCGGCTCCCATAATTTGATAGAGGGCATCATATAAAGGTCTTAAATAAGGATCCACCTTACTTTGCAAATCACCCGGTAAAAATCCAAGTTTTTCCCCTGCCTCAATAGCTGGCCTTGTTAAAATAATACGCTCAACCTCATTATTTTTGAATGCCGTAATAGCCATTGCCATAGCTAAATATGTTTTTCCAGTACCAGCTGGTCCTAGTCCAAATACAATCATATTTTTCTTAATAGCATCTACATATTGCTTTTGCCCTAAAGTTTTTGGCTTGATAGGACGCCCACTCATAGTATGACAAATTAAATTTCCATCTATTTCTAGCAATACATCTTCTTTCTCTTCCATACTCATTTCAATACCATAATCAACATCCTGTTCCTGAATTTGATTTCCTCTCTTAGATAATTCAACTAATTGATTAATTACATTAGCACCGTTCTTCACATTTTTATCAAGACCAACCAGCTTGACCATACCATCTCGATAGACAATTCGAATCTGAAAAGCTTTTTCTATTTTTTTGCTATATATATCATATTGACCAAAAACATTTAAAAAATGATCTGAAGGCACATCAATGATCAGTTCTACATCTGTCATATATTACTCTTACTCCTGTTCTTCTATTATTGGTATTACAATGAGTGATTGCATAGCTTCTGTGTCAATTTCACCTGTTGCACTTTGTTCTAATATAATAGACAAGGTACCATAGATTCCTATTTTAATATCACTTGTTTGTATTTTAACATTTTTTTCAATAATTTGTACCCCTTTTTCTGTTAAAAGTACAATAAGTTCATTAAATTTATTATAAATTAAACGTTCGCTTTCCTCCATGGAGTATATTGCATCAACTTTCATGTAATCACGATAGATATATTTGCCCCAATACACTGGTAGATAAATATGATCTAGTATTTGTAATTGTTTCTTATTTTTTACAATATCATAATAGGGAAAAGATACTTGTTGAATATCCCATGTGAATTTTTTACCAAATATTTCAACAAAACCCTTACTAACTTCCTCACCTGTATAATCTTTATATTGATAGTAACGTTGCATTTCTTCCGCTACTTCATATTCTGTTTGTATATAAATATCTCCATCAGCTTTTACATACTGAAAAGATTTAATATTGCCATCATTGTCGTAAATAGGTACACTTCCTGAAATTAGAATATCACCTGCATTCACTGTATCACCTACTTTTACCATAGGAACTCCACTTCTTGTGAGAATAGATGTTATGATACCATCTGTGGATGACACAATATCATAATAATCTCCCGCCTCTTGACTAAGGTCACTAGTATTCAGGATATCATTTTCGTTTACATCAATATAAATCCTTGTACCATCTATAGTCACTGAAACCCATGTAAATACTGGAAATTCTCTTCTCAATTCAAGTTCTAAAGTTTCTGTGTCGATACTTGGAATATATGTACCATAAGTAACTTTATGATTTTCTAAAAAATCTAAAAGAACATCATTCGTTACCTCTGAATTACCATTACAGTCAATGGCCCATATAAATCTTGTCATGCTTAATAAGAAAAAAATACACAACGGAAAACCTGCAAGGAATATTTTCCTTTTTTTATGATTTTTCAAAAAGAATGGCATGCCAAAGCGCTCTAGAATTGAAATCCTTACGCCAGTTTTTTTTGCCAGATTTTTCATAAACCATAAATCAGATACTATCACCTTCAATTCATAGTATTGTTCATACTTAATCAAATCCCATAAAACAATACGATGATTTCCACATAAATTAATAAATCGTTCTGGCGCATATCCCCAAATTTTTATCTTTACGTATCCTTTGCAATATCGGATTATTCTTAACATACTAATACATCACTTTCTCTCAGCCTGGCAACTTTGGCTCGTAAGAGACAAATTGCCGTGTGAAAAATCTTATTTTTCACACCACCTCATTCATTAAAAATATTTTATAGCGGATATTTTTCCATATATTTTCATATCGTTACTTGTATAATAGTCAATGGTCAACTGCTTTCCATAAACACCTATTTGGCATCGTTTTCCTTGCAGTACGATTGAATCATTGGTACATTCTAAAATACCTTTATAATTTTCTACCCATACTTCTGACATACCGATGACTGTTACAATTGACATACCTAATATTATATCCTTTGGCAATTGAAAAACATCTACCATTTTTTCTTTTACATCATCAGAAGAACCTTTTTTTATTGTTTTAAAAAATTGCATATATTTATAAATACAACTCCACTAGAACATTCTTTCCATTAATATATGCATCTCTTAGTATTATTTATGATAAGGCTCTCTGGCAACAATACGAAAACCTCTATAAATTTGTTCTAATAAAATAACACGCATCAGTTGGTGTGGAAAAGTCATTTTAGAAAAACTAATTTTTTCATTAGCACGTTTGTATACACTATCATGGAGTCCTAAGGAACCACCTATGACAAACACTATATGGCTTTCTCCATAAACACCTAGTTTATGAATTTTCTCACCAAAGGCTATAGAATCATAATGTACTCCATGAATAGCTGTAGCAATGACATAAGCATCATCTTTAATTGCTTTTAAAATACGATTAGCTTCCGCCTCTTTAATTTGATTTTCCAAGGCTTCACTAGCTGCATCTGGTGTTTTTTCGTCAGACACTTCAAGTATTTCCAATTTACAGTAACGACTTAGCCGTTTTGTATATTCTGCAATTGCATCTCTATAAAATTTTTCTTTTATTTTACCAACTGCAATAATTGTTATTCGCATTATTTTTTCACTTCCTTTTCTAAGGATCAATCCCCTTAACAAATCATAAGAGCTTGCAAAAGCAAGCCCTTATGATTTGACATATACATTACTATAATCCTATAAAATTTTATCAGCTTCGCTACATCAATATTTCTATATTTGATTTTCATCAAAAAGTTTAGGATATAATTCATCTACGAAATTGTCCAAGTAATCTTGTTTTAAATTCATGAAATTTTTGCTGATAATTTCTTTCATATATTCTGAACGTTGAAAATACAAAAGTTCATCTGTTGCATCCTCTAGATCTAGTTCTTGATCGATATTGTTGACAGTAAAATATTCATTGCACCACTCTGTCAATGTATCTGTTAAAGTATTTTCTACAATAGCAGTTTTTTCAAATTTTTTAAATGATTTGAAAGAGAAAACACCCATAATAAAGAACAATATAAACATAATTCCCATAACACCAGTAATTAAATATCTTGAAGTTTCTGATGTATTTACCGGTAAGAATCCAAACCAAAATAGAACCACAAAAACAATACCAAGAGCACCCATTCCCACTAAAGTATATGCACCTGATTTGTAATCTTCAGCTTTTTTTGTAGCATTTTCATAAACACCGCTTAAGGGAATTTTCTGTCTTTCCGAAGTTTCTTTCATTCTACTTAACAATGCATCTTCTGTTGAAATAAATTCTAAATTTTCCTGTTCTTCCTCTAATGTCTCTACTAATTCAGACCCGCAATCAGAACACACAGTAATTCCATCTACATACTCATTTTTACATTCTGGACACCACGACATAACCTATTTCTCCTTTGTTTAAAATAGCTATGCATCCCCCAACACATTGCTATTATATATTTATTTCAGAATAAATAACATGAACCAATTAACTTATACGTCTTATACTTCATTTTCCAGATAATTTTGAATTCCTTTAGCAGCAGCACGTCCAGCACCCATTGCTAAAATAACTGTTGCAGCTCCTGTAACTGCATCTCCACCAGCAAATACACCTTTTCTTGATGTTTGTCCAAAATCTTCATCCGCAATAATACATTGCCATTTATTAATATCTAAACCATCAGTAGTAGAAGAAATTAATGGATTAGGCGAAGTTCCAAGTGACATGATTACAGTGTCCACCTCCATAACAAATTCTGAACCTGCAACTACCACAGGTCTTCTTCTACCAGAAGCATCAGGCTCGCCAAGTTCCATTCTCACACATTTTATTCCATTCACCCAACCATTATCATCTGTTAATATTTCTGTTGGATTCGTTAATAAATCGAAGATAATACCTTCTTCTTTTGCATGATGAACTTCTTCAACCCTAGCAGGTAATTCTTCTTCACTTCTACGATATACAATATGCACTTCTGCACCTATACGAAGTGCTGTACGAGCAGCGTCCATGGCCACATTTCCACCACCCACAACGGCTACTTTTTTACCACGCATGATTGGTGTTGTAGAATCTTCTTTAAATGCTTTCATCAAATTACTTCTAGTTAAATATTCATTTGCTGAGAAGACACCATTTGCATTTTCACCAGCAATTCCCATGAATTTAGGTAATCCAGCACCAGAACCAATAAATACAGCATCAAAACCTTCTTCATCCATCAATTCATCTATTGTTACTGATTTACCTACAACTACATTAGTTTCTAGCTTTACACCAAGATCCAATACATTATCAATTTCTTTTTTTACTACATCGATTTTAGGAAGACGAAATTCTGGTATTCCATAAACCAAAACTCCACCTGCTTCATGAAGTGCTTCGAAAATAGTCACGTCATATCCCATTTTAGCCAAATCACCTGCACAAGCTAGTCCGGCAGGACCAGAACCGATAACAGCTACTTTTTTAGCTTTCTTTTCAGCTGTTACAACTGGTTTAATTCCATTTTTTCCAGCCCAATCAGCTACAAATCTCTCTAATTTACCAATAGATACAGGTTCTCCTTTAAATCCACGAATACATTTTCCTTCACATTGACTTTCTTGTGGACATACTCTTCCACAAACCGCTGGCAAAGCTGATGCCTCACTAATCACCTGATAAGCTGAAGCAATATCACCTTCTTTCACTTGTTCAATAAATCCAGGAATATCAATGGCCACTGGACATCCTTTGATACATTGCGCATTTTTACATCCAATACAACGATTAGCTTCTTCCATGGCTTCTTCTATATTATATCCTAGACAAACTTCATCAAAGTTTGTCGCTCTTACAGCTGCCTCTTGTTCTCTTACTGGTACTTTTTTCAATATATCCATTATCTGCTCCTTCCCATATTACAGTTCACCCACGACCTGCAACCTTCCATACTCTAATCGTTACAATTTCCACATCCTCCGTGATGTGTATCGCCTTCTTTTGCTTTTAGATAATCTCTACCTTCTTGTGTTTTATAAATTTGTTGGCGTTTCATGGCTTCGTCAAAATTTACTTTATGTCCGTCAAATTCCGGTCCATCTACACATGCAAATTTAATCTCGTCTCCAATCGTAACACGACAAGCACCACACATACCTGTTCCATCTACCATAATTGGGTTCAAACTAACAATTGTTGGAATTTCTAATTCTTTTGTTAATAAACAGACAAATTTCATCATAATCATAGGTCCAATAGCGATACAAACATCATACTGTTTTCCATCAGCTACTAAATCGTTAATTGTTTGGGTAACCATACCACTTCTACCATAAGAACCATCATCTGTGGTTACATATAAATTTCCAGCAACAGCTTCCATTTCTTTTTCTAAAATCAATAGTTCTTTATTTTTCGCACCAATAATGACGTCTGCTGCAATTCCATGTTCATGCAACCATTTTACCTGTGGATATACTGGTGCAGTACCAACACCACCCGCAACAAATAAAATGTTCTTTGTTTTTAATTCTTCTATATCTTCACTGACAAACTCAGAAGCTACACCTAAGGGGCCTACAAAATCATGGAAAGAGTCACCTTGTTGTAATTTGGACATATACTCAGTACCAGCTCCTACAATTTGAAAAACAATAGTAACTGTTCCTAATTCTCTATTATAATCACAAATCGTTAAAGGAATACGTTCTCCATCTTGACCCATTCTTACAATAACAAATTGACCTGGTTCACACTTCGTTGCAACTCGTTTTGCCTCTACTTCCATTAAAAAAATATTTGCAGCAAGTTCCTGCACTTTAGAAATCTTATACATAACTTTTCCTCCATATCATGTTATTGTACTATCTTATATTACAAGATGAATTTTTCATCTAACTATTATTATACCATCTATTACTGAAAATGAAATCATAAAATGATACTTATTGTTGTTCTTTTCACACAAGTCAACGTAGTGATTGTGTGGGCATAATAAGTAACCTCTAATCTAATCAATTTCTTCAGATTCTGGTAAAATCAGGTTATAATTTCTGACAGTAATCTTTCCAGAACCACCAACCTCACTGTAATTCATAAATCGAAATTCGCTTTTTCCTACCGGCATAAGTATTGGCTCTGTATAAATCATACTATTTCTTGTGGGGTCTGTACCATCCGTGGTGTAATAAATCACACAATTCTGTTGTGCTTCTACGATAATGTAGCTAGCTTCCGAATAATCACCACTGTACAAATTCACTTCAGGGGCATATGGCTGTTGCACCTCAATTGTATATGTACGGGACTTCAATTCACTTTTCATTCCATAATCATTGACAAACATTGCTTGTACTACATGGGTTCCACTTTCCAAAAAAATAGGCACAGTATACATATCACTAGTTTCATCCGGAATAGAACCATCCAAGGTATAATAAATAGTTCCCGATGTATCACTTCTTAATTTTAAAGATATGATAGTAGAATAGGTTCCTTCAGCAACACTAAAATCAGGGACATTTGCAAGATACTGTCTGTATTCTTCTAGTATTTTTGCATCCTCACAATTTGATAATAATGCATAAATCTCATCATATGCTTCTTGTTTTTTATAGATGTCAATCATTTGATCATATGCTTCCTCATTGTTTGAATCCAATCTTAAAATATTCAAATATACAGCTTCTATATTTTCAATATCATTTAATTTTGTATAACATTGTGCAAGTTGCAAATACACATCTAAAGACTCCCCCTTCAAATCAATGATACGGTTATAATAATCTTTAGATTTTTCATAATTCCCATTATGAAAGGAGGCTTCTGCTCTTCCATTGATATAGTAGGCTGTCTTAGAATACAGAAAAAAAGACCAACAAAAAATAAATATAATAGTAGTACCGATAATAAGATATATTATTTTACTACGTTTATTTCTAATAACTTGAAATTCTTCTGTCGTATTATCCAATTCATTTAGCTCTTTTGTAGGCATCACCTCTTCTGCAACATTGGATAATGTTTCTACTATGCTGTTTTCTAGTTCAGGATCAAAATTAGGAACAAAGCAAATCTCTTCATGACATTCGTCACAATAGAGATGTCCTTCTATTAATTCCGATCCACAATTAGGGCATTTCATAAATAGAACTCCTTTTTTATTTAGCTATCTTAGAATAGACCTGTAATCACACCATCTTCATTGACATCTATTCCCATTGCAGCTGGTTTCTTTGGTAAGCCTGGCATGGTCATAACTGCACCAGTTAATACTACAACAAATCCTGCACCTGCAGAAACATATACTTCTCTAACATTTATTTCAAAATTACTAGGTCTTCCTAATAAAGATGGATCATCTGATAGGGAATATTGTGTTTTTGCCATACAGATTGGTAAATCTCCAAAACCAATTTCTTCTAATTTCAAAATTTGTTTCGTTGCAGTTGGTGCATAAGTTACACCATCTGCTCCATATATCTCCGATGCAATAGTATGAATTTTATCTTTAATCGGTTGTTTCTCATGATATAATACTTGAAATTCACTAGTTTTATTTTCCAATGTATGTAATACCTTTTCCGCTAAGGCAATACCACCATTGCCACCTTTTTCCCAAACTTCCGCTAAGGCAAACTCACAATTTTTTTCATGACAAAACTTTTCAACAAAATCAATTTCCGCCTTGGTATCTGTAATAAATGAATTTAAAGTAACAACTACTGGCACATTGAATTTGTGTAAATTTTCAATATGTTTTTCAAGATTCACAATACCAGCTTGCAATGCTTCTAAATTTTCTGTATTTAAATCAGCTTTGGCCACACCACCATTATATTTCATAGCTCTTATAGTGGCAACTAAGACTACAGCATCTGGATGCATCCCTGACATACGACATTTGATATCAAAGAATTTTTCCGCACCTAAATCTGCTCCAAATCCCGCTTCTGTAATACAGTAATCTGCCATTTTTAAAGCTGTTTTTGTAGCACGCACAGAATTACATCCATGTGCAATATTGGCAAAAGGTCCACCATGTACCAGTGCTGGTGTATGTTCTAATGTTTGAATCAAATTTGGTTTTAGTGCATCTTTTAATAATGCAGCCATAGCACCCACTGCTTGCAATTCTTCTGCTAAAACTGGTTTACCTGCATAATTATAAGCAACTACCATTCTTCCTAATCTAGCCTTCAAGTCTTCCATGTTACTAGCTAAACATAATACAGCCATGATCTCAGAAGCCACCGTGATAACAAAGTGATCCTCTCTCACTGTACCATCCATTTTATTACCTAATCCTACAACTGTATTACGCAAAACACGATCATTCATATCGAGACATCTTTTCCATACCACCTGTCTTGTATCAATTCCTAATTCATTCCCTTGTTGAATATGATTATCTAGCATTGCTGCCAATAAATTGTTAGCACTAGTGATGGCATGAAAATCACCAGTGAAATGAAGGTTCAAATCCTCCATTGGAACCACTTGCGCATATCCACCGCCAGCCGCTCCACCTTTCACACCAAAGCAAGGTCCAAGTGATGGTTCTCTCAATGCAATAATTGCCTTTTTACCAAGTTTACCAAAAGCTTGCCCTAAACCTACACTAATGGTAGTTTTTCCTTCTCCTGCTGGTGTTGGATTAACAGCCGTCACAAGAATTAATTTTCCATCTGGACGATTCTTAATTTTATCCATATACTGGTCTGAAATTTTAGCTTTATATTTTCCGTATAATTCTAATTCATCCATAGTCAAATCTAATTTTTGTGCCACTTCAATAATTGGTAACATTTTTGCTTCTTGTGCAATTTGAATATCTGATTTCATTTTACTTATTCCCTTTACCCTTCTAATTTTAAAATATGGTAGTTATACAGCCAAAGGCTGAAAGCTACAAAATATGTATCGCTAACTTTTTTTATTTATAAATATTCCTCGATATATAGATCAAATTGTTCCATGCTCATCAATACTTTCCTTGGTTTTGTGCCTTCTTCTTCCCCTACAACACCAGCATCGGAAAGTTGATCCATAATCCTTGCAGCTCTATTAAACCCTATTTTAAATACACGTTGTAACATACCTATGGAAGCTTTTTCTTTTTCGATAATAAAACGTCCAGCATCCACAAAATACTGATCTTTTTCATCAACACCATCACCACTTGCATTTGAGGTACTTGAAGAAGTTCCAATGGATTTGATTTTTTCTTCTATATCTTCGTTGTATATATTCCCTAATGTTTGATTTTTTAGGAAATCAACCACATCAAATACCTCTGTATCTGAAACGAAAGCACCTTGCATACGCATTGGCTTTGAATAACCCTGAGGATAAAATAACATATCTCCTTTTCCTAAGAGTTTTTCTGCCCCATTCATATCTAGAATTGTTCTAGAGTCGATACCACTTGAAACGGAAAAGGCAATACGGCTTGGCATGTTTGCTTTAATCAAACCAGTTATGACATCTACTGATGGACGTTGGGTCGCAATAATCAAATGAATACCTGCCGCTCTAGCTAATTGTGCCAAACGACAGATGGCTTCCTCTACTTCTCCCGGAGCAACCATCATCAAATCTGCTAATTCATCTACAATAATCACAATTTGTGGCATTTTAGATGGAACGTCGCTATCTCCTTTTGCTTTCATAGCCTCTAGTTGTTTATTATAACCAGCTAAATCACGCACATTAAAATCAGCAAACTTTTGATATCGATCAGTCATCTCTGCTACGCCCCAATGTAATGCAGCAGCAGCTTTTTTACAATCTGTAACCACAGGAATTAGCAAATGTGGAATTCCATTATATACACTTAATTCTACCACCTTAGGGTCAATCATGATTAATTTTACATCATCTGGATGTGCCTTATACAAAATACTCATGATTAGTGTATTGATACATACTGATTTACCCGAGCCAGTTGCGCCTGCAATTAACATATGAGGCATTTTAGCAATATCTGTAACAACAATATTACCACTAATATCTTTTCCTACTGCAAAGGCTAGTTTTGACTTAAATTCTTTAAAATTTTTATTTTCTAATAATTCACGTAGACCTACTGTAGCATTTTCTTTGTTTGGTACTTCAATTCCTACCGCAGCTTTTCCAGGAATGGGTGCCTCAATTCGAATATCTGTTGCTGCTAAATTTAGTTTTATATCATCTGATAGCCCTACTATTTTACTTACTTTTACCCCTGGCTCTGGTTGTAACTCGTACCGCGTTACAGCTGGCCCTTGACTAATATCGGTGATGGTAACCTTTACACCAAAGGTCTGTAATGTTTGTTGTAATTGCATTGCTGTTTCTTTCAACTGTAATGTAGAATCAGATTTCGCCAATTTTGTTTTATGCAATCTTGTAATAGGTGGAAAGATGTATTTTTTATGAACTGTATTAGGTTTCTTATGAATTTCATCTTCCATATTTATTTTTGAAGGAACCATTTGCTCTTGTTTTTTAGCATCTACAGCCTTCTTTACAGGCTCTAATTGTAATTCCTCTTGTTCATAAATCATATCATCCATTTCAAAGTCAAAAGGATCATGTTCTGTCATTTGCAATTTAATTTCTTCTGTATCTTTACTATTTTCTACAAAAGGTAATTCATTATGATTCTCTTCTGTCACGCTATCATTTGCGTCCATAGATGCTTTATGAACTCGTATATTACTAAAATCAAATGCATCTTCACTTTGACAAACTTTAGTGATTTTTGTTACTGGCAAATCTTCCTCTACTATAATTTCATGCATGTCATGGTTAACTATATTTTTACTTTGACACATCTGCAGATTTTCTGGTATGACTGTATCCTTAGTTACACCACTTACTTTTCGATCCATTCGCAAGATTTTTTCCGCATCTTTTTTTGCAAGTTCTTCTTCCCGTTTCATGGTTCTCTCTTGTTTTAATCGAACAGCTTCCTCACGCCTTGTATCAGCTCGCTCTCTTCGATACTGGGCATCTTCCTTCGCAGAAGAGTAAACTTTCATACTACTCTTTTTCACGCCACCCCAAAAGGATTTCTGGGTAACTAATACAAGAAAAATAATTGTACACACTAGCAAAACAAGAATTGTACCTACAAAATCTAATAAGTAGTATAACAAATATGCAAAACTACCACCTATAGCACCTCCCCCTTGTTTGGTAGATACAGCCGTTTGATATAGTGTAACAACTGAATATGTTTCCATAGTATCTAATTGGCCACTAAAAACATGAAGTCCAGCACTGATGCAGATAAATAAACCAATCCCTGCAACTAGTTTTATATTTGCAACGAAACTCCCATAATTTGATACCCGAAAAGCCACTGCAATAAAGATAATAATAGGAATAATATATGCCATAATTCCAAATAAACCAAATTGAATATCACTGATCACTAAACCAACTTTGCCAATCAATCCAAAATTACATAAAAACAGAAGAATCATCACCGCAAATAGTGCAATTAGCATAACTTCACTGCTAATTGCACTTTCTTGTGCTGTTTTATGAGTAACCTTTGTAGATTTTTGTTTTGCTTTTGATGTTGGTTGTTTTTTTCTTGTAGTTGTTTTTTTTGTTGTATTAGTTCCTCTATTTCCTGAACTAGTTGCCATAATAAATACGACCTCCTACATATACTAAAGAGTACTTATATCGCAAAATGCAATCTAATCTTATTTATTATAGCATATAATTGCAATGTGGTCATCCTTAATTTTTAAAGCTTAAAATTAACTGATTTTTAATGCAAACTAGGACAGCTAACACATTGTAACAAAATTTTATTTTTTCTTGCATTCCCCTATCAGTTGGTGTAGCTTTCCAATAGCCTCCTTGATTCCTCCAACTCCATCAATAAGTCCTGTCTCTACACATTCCTTGCCAACTAATAATGTGCCAAGATCTTTTGTCATCATTTCTGTATTCATCATGTACTTTTTGAACTGCTCTTTTTCAATTTTACTATGATCACACACGAATCCTACGATGCGATCTTGTATCTGCTGAAAATACTCAAAACTCTGTCTTACACCTAGCACCATACCACTCATTCTAACTGGATGAATCACCATCGTACCAGTAGATACAATAAAGGAATAATCTGCACTAACAGCAATTGGTGCACCAATGGAATGAGATCCACCTAGTACAAGACTGACAGTTGGCTTGCTCAGACTTGCTATCATTTCAGAAATTGCAAGCCCAGCCTCTACATCTCCCCCTACTGTATTAATCAACACAAGAACGCCTCCAACCTCATCATTATCTTCAATAGCAGCTAAACTTGGTAAAATATGCTCATATTTAGTACTCTTAGTTGAACTGCCAAGTACGTCATGTCCTTCTATTTCTCCAATGATAGAAATTAAATGGATATTGTTATGTTCACTATTATTGAGAATCACTTCACCTGTTTCCTTAATTTGTTCAGTTTGTTTTATATTTAACTCTAAATCATTCTCTTTTTTTTCAACGCGTGGTTTTTCTTTTTTTATGTGTTCTACATCCTCTACCTTATTTTCAACTATTTCTAACATACCAACCTATGCCTCTCCTAAATTTATAATAAAAAAGAATCTGGTGGTTGCTATTGTTCCTAAATAATTAGGTTCAATACTTATTCCAGATTCTTATATTATGTGTTTTTATTTAATTCCTATACATCATAGTACATTTTCATATTTTCATCATCTACATCATAGTGCATATCGACTTCATTCGGTTCAAATTTATATTCTAACTCTTGATTCACATGTTTTGGTGGTAAAGGTAATGGATTTTTAATAAATTCTGTTTTACTTTTTACATTATGGCATTTATCATCAACATTTCTTCCATCCAAACTTTTTTCGTCTGCACTTGTTTCCATTTCGATATCATCACTTTCATCCGTTTCAAGAAAAAATTCAAGAAGCAAATCTTCATCAATATTTTCTCTTGTAAACATTTTTCTCTTATAATAACAAACCAAGAAGGAAGATGAAAGTAACAAAATGCCAGTGAAGAGATAAGTCAAATGGATACTTGTAGCAAATCCAATAATCTCAACAAAATACACAAAGACAGAAAGGAATGCCGATACAATCATAGCAACTATCGGACCTATGAAATTTCTGATTCCAAAATAGATACATATCATTGTTATCATTTGTAAAAATAAATTTGCATAAATGACACATATCTCACTATTTCCTAAAAACAAGAGAACAATAGATAAATAATAGGTATAAATATAGTCTATCATTATCTTCTGATTAATTAGTATTCCCTCTGAAGAGACAAGTGCATCTAAATAAATATCAGTGCCTTCTTGCAACGTAAATTGTTGAAAATCATAATAAGTAATACGTAAAAAGAGAAATATTCCGACAATAATACTACAACCAATACCCTCTATAGCAAATTTCACTCTTTTATCCATAGCTTTCACCATTTTATACTGATTGACTAATCGCTTGTTTTAAATCTGCAATAATATCATCTACGTTCTCAATTCCAACAGATAATCTTATTAAATCGGGCTGAACTCCCGCTTCTACCAATTGCTCATCAGTCATTTGTCTATGTGTGTGGCTAGCAGGATGAAGTACACAAGTTCTAGCATCAGCCACATGTGTTACAATAGCAGCTAATTGCAAATGATCCATCATGGCTCCAGCACCGCTTCTACCACTTTTTAACCCAAAAGAAATAACACCACAGCTACCCTTTGGCAAATATTTCTGTGCTAATTCATAATATTTATTACTTTCTAATCCTGGATAATTTACCCAAGCAACTTCTTCACATCTTTCTAAATATTTAGCAATTGCTAATGCATTTTCGCAATGTCTTTCCATTCTCAAGTGCAATGTTTCTAAGCCTACATTTAAAAGAAAGGCATTCTGTGGTGATTGAATAGATCCTAAATCTCTCATTAATTGGGCTGTTGCTTTCACAATATAAGCTTGTTTTCCAAATTTTTCTGTATATGTAATGCCATGATAAGAATCATCAGGTGTACATAATCCAGGAAATTTGTCAGGATATTTTGACCAATCAAAATTACCAGAATCTACAATAGCACCACCCACACACATAGCATGTCCATCCATGTATTTTGTTGTAGAATGGGTTACGATATCTGCTCCCCATTGAAACGGATTACAGTTAATAGGGGTAGCAAAAGTATTGTCAATAATCAATGGCACTCCATGATCGTGGGCCAGTGTTGCAAATTTTTCAATATCTAAAATTACAAGTGCTGGATTTGCAATAGTTTCACCAAATACACATTTCGTATTTGATTTAAACTCTTTTGCAATCTCTTCATAAGATGCATCTGGATCTACTATAGTACATTCAATACCCATTTTTTTCATGGTAACTGCTAATAAGTTAAAAGTACCACCATAAACAGTGGCTGACATAATTGCATGATCACCCGCTTCACAAATATTAAAGACAGAGTAATAAGTAGCTGCTTGTCCAGAGGATGTTAACATGGCTGCAACACCACCCTCTAAGTCACAAATCTTTTGTGCTACAAAATCATTGGTAGGATTTTGTAATCTAGTATAAAAATAACCAGATTCTTCTAAATCAAATAAACGTCCCATTTGTTCTGTAGAATCATATTTGAATGTAGTACTTTGATAAATTGGTAAGACTCTAGGCTCTCCATTTGTAGGCTTCCATCCTGATTGGATACATTTTGTTTCTTTTGCATATTCTCTATTCATGACTGTCCTCCATATATTCTCTATATAAATCTTCTACCATACTTATATATTTCTCTTTACATGCTTCATTTTCTTCTTGTTCAATATATGTAAGACATGGTTTTAGGTATTTTTCCCAAATACACATATATTTTTCTTGGGGATTTTCTTCTTTATTGATACGTTTTACTATAGTTGGCGCTATATCATAATATTTTTCCACTAGGTCTTGTCCTAAAGATGATGAAATCATATATGTATCGCGATATAACTTAAGAACCTCTAATTCCTGACAATCCTCACCTAAGTTTAATGCCTGACATGTTGCAGTTGTGACATAACATAATTTTCTTCTAAAACCTGCAACAACCTCTTCATAAGTAGCTGCTTTAATATCTGCTCCCTTAAAAGCTTTTGACCATTTCTGACATATCAGATTGCAAAATTGTAATCCAGCGGATCCGTCTGTTTTAATAATTGCAGGCATAATTCTAGTGGCCATATATAAATTCAAAGAAAATTGAACACTTTCCTTATCATATTTACTTTTCCTATTCACCTTGACAGATTCTGCAAAAGATATCATATTGTTAATAACTGATTCTTGAGCACTTTCTCCATCACCAATGGCTAATCTAATCATACCAAAAAATTCTGCATTATTACGAAAATATGATTTGAATTTTTCTTCATAAGTATCCTTATGGAATGTTTTGAAATATTCTTCCACTTCATGGAAAGCATCTGGCAATAAAGTTGAAAAGATATATTCATCAAAAGTTTTTCCAGATAAATTTTCCTGTACAACAGTAATCTTTTTTCCACAAAACATACATATTATTTCTTCTCTACCTTTTGGTGCTTGCATTTTTTCACCACAAAACTGACATTTGATTTCTGTATATTCCATATTGATACCAATCCTTTCGATTTATTCGTCCCAATTCGTGTAAACTGCCTGTACATCATCGTCTTCTTCTAATAAATCTAATGTTTTTTGTAAATTTCTAACTGCTACTTCATCAGTTAATTCCACATAATTTTGAGGAATCATTTTTACTTCTCCACTAACCATTGGAATATTTGCATCTTCTAATACTTTTTTAACATCTTCAAATGCATCTGGATCTGTTAAGATTTCAAAACTGTCATCTTCCTCATTAAAATCTTCGGCACCACCATCTAAGGCTAACATCATTAAATCATCGGCATCCATTTCACATTCTTCTTTATCGATGATAATTTGACCTCTTTCATCAAACATAAACGAAACACAACCCATGGTTCCAATATTTCCTTGCCCCTTTGTAAATGCACTTCTTACGTTGGCAGCAGTTCTATTTTTATTATCTGTTAAGGTATTTACGATAACAGCGATACCATTGGGTCCATATCCTTCATATGTAATATATTCATAATTTACATTGCCTACATCTCCAGCGGCTTTTTTAATACCTCTTTCAATAGTATCATTTGGCATATTATTAGCTTTTGCTTTTGCAACAACTTGTCCTAATTTAAAGTTGTTTGCAACATCTGGGCCACCTTCTTTTACGGCAACTGCAATTTCTCTTCCTAAAATTGTAAAAATCTTTCCTTTTGCTGCATCATTTTTTTCTTTTCTATGTTTGATATTAGCAAATTTTGAATGTCCTGACATAATTCCTCTCCCCTTGTAAGTTTCTGTAATAAAATTTTTATTGATAGATATATAATAATCTTAAGATTCATAATTACTGCATAATACCTGCTAATTTATAAGTTCTACTACTGGTTCTAGATTTTTTGTTACACTAACACTTTGAATCATTTTATTCTCTACTGACAATATTTTAAAATGATATCCTTCAACATCAACTTCGAAAGTATCATCTTGATCAGGTATACGATCCATTTTAGAAATCAAAAAACCATTTAATGTTTCAAATTCAACATCACCAAAGGATATATGAAGTAATTCTTCTAATTCCTCTAACGGCGTGACCCCTTCAATGATATACTCATCCTCACCCTTTTCTTCGATATGATCATCCTCTTCATCATATTCATCTAAAATATTGCCTACGATTTCCTCAAGGATGTCTTCCATTGTAACAAGACCACCTGTTTGTCCATATTCATCAATCACAATAACCATTTGCAATTTTGCTGATTGCATGGCTCTGAATAAGTCATCGATAAATCGAGTTTCTGGAATGAATTTTGCTTTACGTAATAAACCCTCAATCTCTCTGATTGGTTTTCCTCGCAATGATTCGTCCTTATGTAATCGAAGAGCATCTTTTAAATGTAAAATCCCATGTATATGATCAATACTTTCCTTATATACTGGAAATCTGGATAAAGGCTCTTCTAGCATAAAATGCACAGCATCATCTAAAGTAATACTTTCATCTATTCCAACAATATTGCTTCGATTGGTCATAATATTTTGTGCTTCTTTATCACCAAATTCGAAAATATTATTAATCATCTCCGCTTCACTAGCTTCAATATAACCTTGTTCATGTCCTTCATTGACCATGGACATAATCTCTTCTTCCGCTGCGTTCTTTGCCAGTCTTTGTTCTATTATATAATGCATCATCCTTTCAGCAATATATAATATCAAATCAATTCCTACTATTACCAATAATAACAAAATCGTATTTATCGGTTCCCCATCATCCATGTTTATTTCCATGCCTTTCTCAAAGTATTTTTTAACATCTGTTATCATAAATCTACTCTACAATGTATCATTTTTTTTCAATTTCGTCAAGAAATGAAAAGTCGTTACAGCTCTCACGTGACCTATAACGTAAATTCTTATGTATTTAAATCTAGGCTTATTTGTAAGGCTTTGTTTACTTTTCTCATAACTTCTATATCTAATGTACATACAAAATCTTTCAATCTTTTCTTATCTATTGTGCGTAATTGTTCTAATAAAATCACTGAATCTTTTTCTATTCGATACTCCATACTGCTGAGTTCGATATGGGTTGGTAATTTCGCTTTATTCATCTTTGAGGTAATAGCTGCACAGATAATAGTTGGACTATGACGATTTCCTACATCATTTTGTATAATTAAAATCGGTCTAATTCCACCTTGTTCTGAACCAATTACAGGTCTTAAATCTGCATAATAAATATCTCCACGTTTCAATTTGCCACTTCCTTCATTATTTTTCATACTGGAAGTATTTCCAAAATATCTGAAGGTATTCACTCTTAGATGGTTTCAATTACAAAATCATCAAAATAATCTTTTTTGTATTTCTGTTTTTGGTTTCTGATATATATCCTAGGAATTCTTTTTCCTAAATCACAGGCTAATTCATAATTGAATCTACCAGAAAGTTCCCCTAAATCTTCTATTGTTATTATTTCGTTTTCATCTCTCCCAATTAAAGTGACAGAATCGCCTATCTGTACATTATTTATTTCTGTTACATCAACCATAAACTGATCCATACAAATTCTTCCTAGAATTTTTGCAGGTTTTCCGTGAATTAACACATGCCCTTTATTGGATAAGCCTCTTGGATATCCATCTCCATAACCTACTGGAATGGTTGCTACTTTCATTTCGTCTTTTGCAATATAGGTGCCACCATAACCTATTTCTGTTCCTGGTCCTACTTCTTTTACATAAATTACTTGACTATGTAAAGATAAAGCAGGATTTAGCAAAATTCTTTCTTGGCTAACTTGATCTGATGGCCATAATCCATATAAAATTATACCAGCCCTTACCATATCTAAGTCCTCTTCTAATTGAATGATTCCTGCACTATTCGCATAATGCTTTTTAGGGATAATGGTTTGTGTTTCTACTTCTATAGTAGTCACAAAATCCTTAAAGGTGCATAATTGCTTCTCAGTAAATCTTTGATCATACATATCTGCCTGAGAAAAATGTGTGAAAATCCCTTCTACAAAGATATTCTTATAAGACATTACTTCTTTCACAAATTCTACCCCTTGCCTATTTGGCGAAATACCAATTCTGGCCATACCCGTGTCTACTTTGATATGAACAGGAACCGTAACTTTCATCTTCTGTGCACAATCTTGTAGCTGTCTAGCTGAATACAAATCAAAAAGTGTTGGCGTAATCTTGTTCATAATCATATTTTCATATGTGCTAGGAAACACATACCCTAATACTAAAATACTTTTCTTGATACCTGCTTTTCGAAGTAGGATACCCTCTTGCACAGTAGCAACCGCATAGCCTTCAACCATATCCATTTCTTCTAATTCCAATGCGATAGGAATGCTTCCATGACCATACCCATCTGCCTTAATCACACAAATAATATGATTGCTTTGTACCTTTTTCTGTATATTGATTACATTATCACAAATGCAATCTAAATCAATAATTGCATGAACTCTTTCATATCCATCCATATATTTCCCAAGCTCCTCTTTGACAATATGAAAAATCAATTTTAACCCCCATATAGTAAGAAAACAGCCCTAAGCTCATTTCTCAGGGCTGCTATTTCTATGTTGTTCTTCATAACGATTAATATTATATGATAATTTCATTAAACTGTCAGATAAATGTACATTCTCCACCTGTACACCATCTGGCAAGGATAAATCTACGTGTGCAAAATTCCAAATAGCTTTAATCCCATATCCTACAAGCTTTTCAGCCATGGCAACAGCCTCTGTTTTAGGAATTGTCAACACAGCAATGTCAATATTATTCTCTTTAATAAAATCTTTCATATGATCCATGGACTGTACTTCCATACCACGAAGTTTCTTTCCAATCAAATCACAATTGATATCAAATATACCTTTAAAAATAAAACCTCTTCTTTCAAAATTCATATAATTAGCTAACGCTTGCCCTAAGTTACCAGCACCAATAATAATAAGATGATGCTCTTTATATAAACCCAGAATTTTCCCTATTTCAGTATAGAGAAATTCTACATTGTACCCATATCCTTGCTGCCCAAATCCACCAAAGTTATTAAAATCTTGTCTAATTTGAGAGGCAGTCACCTGCATCAATCTACTTAATTCTTGAGACGATACTCTCTCGATACCTTCATCCTTCAATTCACCAAGATATCTAAAATAACGTGGCAAACGCCCAATAACAGCCTGGGAAATATCTCTTCCATCCATTTTAATACCCATCACTTTCTCTCAAACTACTTCTATATCACATTATATCTAGTTGTTAAAATAATGTCAATCAAATTCCTGTCAAATAATTGACAGAATGTTGCTGTAATTGTACACTATAAAAGATTGAAAATTCCAGAAAGAGGTTTAATAAATTATGATATTATCATGTCAAAATATAGAAAAAGCATTTCAAGAAAAGATGCTTTTACAAAATTGTTCTTTTCATATGGAAGATTATGATAAGATGGCCATCGTAGGGATTAATGGTGCCGGAAAAACAACACTGCTTCGCATTATTGTAGGTGAATTACCTGCTGATGATGGACAAGTCATCTTGTCAAAAGGGAAAACTTTAGGCTATTTAGCACAAAATGCATCGGTTAATAGCGATACTACTATTTACGAAGAATTATTGTCTATGAAACAAGATTTAATCGCCCTAGAACATGGTATGCGCAGTGTGGAAAATAAAATGAAACATGCCTCTGGTGAAATGTTAGAAGCATTAATGGAAGAATACACTCTTCTTACCCATCAATTTGAAATCGGTGGTGGGTATTTATATCAGAGTGAGTTAATCGGCGTCTTAAAAGGTCTCGGTTTTGAAGAAAGCGAATTTTCAAAAAATATAGGCACCTTATCCGGTGGACAGAAAACTCGTGTAGCATTGGGTAAATTATTATTAACCAAACCTGATTTAATTATTTTAGATGAACCTACTAACCATTTAGACATGTCATCAATTTCTTGGTTAGAAACTTATCTACTTAATTATAAAGGTGCTGTTTTAATCGTTTCCCATGATCGATATTTCTTAGACCGCATCGCCAATAAAGTTGTTGAGGTAGACAATACTAAAGTTTCTACCTTTGTCGGAAATTATTCTGACTATAGCATGAAAAAAGAACAACAGCGTGTTGCCCAGTGGAATGCCTATATGAATCAACAACGTGAAATCAAACATCAAGAAGATGTTATCGAAAAACTTCGTTCCTTTAATCGTGAAAAATCAATTAAACGTGCAGAGAGTCGCGAAAAAATGCTAAATAAAGTAGAAGTTATCGATAAACCTGTTGAAATTGATCAAGAGATGAAAATCCATCTTTCCCCTAGAAAAGTCAGTGGTAATGATGTAATCTTTGTAGAAAACCTCAAAAAGTCATTTGGATCATTAACTCTGTTTGATGATCTTACTTTCGATATCAAACGTGGAGAAAAAGTTTCTATCATCGGTGATAACGGAACAGGTAAAACCACTATCCTTAAAATTATCAATGAAATTGTAGAAGCAGACATGGGAAGCATTACTCTAGGATCTAATGTAAGCATAGGTTACTATGACCAAGAGCATAATGTACTTCATTCTGATAAAACTCTTTTTAATGAAATAGCTGATGATTATCCAACTTTAACCAATACGGAAATCAGAAATGTATTAGCAGCCTTCCTTTTTACAGGTGATGATGTTTTCAAACGTATTTGTGATATTAGTGGTGGAGAAAGAGGTCGTGTTTCTCTTGCAAAATTAATGCTCTCAGAAGCTAATTTCTTAATCCTTGATGAACCTACTAACCATTTAGATATTATGTCCAAAGAAATATTAGAAAATGCTTTAAATAGCTATACAGGAACCGTACTTTACGTTTCCCATGATCGATACTTTATTAACCGTACCGCCACAAGAATCCTAGATTTATCTTGTAATACCTTAACCAATTATATTGGTAATTATGATTATTATATAGAGAAAAAAGACATCCTCTCTCCTACTGCCAAACTTGCAAAAGATATCGTGGAGGAAAGTGTTTCTGAAAGTAAACAAGACTGGAAATCCATGAAAGAAATGGAAGCTGCAAAACGCAAGAAAGAAAATCAATTAAAGAAAGTGGAATCTCGTATCGAAGAACTAGAATTAAGAGACTGTGAAATTGATGAACAAATGTCATTGCCCGAAGTTTGTACCGATGTTGCCCAATTAACCAAGCTATCAAAGGAAAAAGCTAGTATTGGAGAAGAATTAGTTGCATTGTATGAAGAATGGGAAAATCTTGCTTGATTTTATGCTAAAAATAATTGTGTTATTATAAACCGCCCCCAAAGTCAGATCAAAATCTAACGATTGGGGGTTAGATTAATTTTTCAATAAAACCGATTGCTAAAAGTTTATCTACCTTTATAGCAAACCCATAGATTTCTTAACTTCCGTTAATACTTCTTCTGTAACATTGGCAATTTCCATAATACTATCATCTGGAATTTGCCTAACTTCTGATAAAAAGTAATCAACATTACTTTGGCTAAAGGGTGTGTTGGAAACTGGTTGTTGCATGATGGTATCTTGTGATAAGAAGTAATGAATCGCATTAAAACGAATATCATAATATACGCTCTGCAATTTCACCATCTGTTATATCTGGATTGATAGCAACTATATTTGCAATTGCCTCTATATAAGATACATCTACGTCTAAAAACTCTGCGATTTCTGTATTTCCTAATGACTTAGCTAATATTTTACGAATCAAATCGATTTTTCCTTCGGCTTTTCCTTCGGCTTTTCCTTCGGCTTTTGCATCTTCTCTTTCTAATCGGATATGCTGTTCTTCATCATATTCAAAAATTGTCATATACTTCGCCTCCAACTGATTGTTTCTTAAAAATTCTGCTAATATATCACTATTTATACATTCTGTTATCGCTTTATCAACTGCTTCTTCTATTGGTAGAAACTTTACATAGTTTCTTACTTTCTCTATATAAATAGCATAATCACCTAGCATT
>JAWXVD010000277.1:0-2565 GCA_044425705.1 Eubacteriales bacterium | reverse complement strand
TAAAACTGTCGTTCTACAATTTCACCAGAAATAGCGAAACTTGACATTTGATATATCTCCTGTCGTAAAAGTTCCTTTCGCTTATCATCAGCTTCTTTCATTTCATCTGTTAGCTCATGAATAATTGGCGAAATGTCTACTGGCCTAGATAGTGCCATAAATTTAAACGGATAGGAAATCTCTGATAATTCAGAAGTAAGTTGTTTTACCAAGTTTGTTTTTTCACTTCGGCTGTATAGGTCAATGCTAACACCACCAATTCTTACAAACATGATAGTCATTCCATCATCGGTATACAAATATTTATCTTTCAAATTCCTCACATTGATAAAATCCTGTGCAGTCTTTAATCTTAATGTTTCTTCATCTGTGTGTGTTTTTGGTTTTGTATTTTTTAGCACCAAAAGTAAAATTCCACCACCTACCAAGGTGATGGAAAGCATAATAATTGGGAAAAGTAGTCCCTCCATATATCGTTAAACCTCCATTTCTAAATTCATCATTTCTGACATTCTTAATCGTTCTTCTCTTGCTTCCGGTGAATTAACATACTCGTTTAGTTTCTGTACAGCTCTGGACTTTTCTAATGCTTCAGCTATACCTGTACCTTGATTATATAATTCTTCAATTTTACCAAATTTCTCAATTCCATGTTTTGTTGCATATACAGCTAGTAGCTCAACATTCTTTAGTCCCACATCAATAGGAATACTATAATTATCCATCGCAGCAAACCAAGGACAATTTCTGTTGTAATCTAACAAACATTCATTACAATCTAAATCAAGTGTGATGTGCATTTCAAGATCACTCCCACTAAAATAGTCACTTAGCATTTTATTTGCTTCTAATACATCTAACTTTTCAAATACCATATAGCTATTAGAATCTAGTGGAAATTTATATTCACCATCATCTCCTAAATGCTCTAGTATATGAGCAATAGATTTGTTATTCTCCGTTTGCCACTCCATCGCTTGTGATAACCTATATAATGGTGTTAAGGCATTTGCTCCCCAATGTGAATAGAAATAACTTGCTTTGCCATTTTCATATAAGGTGTAAAGTGCTCTTTGTCCCATAACAATACCCCTCTTTCTTCTCAACTTGCAAGCTTTGAGTCGAAGACACAAAGTTGCGGATGAAAAATCTTATTTTTCATCCTATCTTTCTTTCAAGCATAAAAAATAACCTGCTAAGATTTCTCCTAGCAGGTTGTGTGTTATATTATTCTTTTCTTAAAATCTTGCTATTTTTTAGTTCTGTTGGATGTTGCTCATTTTGTTTGTATCCATTCATCTCGTATGATTGCATATAAAGTACAATCTTGAAAAGCATCACCTATTCTATAGTAGTGTCGCAGAAAGCCCTCATTACTCATTCTAACCTTTTCCATAACTTTCGAAGAAGCAAGATTGTTTACTGCGTTGTATGAATCAATTCGTTCGACATCAGTATTCTCAAACATATAATCTATAACAGCTTGTGCTGCTTCGCTAGTATATCCTTGTCTCCACCAACGGCTACCAATTTTATAACCTAGTTCTGCCTTAGAATCATATTCTGATGTTATGGTAATACCAATTGAACCAATCATTTCTCCGTCTTTTAGATAGATTCCCCAGTAATAAGTGGAGTCTGATTGATAGTTGTCAATCCACATTTGAATCATGTTTATTGTTTCATCTATTTTTTTATGTGAGTCCCATCTCAAAAATCGTGTAACTTCATTATCACTTGTCCAATTGTTAAACATCATTTCAGCATCAGCAAATTCGAGTTTACGCAATGTCAATCGCATTGTTTGTATTTCTTGTGTTCCTACATGCTTCATATATTTATCGCACCTCCTATTATATTCATAGCATGATATTCCAACTATGTTTTAGTTACTTCGTAATTAGATTTATTAGCCTACTTTAAAGGATACGCGCCCTTTATACCGTCAACTGCTCATTGAAGTAACATTCAAAATGGGACTCAAAATGAAAATGCTCCAAATCCAAAAGACAGCAAATAAGCAGTATTAATCACTGTAAACATAAGAAGTAGTATTTGAATCAATGAAAATAAATTTGAGTGCTACTTCTTTTTTATGTTTACAATGCGTGGAAATTGATATTAAATTCGTTTAATTATAATACTGTGCTTGTGCTTGCCATAATTCGTTGTATTTTCCATTTTGGTTAAGCAGATTTTGGTGTGTGCCAAATTCTACAATTTTACCTTTATTAAAAACCATTATTTCATCGCAGAATTTACAGCTTGAAAGTCTGTGACTTATATAAATTGTGGTTTTATCGCCAACTATATTATTAAAACTTTCGTACACTTCACTTTCTGCTATTAGGTCGAGGGCTGCTGTTGGTTCGTCTAGGATAATAAAAGCAGAATCTTTATATAATGCTCTTGCAAGAGCAATTTTTTGTTCCTCTCCACCTGAAATCTCGTATTCAAAAAGAAAGTTCTCAGCACTGCTAAACACTTTAATTTTAGTAGTAAAATTCTGATTATTAGCCCAAACGCTAACAAGCTTTTTAATATATTCAGTTTGATGTATCTCGT
>JAWXVD010000084.1:0-14415 GCA_044425705.1 Eubacteriales bacterium | reverse complement strand
TGTATATACCTCTCGTTTTTTTAGAATTTTACCAACTGGCTGGTCAGTAATAATCTAAATTTACTTGAGGTATTTTATTTTGTCAATCTCTTGACCTATTTATAGTATACAGGAAGCTTTCGTACAATAATGTTACTTTTGATGTGTTTTATATTTCTGTAAAACACCTATAGGATATATGGGTATGATACTATAAATATAGTTAAATAACAACGAGAAAGTAACATAGTACGTGTAAACTGGGTCAAATAATAGACTCAAAATGGAGATAGGAAAGGTGGGAATAAGTTATGGGAAAGGTACAAGTAACGGAATTTGAAAAGAACATATTGAGAGAATTAGCCCATGAATATATGCAAATAGCTACTTTAGATGTGCAACGTAAGAAAATGGAAATGTGGAAGGTATTTAATAGAGTTGGTAATATGCGACCTATGGTAACAATAGACCAATTACCATGGCACGAACTTGATTTTGATGGTAGTTTGACTTGTCGTTGTAATGATCCATTTTTGCGTTCTATTGAAGAGGGGATGAGAAAGAAAATATATCAATGGAAAAACTTCCCTGTAGACATGGTTGTAGAACCATTTATAACGATTCCTTATTGTGCAAGCAATAGCGGTATGGGAATTGATATTGCAGAGAATACTGCAGAGACGGATCAAACAAATGATGTGGTTTCTCACTCTTATATTAATCAATTAGAGGAAGAGGAAGATCTTGATAAAATTAAAGATATTCAAATCACTTTGGATAAAGAAACTTCAGCCGAATGGAAAGCCGTGGCAGAAGAAATTTTTGTAGGCATTGTTCCAGTTGTACAAGCAGGTGGTGCAAGTATTCGTCTTCAAATATGGGATATTCTTGCAGAACTTATGAATGTAGAAAATGTGTATTATGATTTGATTGATCGACCAGAGTTCATTCATGGTATTATGGAAAAAATGACACAATCAGTGATTTCTGGAATTGAACAAGTGAATGCTTTAGGTATTTTTAATTCACACGATAATCTCTGTCATTGTTCTCATATTTATACTGATGAATTATTGCCTGATTTTGCAGCAGGAAAAGGTGTGACTTCAGAGTATGGTTGGGGACTTAGTATGGCACAATTGTTTACATCCGCATCTCCAGCAACTACAAAGGAATTTGAAATTGATTATATGTCTAGAATTTCAAAATATTATGGCATGTTCTATTATGGTTGTTGTGAACGTTTAGATGATAGACTTGACATTGTACAGAAATTACCAAATGTAAGGAAAATTTCTTGCAGTCCTTGGAGTAATCCAGAAAATTTTGCAATCAATCTTGACCCTAAAATTATCATGTCAAATAAACCAACACCAGCAGTACTTGTAGCACCTTCACTTGATACTGATGTAGTGGCGAAACATATTACTAATGTTTCACAAATTGCAAAGAAGAACCAGTTAAATGTAGAATTTTTGTTGAAGGATGTTTCGACAGTGTGCTATAAACCAGAACGTTTAACCCAGTGGGCAGAAACAACGATGAAAATTGTGGAAAATATGTAAAATTAAAAACCTATAAGAAAAACGTTGATATCCAAATCATCTTTATTAAAATAAGCCTAAGATCCTCTTTAATGAAAACAGTTAAAGAGGTAGTGGGCTTATTTTAGTTGAAAATAATATCATAATTCTTTGTATTATGTCGGATAAGGAGAAACACTAAGTAAAGAATGTTGTGGAATAATACCTAAAGTCATGGTATACTGTAAGAGTATTTGATAAAATGAAACATGGAATAGAAGTATTAGTATTCAGTTTATACATGGGAGTTAACATGAAGAATCAGGTAAAATTAAAAGGGGTATTGAGAAAATATATTCAAATTCTAATTTATTTGGGAGTATTACTTGTTGTAGTAAATATTTCTGTCTATTTGCTTGATTATCAAGCAGGTTTATTGGTAACATGTTTTCTAGTCTTATATTTTGGAATCCTTGTTTATTGGATTATAAATAATAAGATGGTGATTATGAATGAACTCATTAGTTTTGCAACAGAATATGGGCAGATTCAAAGAAAATTATTAAGAGAGTTGGAGTTGTCATATGCTATCGTAGATGACACAGGAAGACTGATATGGACCAACAAGGCTTTTGAAAGTACGATACATAGTGGAAAAGGGTACAAAAAATCAATCACATCTATTTTTCCTGAGATTACAATGGAAAAAATGCCTATAGATATGGATGATGCAGAATTATCATTACAGTTTGAAAACCATGATTTTTTAGTTCGTATGAAGAGAATTTCATTAGAAGATATGGTTTCAAATAGTGATATTTTAGCAAGTGAAGATTATCAAGGATTTTTGATAGCAATCTATTTGTTTGATGAAACTGAATTAAAAATAGCATTAAAAGAAAATGATGATCAATCCCTTGCAGTGGGACTTTTATATTTAGATAATTATGAAGAAGCATTAGAAAGTGTAGAGGAAGTACGTAGATCCTTATTGATTGCTTTGATTGATAGAAAGGTTAATAAATATATTTCAACTATAGATGGTATTTCTAAAAAGCTAGAAAAGGACAAGTATATCATTATATTAAGAAAAAAAGCCGTGGCACAGCTCCAACAAAACAGGTTTGATTTGTTAGAAGAAGTAAAGACGGTTAATATCGGAAATGAAATGGCAGTCACTATCAGCATGGGAATCGGTGTGGATGGATTGTCTTATGCACAAAATTATGAGTTCTGTAGAACTGCAATTGATTTAGCACTTGGTAGAGGTGGAGATCAAGCAGTAGTAAAAACGCCACAACAGATTAATTATTATGGCGGTAAAAGTCAGCAAATGGAGAAGAGCACTAGGGTAAAAGCTAGAGTAAAGGCGCATGCATTAAAAGAGTTAATTACTACGAAGGATCAAGTGATTATTATGGGACATCGTATGGCAGATGTAGACAGCTTTGGTGCTGCAATCGGAATTTATCGTATTGCTAAAACTTTAGATAGAAAAGCCCATATTGTATTAAATGATGTAACCACATCAGTGCAACCTTTGTGTGATATGTTTATAGGTAATGAAGAATATGAAGATGATATGATTATTAACAGTAAACAAGCTATTGAGTATACAAATAATAGTACTGTTGTAGTTGTGGTAGATGTAAATAAACCTAGTATTACAGAATGCCCAGAACTTCTAAAAATATGTCGTTCTATCGTGGTATTAGATCACCATAGACAAGGTTCAGAAACCATTGAAAATGCTACGCTATCATATGTAGAGGCCTATGCATCATCCACCTGTGAGATGGTTACTGAAATTTTGCAATATGTAAGTAATGGTATTAAAGTACGTGGTGGAGAAGCTGACTGTTTGTATTCAGGAATTATGATAGATACCAATAATTTTATGTCTAAAACAGGTGTGAGAACGTTTGAAGCAGCAGCATATCTGAGACGTGGAGGTGCAGATGTAACGAGAGTTCGTAAATTATTCCGTGAAAACGCAAATGAATATAAGGCGAAAGCAGATGCAGTTAGTCAAGCTGAGATTTATAGAAATGATTTTGCAATTTCTATTTGCACCAGTGAAGGAATACAAAGTCCTACGATTGTAGGAGCTCAAGCAGCTAATGAGTTGTTGAACATTAGAGGTGTGAAAGCTAGTTTTATATTAACAGAATATCAAGGAATGATTTATGTTAGTGCTAGATCGATTGATGAAGTGAATGTACAAGTCATCATGGAAAGATTAGGCGGTGGTGGTCATATGAATATTGCCGGTTGTCAGATGGAAGGTCTTTCTTTACACGAAGGTTTGTTTAAAATCAAAGGAATTATTGATAAGATGCTAGAAGAAGGAGAACTATAGATGAAAATTATATTATTAGAAGATGTAAAAACATTAGGAAAAAAAGGTCAAATTATCGATGCTAATGATGGATATGCGAGAAATTATATTATTCCTAAAAAAATAGGAATTGAGGCATCACCAAAGAATTTAAATGATTTGAAATTACAAAACTCTAACAAAGAAAGAGTTGCAAAGGAACAGTTAGAAGAAGCACAAAATTTTGGGAAAGAGTTGGAAACGAAAGCAATTATTGTAACCATGAAAGCAGGAGAAGGCGGAAGAAGTTTTGGCTCTGTTTCATCGAAGGAAATAGCAACGGCTTATAAAGACCAATGGAATATTGAACTTGATAAGAAAAAAATACAGATAAGCGATAGTATCAAAACATTTGGTACACATGAAGTGAAAGTAAAATTACATCCTAAAGTAACGGCAACTCTACGTGTAAAAGTACAAGAGGCTTAAGAGAGAGAAATTCAACTTTTGGAGTCTGTGATTTTGTGCTTACAAGGATTTGTAATTACTGGACTTAAAAGTAAAGGATATTTATGTTAACAAAGTAAATGAACAGTTTTATCATGAAAGGGAAGTTATACCATGGCAACAATAGATGAAGCACTTATTAAGCGAATCTTACCCCATAGTGTAGAAGCTGAACAATCAGTAATTGCGTCTATGATATTAGATAGTCAAGCAATTATTGTTGCTTCAGAAATTATAGGTGGAGATGATTTTTATAATCAACAATATGGTGTTTTGTTTGAATCAATGGTTGAATTAAATACCGCAGGAAGACCAGTAGATCTTGTTACTTTGCAAGATAAATTGAAGGAGAAGGATGTTCCTCCAGAAGTTAGTAGCTTAGAATTTACTAGAGATATTATCACAGCAGTTCCAACTTCGGCGAATATTAGACACTATGCAAATATTGTCGCAGAAAAATCTACCCTTAGACGATTGATTCGATTGATGCAGGATATTGAAAATACTTGTTATTTGGGAAAAGAAAGTTTAGAAGTTGTTCTAGAAGATACAGAAAAAAGAGTTTTCGAGTTAGTGCAAAAGCGAAATTCGGGTGAATTTGTACCAATTCGTCAAATTGTTGCAAATGCTTTAGATCGAATTGAGGCAGCATCTAAGAACCGCGGCAATGTAACAGGGATTGCAACAGGATTTCTTGATTTAGATTTTAAAACATCAGGCATGCAACCTGCAGATTTAGTACTAATAGCAGCAAGACCTTCAATGGGTAAAACTGCATTTGTTTTAAATATTGCACAGAATGTTGCTTTTAAATTAAATGAAACAGTTGCTATCTTTAGTTTGGAAATGTCTAAAGAGCAATTAGTTAACAGAATGTTCTCATTAGAATCAAAAGTGGATGCACAACATCTTCGTAATGGTAATCTTGATGATATGGAATGGGAGAAGTTAATCGAAAGCGCTGGAGTGATTGGAGACTCTAATCTGATTATTGATGATACACCAGGTATTAGTATTTCGGAATTGCGTTCAAAATGTAGAAAATATTCATTAGAACATGATTTGAAAATGATTATTATCGATTATTTGCAATTGATGAGTGGCAGTGGAAAGAGTGAATCTAGGCAACAAGAAATTTCGGAAATTTCTAGGTCATTAAAAGGATTAGCAAGAGAATTAAAGGTGCCTGTGCTGGCGTTATCGCAGCTTAGCCGTGCAGTGGAACAAAGACCAGACCATCGTCCAATGATGTCTGATTTACGTGAATCTGGGGCTATAGAGCAGGATGCTGACGTTGTTATGTTTATTTATAGAGATGATTATTATCATAAAGATTCAGAGAAAAAAGGTATCGCAGAAATTATTATAGGTAAACAGAGAAATGGTCCTATTGGTACAGTGGATCTTGTGTGGTTACCAGAATATACAAAGTTTGCAAATTTGGAACGATAAGGTTGAGAATAAAATTTTACCGGTAGTATCAATGCTAGATTTAAAAATAAATAATAAGATATATGACAAAAGAGGAGAAGGTGGAAACACTGGTATTCTCTTTTTTTATTAAAAATAAATTGAAAGGAAGGAAAGATGATGAAAGAGAAGTATTTAATTTCAGAAGCTGCAAAACAAGTAGAAGTTGAAAGTCATGTATTACGTTATTGGGAGGAAGAATTGGAAATACCAATTAAAAGAAATGAGCAAGGACATAGATACTACACGCAAGAGGATATAGAATGTTTCTTAAAGATAAAAGGATGGAAGGAAAAAGGGTTGCAGTTAAAGGCTATTCGCACTATGATATTCGACCGTCAAAGAGATGTCATTGTTCCTATTCAAGATACTAGTAAAGAAGAAAAATCTATACGTTTACAAATGTTGATGAAGCATTTGATATTTGAGGCGGTAAGTGAAAGCAATGAGGAAATTATAGAACAATTAAAAGATACGATGATTAAAGAGATTGATTATCAGTTTAGAGAAAAAGAGGAACATGATGTAAAAAGGGAGCAAGATAGAATAGTACGAGAAGAAGAACATTATAGAAAATTGGACGAGCTTATCCGTGGAGCTGCTAAGAAAAAAGAAAAAAGAAAAAAGCATTCATTTTTTTGAATGCTCTTTTCTAAAGAAGTAACTTATCATATTTTGAATGTTACATCAAAGTTTTGCTTATTCAGCAGCGATAGCGCCTACTGGACATCCACCAGCACAAGAACCACAATCGATGCAAGTATCAGCATCAATTACGAATTGTCCATCTCCAGCAGAGATAGCACCAACTGGACAGGCTCCAGCACAAGCTCCACAACTAACGCAAGTATCATTAATTACATATGCCATTTTAAAATCCTCCTTTTAAGATTAGTATATTTTGTAAGTAGAATAGTCTACTGTGCAACAAATTCATTATAATACAAATAGAAACAATGTACAAGGGTAACTATTCAGCCATAAGCTGAAAGTTGCGTATTTATATACAGGAATTCCTAAAAACAGCACTATTGCATCTCAGCTCTGCGTTTTTTTATTCCATTTAATACAATTTGTTTCTTGTCTACAATTTTACTTTTATCCATGGCAGGAATACCTTTTAATGGATAAACAATGCCTAGATTTGCATATTTTACAACGCCCATATCATGATATGGTAATACGTCAAGTGCTTTAATATTGGTGAATGCACCGATTTCATAACCTAATCGGAATAAAGATTCTTCATCATCTGTAAGGGTTGGAACAACAACATGACGAATCCACATAGGAACTTGTTTCTTGTTTAAATATGCTGCAAACTCTAAAATCTTTTCGTTGGGTTGCTTGGTTAAGACAAGATGTCTTTCGGGATCAATGTGTTTAATATCCAACATTACTAAATCTGTGATGGTCATTAGATGATCTAGTTTTTCTAACCAAACAGGATCGTTAGTATGATATACAATACCTGAAGTATCAAGGCAAGTGTGAATGTTTTCTTTTTTTGCTAGTGTAAATAATTCTATTAGAAAATCAATTTGTAATAATGGCTCTCCGCCAGTAACGGTGATACCACCACCTTTATAAAAGCCTAGATTACGTTTATATTGTTCGATAATATAAGATGGTTCTATTTCTTTTCCAGCATTTACTTCCCAAGTATCGGGATTGTGGCAATAGGCACATCGCATTGGACAACCTTGCGTAAAAACTACATAGCGCACGCCGGGACCATCAACAGTACCAAAACTTTCTAAAGAGTGAATTCTACCCTTCATGGTAATCTCCTTTCGAAATATAAAATAAAAGACCAACCTGTCAGGCTGGTCTTTATCTTTGGTTGATTAAATAGCTGAATGGAATGTACGGCTAATAACGTCACTTTGTTGTTCTGGTGTTAATTTGATAAAGTTTACAGCATATCCAGAAACACGGATTGTTAATTGTGGGTAGTTTTCTGGATTTTTTTGAGCGTCTAATAATGTTTCTCTGTTTAAAACATTAATGTTAAGGTGATGTCCACCTTTTACTACGTAACCATCTAATAATGATACTAAGTTATCAATTTGAGCAGTTGAAGTTGCCATGATATTTTCCTCCTATTTTTGTGTGGTAGTGTGACAAAATTATGATTCACACAGTTTGTTTTGTTTTAAACATTAAAATGAAAAAAACAAATATGGTTTTTGGGATGAACTGTTAGGATTATTTATCTGAATAGTCATCCAATCCTTGGTGTAAAGTAGGAACACTGCAAGCTAATGGAGTTCTAGAACAGTCTGTACAACCCATTGTTTGAACTTCCTTTGTTCCGCTAACTAAATCATCGATATTGATATTGACATGACCAACACCTTTGTTCATATCAGCATCAAGCATAGCTACCAAATCATCGATCATTGCTTTTTCGTCCATACTACATGTCCTTCTTTCTATATAAGTGATAGCGTCTCGTTAGAGTTTTTGTGAAACTCTAACGCCAACTATCACATGAGTGCTTATAATTAGTTATTTAAGTCTAATTCTAAATCTCCAGCGAAGATTTGATCATCTTTACCAAGAGCACCTGGAATGATTGTGAAAGTATTAGAAATACCATCTTGTGAATCATTGAAAGGTAATTTAGAAACAGATGATAATGAAGCAACAGCTCCGTTTGTATCACGTCCGTGCATTGGGTTAGCACCTGGCGCGAATGGTTGACCCATTTTACGTCCGTCTGGTGTAGAACCAGTAGCTTTACCATAAACAACGTTTGATGTGATTGTTAATACAGACATTGTAGGGAAACCATTTCTGTATGTGTGATGTCTTCTGATCATAGTCATGAATGTAGAAACTAATAATTTAGCGATATCATCAACACGGTCATCATCATTACCATATTTAGGGAATTCACCAGTTGTTTCGAAATCAACGATAATTCCAGCGTCATCTCTGATTGCTTTAACTTGAGCATATTTGATAGCTGATAAAGAATCGGCTACTACTGAAAGTCCAGCGATACCTGTTGCGAAGTAACGTAATACGTCTCTATCATGAAGAGCCATTTGTGCTCTTTCGTAGCAATATTTGTCATGCATGTAGTGGATAACGTTTAATGTATTTACATAAACATCTGCTAACCATTCTAACATGTCAACATATTTAGCCCAAACTTCATCGTAATCAAGGATATCACCTTCATATTTTTGATATTTTGGTCCAACTTGTTTTTTAGTTTTTTCATCAACACCACCGTTTAATGCGTAAAGTAAACATTTAGCAGCATTTGCACGAGCGCCGAAGAATTGCATTTCTTTACCAACTCTCATTGAAGATACACAACAAGCGATTGCGTAATCATCACCGTGAGTTACTCTCATTAAATCATCATTTTCATATTGGATAGATGATGTAATAATTGACATTTTAGCACAGAATCTTTTGAATCCTTCTGGTAATCTTGTAGACCAAAGAACTGTTAAGTTTGGTTCTGGAGAAGGCCCTAAGTTTGCTAATGTGTGTAGGTAACGGAATGAAGATTTTGTAGCCATGTGGCGTCCATCAATACCAACACCAGCAAGTGATTCTGTTACCCATACTGGATCTCCAGAGAATAAGTCATTGTATTCAGGTGTACGAGCAAATTTGATAAGACGTAATTTCATGATGAAATGATCTACGAATTCTTGAATTTGTTCTTCTGTAAATGTTCCGTTAGCTAAATCTCTTTCAGCGTAGCAATCGATAAATGTAGAGGTACGTCCTAAAGACATAGCAGCACCATTTTGTTCTTTTACTGCTGATAAATAACCAAAGTAAGTAGCTTGGATAGCTTCTTGTACGTTTGTAGCAGGTTTTGCAATGTCACATCCGTAAGCAGCAGCCATTTGTTTCATCATTTTAAGAGCTACGATTTGTTCTGAAATTTCTTCACGAAGACGGATAACATCATCTGTCATAACGCGTCCTGTAGAATCTTTTTGTTCTAATTTATCTTCGATAAGTCTGTCAATACCGTAAAGAGCGATACGTCTGTAATCACCGATGATACGTCCTCGTCCGTAAGCATCAGGAAGACCTGTTACAACGTGTGATGAACGGCAAGCTCTCATGTCTGCATTGTAAGCATCAAAACAACCTGCATTGTGAGTTTTTCTGTGTGTCGAGAAGAATTCTGAAATTTCTTCATCTACTGTATATCCGTTATCTTCACAAGCTTTTTCAGCCATACGAATACCACCGTAAGGTTGTAAAGAACGTTTGAAAGGCTTGTCAGTTTGGAAACCAACGATTGTTTCTTTAGTTTGATCTAAATATCCTGCACCATGTGAAGTGATAGTAGAAACAACTTTTGTGTCCATATCAAGAACACCGCCAGCTTCTCTTTCTTTTTTTGTTAAGTCCATAACTTGTGCCCATAAATCGTTTGTGTTTTGTGTAGGGCTAGCGAGGAATGAATCATCTCCATCATATGGAGTATAGTTTTTTTGAATGAAATCTCTAACATTGATTTCTTTTTCCCATTTGCCGCCTACAAAATTTGTCCATTCTGGTCTCATTTTGATATTGCCTCCTAATTTTAAATTGATTATAAATAGTAACATTTGGTGATTTACACCATATATAAAGGGTGAAAATAAATTTTCATCCTTAGTGTCTGTAGTTTCAACATACAAAGAAGTGAAATTACTAGACTTAACTATGTTAATCCCGTAATTTCATTATAAGTTACCACTGAAATACCGTCAAGTAAAGATGTGTACTTTTTTATATACAAAAGTGATATATTTATTAAAATAGTATAAAAAATGAGTAAGTATTGCAAGAAAGGAGAGAAAGTATTATACTGTATGCGTAAAAACAAAAAAATTGGAAGCAATACAGTGAGAAATAAGATTTTTCACAGGGCAATTTGTACCTTACAGTAATCCCCTTCGAAACGAAAGGGCTGCAAGTTGTCAGGCTGAGAGAAAGGTATGGTTATTATTATGGCAAATATAACAAAAGAAATGACAATTGGAGAAGTTTTAAGAATGAATATGAATGTGGCACCTATACTTATGGAAATGGGTATGCACTGTCTTGGATGTCCATCGGCACAAGGAGAAAGCTTAGAAGAAGCTGCTATGGTTCATGGGATTGATGTTGATGTATTGATGACAAAAATCAATGCAGTATAGAGAAAAGCTATAGAACTTTATATCACCGAATCTTAGAATCTGATGAGGTGATAAATTTTGCAAGAGTGTAAAATTTTAAACATATAAATAAGAGCAACCGTCACAAAAAATATTGTGCTGGTGGCTCTTTTTATTCGTTACAGTTTACATGTGACTTTTATTTTATAATACTAAATTTTTATTAGATACTATTACATCTGTGATAATGATTGGATTGCATGATTGCTAAGTATTAATTCCTGATGTTCCTCTAAAAAAGCATGACTTGCAGGTATATATTTCTCAGGGCAAGCATGTTCAGACAAAAGGTTATAAACTTTTTTGAAAAGGTTTGTAGGCTGAGAAGCAAAAGACAGTATCAAATAATATCGCTGGTTTTTCTTGTTTTTGTAAAGGGAATTATTACCCTCATAGATAGGTGCTAATAACTTGGAAACATGTGTCACTTCATAAAGTGAGTGGAAAGAAAAAATTTTATTAAAAGTAAGTGCGCTATTATTTTCAGCATCATCTGCTACACTAATCTCTTCCATATTTGGAAGTGATGTTGAAGAGGTGTCTTGCTTTTGGATTTTTCGAAACAAGTCTAGTACATCATCATCTTCTAAGTTCATTTGTTCCCAAGGAGCTTCCTCATCTTCATCATGGATAGATGGGGCAAATTTGGAAAATCTTGTATCAAGTTCTTCTGGATCTTCTACTTTTGTGATAATCAAAACAATGCAATCACCATTTAGTGGGATTGCTTCTATCATTAAAGGAATATCTTCAGCTTCAAAACCAAATTTTAAAGCTGCTTGCTGCATCATATCTCGAAAAAGATTTTTTGCTTTTTCAGAACCGTAAGCTAATTCGCTAATTTTCAAATCACGATTTGCCAAATCAGCCTTGGTGAGAGTGCAACGAATTTGTTGTTCATTCACTTTTTCAATTTTCATGGTATCAAACCTCTACATTCTTATAAATAAGATATCGTCAGTAGTCATCATGTGTGACTACATATACAATTAAATTTATGTTGCTTTTATGTGTATATTAAAAAATAAGCACTAAAAACACTGTTTAACAGAGTATTTTACATGTATTCTATACAGTAAAATATGTGAAGTCAATACTTATAGCGCGTACTTTTTTAAAATTTTAGAAAAACATAATATTATACTTGCCAGTTACAAGATAATTATGTATAATTTGAGTAAGAGATGCAACGGACAGTCCGTATCGAAAGGAGGCTGACCTGTAAATCGATTAATCTATTTAATCTTATTGCTTTTTAAAAAGCAGACTTAGGAGCAACAGTTGTTGTATCCGTCTTAATTCGTACTTACGATAGTACGTAATGTCTTATAAGCATATATACGTGTGCTTGTTCGAAATGATTATCCATAAATCAAATTCCATTATAATTCAAAAGTATTCTAACGTATTTTATGATACAAGTCTGTTGTATTTCTATTTATTTCATGGCGTCTTCCCTAAAAATAAAAAATATATGAAAATATGGATTCTAATTAAATGACTATATCACGACAAAGGAACCCCCTTCTTTTGGTATTTAATTAGAGGAAAGAGAGGAACATATGGGAGAGCGAAGTATGCAATTTTATGATTATCTCCTAAAAGCCTCTGAGCAAGGTGTATTGCTCTATAAAGGCGAACAATTAACGACACCGGTTGAATTGATGGGTATGCAACAGGTGCATGAAGATGTGGAATATTGGCCAGATTTTATTGTGAAGAATGAAAAAGGTGAAACAAGCGAAATTTGGTTTCCAGAAAAACCCATTTATTAAAAGATTGTAGTTTGTATGTAAACGGTAGCATTTAAAGTCCTTCTGTCCAAGTGGAAATAATGTTACAGGTTGCAGGCGAACAGTAATGAAAAAACTATTTAAACCAAGGTTTCCCATAACTGATTGTAATTATGTTGGAGTTCACAGGCGACCTGTAACATAATATATGGTAATTAATAGTTAAACTTTAACAAAAACGTAAAGAAACAATAAATAATAGCAAATAGGGTTAGACGCACATGAAATAGTTTGGTATAATTGAGAACGATTAGGAGGTACTAAGAAGATGAAAAGAATAATCCCAGTATTTATAGCCATCGTTCTTATTATAGCAATTGGAGCATTTAGTTTTGGTGTAGAAATGATAGAGCAAATTAGGTACTCAAGTGAAGAAATGGATATGAATGAATATTATGAAATGATTGAAAAAGATGATGTGGCAATTATTTTGCATGATGAAGTAATCGAAACAAAAGCAAAGCTGATCGATGGTCAGTATTATCTAGATTTTCCAACGGTACAAAGCATGCTAAATGACCGTTTTTATGAAGATTATAATGAAGAATTATTATTATATACAACTGCTAATGATACAGCAAAAAGTAGTATAGGCACTACTTCTTATAGTATGGGTGGTGAATTGTTAACAGAAGATTACACGATTTCTTTGTATCAGGGAGAGATATTATATGTTGCTTTAGAATATGTACAGAAATTCACGAATTTTTCCTTTGAAGGGTTTGAAAATCCTAATCGTATTCAATTAAATATGGAATGGGGAACAATTACACAAGCAGAAATCGTAAAAGATACCAATGTTCGTTACCAAGGTGGTGTGAAGAGCAACATATTAAGAGCAGTGGAAGCAGGAGAAACAGTAACTGTATTAGAGGAAATGGAAACTTGGGTAAAAGTAAAAACAAGTGATTCTATAATCGGTTACGTAGAAAAGACCAAGCTTTCTGACCGCTATAATGTAGAACAAATTCCAGTGACTGATTATGTGGAAGAAGAATATACTAGTTTGACCAAGGATACGAAAATAAACTTAGGTTGGCATCAAGTGATGAGTGCGGATTCTAATAGTACTATCAGTGAAGTGATTGGTACGGCTACTTCAATGAATGTAATATCACCAACATGGTTTTCTTTGACAAATAATGATGGTAGCTTTAGTAGTATTGCCAGTCAATGGTATGTGGATTATGCCCATGAACGTGGAATTGAAGTTTGGGCATTGATTGATAATTTTAATACAGAAGTTAGTACAAATGAAGTATTATCATACACAAGTACAAGAGCAGTTTTAATTGAAAATTTGGTGCAAGAAGTGTTGGCATATAACATTGACGGAATCAATATTGATTTTGAAGAAGTAGGAACTGATGTAGGGCAACATTATATTCAATTTATAAGAGAGTTATCGGTAGAATGTAGAGCCAATGGCATTGTTTTATCCATTGATAACTACGTGCCTACTGGAGGAAATTCTCATTATCATAGAGAAGAGCAAGGTGTGGTAGCTGATTATGTTATCATTATGGGATATGATGAACATTGGGGCAGTGGCGGTGTGGCAGGTTCTGTTGCATCTATTGGTTTTGTAGAAGATGGTATCACACAAACTTTAGAAGAAGTACCAGCTAATAAAGTGATTA
>JAWXVD010000276.1:0-2597 GCA_044425705.1 Eubacteriales bacterium | reverse complement strand
ACTTCCTTCAGATTCCACCTCACGATGGACACCCTTGTCATTGGCTATGTCTTTCCCACTACTAGGGCAGACTCGGGACTTTAACCCGTTAGATTGTGCCCATGCTGGGCACACTAAAAATAGGGATATGCTCTTGGCACACCCCTCGCAAAACGTATTCACATTTTTTATGTATTGTTATTATATGAATTTAAATATGTGTTTCCTATACCCTAATTGCTGAACTTTATTGTAGCTTTTAGTCATTAGATTTTTTCAAAAATCATTGTTGCTTGAATTTTATCTCCACCCAAAAATCCTTTTGAACCAGATGAAGATGTTGTAATCGTGTGTAGTCTATATCCTTTTGCTGCTTGCTTATTAATTTCTGATTGTAGGTTTGTAAGACTCGCCACCCCTGAGCCTGTACCAAGAAATTTTTCAGTAAGTACTACTTGCAATACAACATATTGCTCACCATCATGAGCTACACGTCCAGCCACATCATCCCATGCCATAGTAAATCCTCCTTTGACTTAAAAATCATAACTTTACATTCATTATATTCCAATATACTATCAAATTCAAGTAATTACATCGTATATGCTACTCGAATTCGAGCCTTTGTTCTATATGTAGTGGTATAGAATTTTATAACAGCACTATATATAGGTTTATTTTTATAGATATTCCTATAATTCTATGGGGATTTAGGGGTAAATGCTGACATATGTACGGCGGAGTTCGGATAAACTATCCCGGGTTTTACGGAAACAATTCTATATGATTTTCTTTTATAACTTTTTCTACTATTGCTAATTGTTTTTTTGTTAATATCGAATAGATTTCCCTTAACTTATCCATATGATACTTACTTTGATGTATATGAATTAGTATTTCTTCTATTGCATATATATCCTTCTTCTTTTTTGTAGCTGGTTCTCTATGAGGATTTGTTAATATTTTTTGTATTACATAAACCGATGGTTCAGGTATAATCAATTTATATCCTCTACATTCAATCTCACAAGCATAGTCACTTAATATGTTAATATCCCTAAGCCCCTCCGACTTAATTCCTAACGCACTAATATTATATGTTGTTCTACTTCCTTTCCCCATAACACGTGTTAAAAATTCCAGTTCCAATAATTCCTCTTTATAAAATTTAGAAACCTCTCTATATGGATCCGCTGAATGCGTAAAACCGTATTCTTTCAATTTCTCTATAAGGGGAACTTTCACTTTCGGTATGTTTATATTTCTATAAAAGAAATCTACGTCCCTTGTACGAATATTAGGTATAAAATCCGTATCAAATAGCGGCGGAAATAAATATTCCGCCCAACTACCTATAATCATAATGTGTTCTAATATCCCTAGTTCATCAAATACCTTAATGGTATCCCAAAATGCTTCTTCTTGTCTTTTCTCCATAAAGTCCTCTTACTTCAGTATTTTTCGTATTTGCTTTTCTTCTTCTTGCAAATCTTTTATTACACGCTCCAAATGTTTTCTTTTATTAATTTTTTTCTTCCATTCATCAATGTTGATAATTTCTTTCTTGCCAATATACTGAGATATTACTTTTCGATTCTTTCTATAATTGATATAACAATATTCTTGATTACCGATTTTTCTAACTACCAAAGAACCTTTCGGTAATGTTTCTATCTCTAGTAAGTAGCGCTCTTTCATGCGATGATTTCGTTCTAATTCTTCTATCATCACTCCATATATAACTGTGCTTTTTGAACTTTTCATAACCCATCTCCTTACACTACTTTTTTCTTTTCATCAATATTTGTTGTGTAAGATTATTTTACACTACTTTTTTCTTTTTATCAATATTTGTTGTGTAAGATTTTCTTTTTCTTCTTTGGATTATTCCCATACTCCACATAGTTTATTCGTATCTTCTTATCTCTATATAGATCGATTTTTATAATTCCGCACCAGTATATCCATAGATCTTTTTGTCGGTTCTATATCATACTCGTATATCTCTCTATAGATATGTGGTGCTTTTTTCACTCTATAATTCATATCTTCTATATCAAAGGTTACAAAATCAAATGTATCTACTCCCAACCACTGAGAATACTCTTGATATACTCTCCCTTTACCTCTTTTAAATGCTTGTGACATTTCTTTTAGACCAGTTCTACCTCCGCAATCTTCAACGATTCCATAACCCACTCCATCAAGCACTCTTGGTAGTTCTTTCCCTGGTAATTCTTTATCAACGATTATTTTCTCTAAACAAATATAAATCTCCCAGTTATCACCATAATCATATGTAAAAGTCATTGTTTCTTTTTCATGTGAAAGTATCTTTCCTAACTTCACTTTACTAGCATCAATCGCTCCTTCTTCCAAATCATCAAAACCCGAATCAAAAGGTAATGCTATGTGCTTATCCCTTAAGTGTGGATTTTTATAAAATAATTCCATAACATAACTTTGCATATTTTCCCACTCTTTCTTTCCTGTGGACTTACGTATGTTTTCCAGCACTTGCACATCAAAGCAGAATAGATGACTCGCTTGCATTTCAAATATCGTCATAATAATGTATCCAAGCTTCGCCATTGTAATATTGTTTTGTACTTGAAATC
>JAWXVD010000083.1:13031-14473 GCA_044425705.1 Eubacteriales bacterium | reverse complement strand
ATACTATAAAAGAACCTGACCAATACGAAGAAAAAATAGAAACCATATTGACAAACTATGTTTCCGATTCTCTTTCAGATGCCACCTATACTACTGATATTATTGTTATTATGAATGAAACTTACTCTGACTTACGCATGTACGACAGTAGTGAATCGATACCACAAACCCCATCTATTTCATTTACTGAAAATGTTTATAGCTTTCTTGATGAAATTTCTGCTAACAGTCTTTCAGGTACTGTCCAAGTCCCCGTCTATGGGGGCACAACTGCCAATAGCGAATTTGAATTTTTAATGGGTACCTCCTTAATCTTCCGAGCTGACACACCTTATCAAACAGTCTTCAATGACCTTGATGAGGATACCCTGCAAAATGGTTCTCTTGTTACTGTTATGGAAATGCTTGGCTATGAAACAGGTGCTCTTCATCCAAGTCAACCTAGTGCCTGGAATCGTGAAGTAGTTTATTCTAAGATGGGATTTGATTCTGCGTATTTCCTAGAAGATTTAACTTATAGCGAAGAAGATTTAGATCGTGATTGGATTATGCGTGATGCCTGTGATTATGATAATGTATTAAAGATACTCGAGGAAAACACCAGTGACTCTCCCTCTTTTATCTTTAATGTGACTATTCAAAACCATGGTGGCTATAGTACAGCTCCTGATACAAGTGCCATAGTGCAAATAGAAGGACAAGAGGGCAGCTTTAGCGATGCCGAAAACTACTTGTCTTTGATTTACGATAGTGACCTAGCCACTGCTGATTTTTTAGCTGCCTTAGAGGCTAGAGAGCGTCCTAGCATTGTTGTATTCTTCGGTGATCATGGTCCTGGTTTGAAAAATGACTTTTACCAATGGGCTACAGGTGAAGAATTTGATCTTTCTGATTCCTTACATTACCAAACCCCATTCTTTATTTGGAGTAGCCAAGGCAACCTAGAAGGTGATTTAGATCATGTAAGCTTAAATTATTTATCTACTATACTTTTTAATTCCTTAGATTTGCCACAGACAGGTTATCAGAAGTTCCTAAATGATTTATACACCCAGTATCCTGTTGTCAATAACCATTTACTGATGAATACTGCTGGGAATGAATTAGACTATGAAGAAACCTTAGAAAATTCACAGTTGCTCCAATTGTATGAAGCCATCGCTTACAATCAATTGGAAGAAAACGGCGCAGGACTAGAAGATTTCTATATCTATGCAGAGTAAATTATTGCCCGCTTCCTAATAGAAAAAGACAGTTCGAGGTTACTGTTCACACAAAATGATAAATAAGTACAAAAATCCCATTGCCGTAGGCAATTTAAAATGGATTTTTGTATCGTTACAGGTCACGTGTGAACTGTAACAGTTCGAGATTTGGTGCCAATACCAATTTTCAAACTGTCTTTTTTATTTATTTTTCCAATATGCTGGATTCATAGTACA
>JAWXVD010000083.1:0-12931 GCA_044425705.1 Eubacteriales bacterium | reverse complement strand
GGCAACTGCATTCCATAAGCTACCGCCACCTCTTCAGACTCTAACACTTTCAATAAATTCTCTACCATATATCCATCTGCTGGCATAGCATCCTGGGTCATACAAATAAATACATCTGCATCTGATTTCTCAATCCCCAAGTTCCTAGTATGACCATGATCAAATTCCTTTTTAGATACAGGATATATCTCTACCGTTGGATACTGGTTCGTTATTTTCAAACTAAAATCACTGCTTCTATCTTCAGCTATTCCCTGCAAATCAACAGTATTCTTCGCTTTTACCCTATCTTCATCAACACCTACTACGTTTTCCTCTCCATCCTCCACCGTATGCATCAAAATAAAACGATTGATGGTTACGCTCTGCTGATGCAACATTTCCATTAACCCAAGAAACTTTTCATCCGGCCTATATACCGGTATTACCACATCCACCTTCAAAACATCCCCACCTTTCTTTTTTTAATTCCACTCTCGCGTAACGTAAATAATGCAGTAGATATTTTCCATTTATCGGGCCTATAAAAACGTTAGTACCACTGCGTTTTTATGGAGCGAAAGCGTCCCGTTCAATGGAAAATATCTACTGCATCTTCACCCTACTCTGCGTAGACCCCTGTATCTGATGAAACCTGTGCACTATAATCCTTTACAGCACTTGACATGGTGTAGGCTTCTCCTCCGAAGAAAAATGAGTGTAATTCTGCCACATTCACTTCTAAGTCCACTGGAATAACACAACTACCTTTGGCACCTACTGTACCTGTAGTTCTATATTCTTCAAATGGGAATCCATCACTTGCCACAATTTCATATTTCGTGATATTAGCTAGTCCATCTGCCATTTCATCTACATCTAATGAAGTTGATACATATGGTAATACACTGTCAAGTACTGCATTTAAAGTAGATACAGAGGCACCTTGTGCCACTTCTGTAATCGCTTCAATGACTTCTCTTTGACGCTCTGCACGTTTGAAATCATCTCCCGCTGTATAACGAATACGGCAATATGCAGTTGCTTGCATACCGTCTAATAATTGATATCCCGTTGTTGTAACTGGTGTATAGGCCTTTTGTAAATCTTCTGCCATAGTGATTTGGTAATTGTTTAAGTGATCAATTTCAGCACTGTCCACGTCTACATAAATACCACCTAATGCATCGATAGTATCAATTAAACCTCTAAATCCAATGGTAACATAATCTGTAATATTCATATCAAGATTCATATTCAACATATTGATTGCTTGCTCTGGACCACCTTGCGCATAGGCTGTATTTGCCTTGTTGTAGGTGTCATTCCCTAAGTTTAAATAGGTATCACGATAAACAGATAATAACTTCACATCACCTGTGTCTAGATTAATAGATGCGATGATGATGGTATCACTTCGATTTCCTTTACCTAAAGAATCGTTTCTGGCATCTACACCAAACAGAGCAATGTTCCAGTAACCTAACATATCTTCATTCTCTACCACATTTTCATTGATAATAATTTCTGATTCATCAATACTAATCTTCTCTACTTGACTTGTTTTCATTACTCCATATAACACAATAACAAGAATAATTAAAATAATAATTTCAACAGTAAATAGAATAATCCTATTCTTTTTCTTCTTGGATGATTTTTTCTTAACTACCTTTTTTGCTCCTGTGCTTGTTGTTTTTTTTGTTGCCATCTTTTGAACCTCCTAATAGGCATTTTTATTAATAAAGCCTTTAAATATTGTCATAAATATAATTTTTATATCTAAGAACATACTCCAATTTTCGATATAATATAAATCATAATCGATTCGTCTACGAATGGAAGTATCTCCTCTGTAACCATTGATTTGTGCCCATCCAGTAAGACCTGGGCGCACTTGATGCTTGATCATATATCTTGGTACTTCTTCTTTAAATTTCTCTACAAACAACGGTCTTTCGGGTCTTGGCCCTACCAGACTCATATCACCTTGTAAAATATTCCATAGCTGTGGAAATTCGTCAATGCTTGTCTTTCTCAAGAATCTTCCTATTTTAGTTACCCTAGGATCATCTTTTACAGTCCATGCTTTCTTTTCATTTACCTCTTTTTGCACTACCATAGTCCTGAATTTATACATAAAAAACGGTTTATTCTGTAAACCAACCCTCTCTTGTTTAAAGATAATAGGACCTCTGCTGGTGACTTTTACTAAGATTGCAACAATTAAAAACACTGGTGACAGTAAAATCAAACCAAACAATGAACCGAAGATATCTACGATTCGTTTTAGTATAATATTAAAGGTATTGCTCAATGGAACATAACGAATATTGATCACTGGAAGCCCTAATAAATCTTCTGTATATGGTTTATTAGGAATTAAACTATTATAATCTGGAATAAACTTAGTGTGCACTCCTGATTTTTCACACAATGCGACTATACTCTCTAACCGACTATAATCGGAAAGTGATAATGTAACAGCAATCTCATCCAACTGGCTCAATGGTAATATAATAGATAAATTTTCAATGGTACCTAGAACCTTGACCCCTCGGTACTTAGTCCCACTAGGCACATGGTCATCCAATATCCCTCTAACCACATATCCCCATTGAGGATTGGCATTGATTCTATTAATATATTCTTCTGCTGCTCTTGAGTACCCAATTAATAGCACATGTTTCAGATTATATCCTTTTTCTCTAAAATAACGTTGTGTGCTACGAACAATTAAACGTACACCAAACATAAAAATACAATTGATAATATAAAAAATACCAACTAATCCACGTGAGAAATGTATAATCTTTAATGCATACAAAACTACCATGAGAATTAAGATACCCATGGTATTAATTCTAACTATATTGATAATTTCCGTTTCTAATCGTTCCGTTCTCTTAGATGTATATAAATGGTGCAAATAGTTTAACAGTAAATATCCTGGTACTAAAAAGTAGAGGATACTAAAATAAAATTCTTTCTCTAATACACCAACACCAGCTTCCGCAAAAGGTCCTTCGAATTTTAAATACCAGGACAAACTATATGCCACAATGATAACTAATGCATCTAACAGTAAGTGTAATCGATTAAAATACTTTTGATTGTCTTTAATCATAAAACAAACCATCCTTTTCCTATCAAAATTTGCATTTTGACTCGTTAGGGATACTTATGTGAACAAACATAATCTCACACGTATGTGTATTTTACCTTATTATCTCATATTACGCAAGAATTATTACATATTTCTTAAGAACATATTTCTTAAGATTTGACACTCTAATCTTAAATAATGATAAAGATTTGCTTTCAATACAGGAATTTTATGTTTTTTCGCCTGATCTGTACTACAAAATTTAATTCCCTGTATTAGTCCATTACAATATGTTTTCCCATACCCTTTTTTTATAAAAAAAGCTATTTTCATTATAAAACCCAGTATTAGAAATGGAGAATTGAAGATAATTTGCAACAAAGGCATATTTTTGTAAATAAGATAAATACTATTTTTTGAAGCCAATGAAATTTTAAATTCATTGTATCTGGATCCACTTGCACCGCTACCTGCATGATAAACAATGGCTTCTGGACAGTAATAATTGTCATATCCATAGATTTGACTACGGTATCCCAGATCTACATCTTCTAAATATGCAAAATGATTCTCATCTAAAACACCAATTTGCTTTAATATTTTCATGGAATAAATAGCTGCGCCTCCACAGGCTGAAAATATTTTTGCTGGTTTGCAATGTGATTCTACTGAAGATTTTCCTTTTCCTCTGGCAAATGCCCATCCCAATGCACAATACAAATCTCCTGCACCATCAATGATATCTGGACGACTCATTTCTAGCATTTTTGCAGACACAGAAAATATATTTCCTTTGCTTTCTATCATTTCCTCTAAGACAACAACCATATTGGAATCTACTGTTGTATCATTATTTAAAAAGATAACATAAGGCGTCTTTACCTGCTCAATACCTATATTCATAGCCTTGCAGAATCCTGTATTTTCTAATAATGGAATCAATTCCACATGTGGAAACTTTTCAATTACCACTTCCTTGCTTCCATCTGTAGAACCATTATCAACAACTATCACATGAAAGTTTCCATGTCCCTTACATCCCTCAATGGAGTGTAGGCAATTTTCTATATATTTCATTCCATTAAAATTAGGAATTACAATGGTTGATTTCATTTTGTACCCTTCTCATTATCCTAGAATAACTTACAACTTTGGATCCCACATAATATAATACCCGTGTTTACGTATTTTCCTGCTAGTCCTGATGCTAATTTCTTTCCATTCTTCTCTTGAGATACAAGAGGAATTCCAATCTTTATATTGTTTCTCAGAAGAATTTTTGCCAGCTTGATAACATACGTCATACCCAATGGACTTTTTCTTTCCAACTTCTAGTAGCTCCATTAAAACAGGTTGCCAATCGCTTCTTTGGTTTTCACTGCAAATTTGCAAGAAAATATCTTTTAGTATTTTTTCTAATTCTAATGGAAAAACCATATTTCTGACATCTATTGCTTGACAATTTTGTTGCAAGGAAGCTCTGTGCATATAACCACTATAATAGGATTTCATACCATCCCACATGCAAGTTCCATCCTCTTCATAGATGCCACCGATGATAATATTTTTATTTCCTATTACTTTTCCACCGATTAAACCAAGGTCTTTTCTCTTTTTAAAGATATGGCGACCATATTCTACTCTGTAGAAGCCTACATGTGCAGTTTCTTGCACCTCCACTTGACAATTTTTCCTTCTAAAAAAATCTTCTATGGCTTTTTTTCCTGCTTCATATGCGTAACGCTTGCTAGCTGGATTAGCAGCTGTAGAACCTTCATGGCAACGCCAATGGTACAATACCTTTGCTATATGTTTGATTGGTAATTCTGTCCCAACATTATTAAACCCAGTGATTTCCTTTACTTGCAAGGGTGAAATCACAGATGCTGAGGCTGAAAATTTATCTTCACCATGATCCCTCTTCCTTTGTTCCATAAGGAGTGTTGCGACAGCCCTTAAAACAAGATCAAAATCTTGTGCACCATCATATTCTGGTCTCAATTTTAATTGTTGCATCAAGGAAGTTTTCATACATAAAAAATGACAGATATAATTATTTGTAGTTAACAGATCTAAATTAAAATCTAATTTGAAGTGGGGTTCATAAAACCTTTCTCCTTCACTATTGCTTTTATCCTCATCTGAATATACAAATGCATACTCTAACCCTTTCTCTAAGAAACTAGCTTCCAATACTTGTTGAAATTCATATAAAGCATCATTTGTGATAAAGTCGTCATGGTCCAATAAACAGATATAATCTCCTGTAGCAAATTTAATCCCTTCATTGGTATTTGCTGCAATCCCTAAATTTTCTTCTAGTCTTATATAACGGATTCTTTCATCTTGATAACGCAATGTCACTCGTTCGACTTGATCACTGGTACTAGCATCCGCTAAAATCAATTCCCATTTAGGATATGTCTGTTCCAAAACAGAATCTATCATTTCTTCCAAATATTTCTGATTTGTCTCGTAAGCAGGCACAACTATACTAAATGTATATTCCCTTTCAAATTTTCTGTTTTTTTGTTCTTCTAAACATTGTTTTGAAAGGTTTATATACCGATAATTTTCATAATAAGGTTTTTGGATTCGTTCAGCTACACCGAGCACAGCTTTCTTCATCCCATTTTTTTTCATGTAATAATATGCTTTTTTTAAGTTTGTACTACTTAAAATTTTCCCCATATTTCCCTTCATTCCGAAACGTTGTACGCCGAGAAAACCAAGCCAACTATCAATATGCCCCAAGGTAATATCTTCCCACAGAATAACGCTTCATACCCTTAATTCATTTAAAAATATAACTTTCACCAGACATTCCATGATCTTCATATCTGGGAAAGTTATATTTAAGTCCCATTGCCGTAGGCAATTTTAAATGGATTTTTGTATCGTTACAGGTCATGTGTAAACTGTAACTATTTCACTAACGCTAAGGGTAAAAATTTATTTTCACCCTTTCATTGTTCATTACTTTACTTGTTAATTATGCTTATAATTTGGTTTTGCAACCTTTCCCATTTTATAAAATTGCTTTTAAACTTTCTGTTAATGCAAGATTCTTTACTTTTGCATCTTCTAGGCTTGTACCTTTCACACCCATGTAGAATTTAATCTTAGGTTCTGTACCTGAAGGTCTCGCACAACACCAAGAATCATTTGTTAATTCAAAATAGATAACATTAGATGATGGAAGCCCTGTAGAAGTTTCTTCACCTGTTGCAAGCGTAATTGCCTTATCTGTTACATAGTCTCTCATAGTAACCACTTCTAATTCTCCGAAGTTTTTAGGAGGATTGCTACGAAGTTTATCCATAATTTCTGCAATTTGTTTTGAACCATCAATTCCTTTTAAAGTAATTGTATAAAGATCTTCAATATAATAGCCATATTCTTCGTATAAATTAATCATTTGATCCCAAACAGTAAGACCATTTTTCTTACACCATGCAGCCATTTCACATAAGCACATTACTGCAACAATAGCATCTTTATCTCTTGCATGTGTTCCTGCAAGACAACCATAGCTTTCTTCTAAACCGAATACGTAATTATTTGATCCTGTTTCTTCAAATAATTTGATTTGTTCACCTATGAATTTGAATCCTGTTAATACTTCAATTAATTTCGCATTATATTTTTCTGCAATACCATCTGCCATATTGGTAGTAACGATTGTTTTAATTAAAGCAGGATTTACAGGCATAGTACCAGTAACAGCTTTTTCTCTTAACAAGTATTCTGCAATCAACATACCAGACATATTTCCTGTAAATGGAATATAGTCTCCTGTTTTTGTATCTTTCGCATAAATACCAAGTCTATCTGCATCTGGATCAGTTGCAAGAACAATATCTGCATCTTTTTCCTTTGCTAATTTTAAGGCTAACGTAAAGGCCTTTGGATCTTCTGGATTTGGATAATCAAGTGTAGTAAATTTAGGATCTGGCATTTCTTGTTCTGCCACTACATACACATTTTTAAATCCAAGTTCTGACAAAATACGTCTTACAGGCACATTTCCAGTTCCGTTGAATGGTGAATAAACAATTTTAATATCATCTGCCATTTCAGAAATAATTTCTGGATGAATGATTTGTTTCTTTAATTCTACCATGTATTCATCATCGATTTCTTCACCGATTACAACATATAAACCAGCTTCCATAGCTGCTTCTTTTGTCATAATTTTTACAGTGTGATAATCTGTTACATTTTTTACTTCTGTAATAATTTCTTTATCTTTTGGTGCTGTTACCTGTGCGCCATCTTCCCAGTATACCTTGTAACCATTATATTCTGGTGGATTGTGGCTAGCTGTCACAACGATACCTGAAATACAGCCTAATCTTCTAACTGCAAATGATAATTCTGGTGTTGGGCGAAGGGCATCAAACACATATGCTTTAATTCCATTAGCTGCCAAACAAAGAGCTGCTTCATCTGCAAATTCTGGTGACATAAAACGAGAATCGTAAGCAATTGCTACACCTTTCTCTGAACCACCTTGTTTTAAAATATAATTTGCCAAACCTTGTGTTGCTTTACGAACTGTATATAAGTTCATTCTATTTGTTCCCGCACCAATGACTCCACGAAGTCCACCAGTACCAAAGTCAAGTTCTTTATAAAAACGATCTTCTATTTCTGCCTCATTATCTTTAATTGCTGCTAACTCTGCTTTTGTTTCATCATCGAAGTAAGAATCCTCTAGCCAAAATTTGTACTCTTCCATGTAACTCATGTTATTAACCTCCGTTTTCTTTCCTAATATTTACACATGTTTCATTATAACATGTTTCATAGTAAAAAGTAATATCCATTTTTTCTGGTATCTATATTATTCATTTACAGCGTTACTTTTCACGGTTACACCGTAAAAAGTAACGATCGCATGCCCATTGAAAATCGCCTACGGCGATGGGGCATGCTAATTGACACTCATAGTTGTTCACTCCACACTAAACAGCGTAGTGTTTAGTGTGGGCCTGAAAAGTAACTTTACAGTCCATTAGAGGCGTAACGAATAGTCGCTACGATCCAATGAAAAATTACTATTATAATACGGATCACCTGCTTCTAACTCTTCTTTCCATTTTTGACGGAATCGTTCCGACTCCTGATCATAACGTTTTGCTTTTTCCCCATTATCATCTAGTCCTCTTGAAATCGATTCTAAATGGTACAATTCCGCAAACGGTGTGAACACATTCAAGTAACCTGCTTTTCGTAATTTCAAGCAAAAATCTACATCATTTAATGAAATTTCAAAACTTTCATCTAAGCCACCCATAGCATCAAACAGTGATTTTTTCACCATCAAACAGGCACCTGTTACTGCTGTTGCATTTTGTGTGTAACAAAGACGTCCCATATAACCGAGGTTTTCTCTACTTTGTCCATAGTGGGTATGGCCTGCTGTTCTATGAGCTCCTAACCCGATTACAACACCAGCATGTTGAATGGTTCTGTTTCCATAATATAATTTTGCACCTACTGCTCCCACATCTTCCCTCTGCGCATACATAAGCAATTCTTCCATCCAATTAACTGTAATCACTTGGGTATCATTATTCAATAATAAGATATATTCCCCAGTAGCATTGGCTACCCCTAGATTATTAACTGCTGAATAATTAAATTTGCCTTCATAAGTAACAATTTTGATTTTACCATCTTCCGATATATTCTTACATTCCCCAGATAAGTTTGATTTTTGATATGGTTTTCCCAATAAATTTTCATAATATGCAAATATTTCTGGTGTTTCACTATTATTCTCCACAATCACAATTTCATAATTATCATATGTAGATTTTTCTAAAATTGAAGATACACATCTGCTCAAATCATCTAAGTGGTCTTTATTGGCAATGACGATAGAAATCTTAGGATTTCCTATAATCTGATAAGAAACTTTGAAAATCGTTTCAAAGGCTCTTGTGCTCGTAATTTTAAAATGGCTATAACCATGGCTCTTTAAGTGATCTGCTATAGCTCCTCTTGCCGCTTCAATAGCATAAGACTTCGCCTCGATTCCCGATGCCACACTACCAGCATGAGAACGCCAATAATATAATAATTTAGGTACATGGACAACATTTTTTGCTCGATCAGTTAACCGAAGAATCATATCATGATCTTGACTGCCATCAAATTTAGAGCGGAATAACTCCGTTCCTTCTAACAATTCTCTAGCAAAACAACTAAAATGGCAAATATAGTTGTTGGCTCTTAAATTATCAATGGCATAATCTGGTTTGAAATGCATGGTCAACATTTTATTAATATCACCGTCTTTAAATGTGGTTTCATCACAATAAATATAATCTGCCTGTTTCTCATTAATGACTTTTACATATTCAAATAAAATAGTCGGATGTAAAATATCATCATGGTCAAATAAAGAAATAAACTCTCCTGTTGCCATTTGATAGCATTCATTGGTATTTCCTGAAATGCCTTCATTTTTCTCTAATTTTTTATATAAAATACGGTTGTCATTGTCTATATATTCATGACAAATTTCTCCCACAAAATTATGATTGCTATCAGAACCATCTGCCAAGCAAAGTTCCCAATTACTATAGGTTTGGGTGGTAACTGATTCTATCATTTCTCTCAAAAAATCCTCAGGAGTATTATAAAGCGGCACTAGAATACTGATTTTAGGCATTTTTTCAAACACAGTATTTTCTTGTGTGCTACGTTCTTCTTGTGTTGGATAACTGGCTGTACCGTAATTTTTCATGGCAATTCGCTCTCTCTTTTTATAAGCAATCTTTGCCTTTACGCCCCTTGGTCCACCACAGTTTTTCAATCTAGTATACTGTCTTAAAAAAAGATGAATGATTTTTCGCAAAGAAGTAGTAGATTTCCATAAGGGATTATTTTTGATTCTACCCAATTTAAATTCTAAGATTTCGTTCTTTTCTTCTAATTCAGCAATCCGTTCTGCTAAATCTGCTGTTTTAATATGCTCTTTTTCATAAGCCTCTTTATAATCCACGGTTCTCACCTTGCCCTTCTTGCTTTATGACTATATATCGATTGGTCCAATTGCACAATTTCTGTCTGCAACATTTATGTTCCATCAGTATACCAACTTGATACTCTCCAGATTCTAACTGTTCCTTTGGAATCACAACAGAAAATCCACAAAGATTCACACGAACTTGGTCACCCAACCCCACTTCAACATCAGGCCGATATACTTGATTCAGTGGTACTTTTTTCACCGACTGATCCTTACTGTTTTTTAACAAAAGACTACGTTCATAACAGCTATTATCTGACCCCAAAACAAAGGCATATCCTTGAAAGAAAAATCCCTTTTCTCCTTCTACCTTGCTCCAATTTTCATATTCTCCTGCATATTCTAGGCTAATTTTCAAACATTGATTTTCCCATTCAGCCGGAATTTCTTTCTTATATGCTTCCGCATTCTGCTTTTGTAGCACAGTTTTTCCATCATACTGATATAAGAAGGAATAATTCGTATCTAAAATATCTTGACTATAATATGGATGATAATAGGGATCTTTTCCATATAAATCAGGATGTAATTCGTATAAGCGTTCTTTTTCTCTCTGCAAACGCCCTAATTTTTCTCTCGTTTCATCATTTCCGCGGCTCAAGGATTCATGATGCCATAGTGTAACATCATTTCGCACCACATTGTGATATCCTTTTTCATAAATTTTAAAACATAGATCCACATCATTAAAAGCCACCTGCAATTCTTCTGAAAATCCCTCTACCTGTTGGAAGATTTCTCTTTTCATCATAAAACAAGCCCCTGTCACTGCAAGTACGTTGCTTGGAATGTTATTCCCGCCATATTTATAGTGAATACGAACCTTTTCTTTGATTTGCCCTTGATCTTTGTTTTGCCCTTGGTCTTTGTTCGTCATCTCATAAACATCTTCATGAAACTGCAATTTATGAACAGGTCCTAATTTTATATTAGTAATTCCTGCATGTTGAATAGTCTGAGAATGTGGGTACAATAACTTTACTCCCACTGCACCTACATGTGGTAATACTGCTTTTTCTTTCAGCAAGGTTAACCAGCCAGCTTCTCTCACTTCCACATCATCATTTAAGAATAATAGAAAATCTCCTTTGCTCAAGGACGCCCCTAAATTACACATTTTAGAAAAATTAAATGCCATGCTTTGGTAATGGTATCTAAAACGATACTTTTTCTGCAATTCTTTGATTTGCGCTTGATTGCTTTCAGAGCTACCATTATCTACCACGATGATCTCAAATGTGCATTCACTGCTGTGTTGGTATACAGATGCAATGCAAGTAGACAATGTTTCTACATTGTCTTTTGACGGAATGATAATAGAAATAAGCCCACTTTTTTCAGCGATTTTACTGCTATCATACAGGGATAATAGCCTAACCGTTGCCTTTTCTTTGATAGCATCAAATTTTTTCTCACTGCCAAAAAACTCTATATTATGGCTATGATATAACACGCGATTACAATGGAAAATTTCCTGATCCTTACACTTACCAGTAGCTTGTAATATGAAATCATATAAGCTCACTTCCCAATCTGTGTCTGTTTCCAATTGCTTACATTCCAGTACATCCTTTGCCAGCTCTTTCCTAAGGGCCACCACATTTCCAAAATAAAAATAAGATAATAAAGTGTCTGGAGACCAATCTGGTTTTAACCAAGGATTCAACCGAATGGTTTCATCGGTGTTCCATTCATCTTCATCTCCATATAAAATTTTGATGTGAGAGTATTGCTCAAAGTATGAAATAATCAAGCCTATAGCAACTTCAGATAAACCATTGCTATTTCTAGTAAAAATTAAAATATCATTGCTATCAGCCACAAGTTTTTCCAGGTTGCAACACTGATTATAAGCAATGAGAGATACCTCTTCTGCTTCTCTATCATTATCTCTCTCATATGCTAGAGTTTCCATTGCACGATTTTCTGTCTTCTCTAATTTTGTAATCCAAGAATCATAGGAAAGATAAGCATCTTGTAACTGCTTATCATACTTTTTATTTTGTTTTTTGATAAAAGGCTTTTTTATTGCTTCTTTTACTATTCCAATCACAAACGTATTTTCCTCTTCATTTCATTTTCCACATCTGTTGCCATATCCTGTGGTATCTTTACCACTTCTAACATTGCATGAAGTACATTTTCTGATTTTGGTGATAATTCTTTCGTTTGAATATAAATATTAGGATCCGTTGTACCAAACATGATGCTGACTGTTTCCGCTCCTTCTTCTAATCCACTAGTGGCTGTGGTTTTACCATTGGTATAGAATATTTTTCGTTTACTGAGCGGCACACTGACTCCATTAAAGGTCAATTTCTTCACTTTAACAATACAAGAATCCATCATGGGATCAATCCGCACACACTGCACATCGCCGCTGACCTCTATGGTACATGTAACCATGCTTTCGCTCATATAAGCATCTTTTACAAAATAAGATTGTTCTTCTGAAAAACCGTTCCCTCTGTCTTCATAAATCTGCACTCGCTCTTTTCCTTCAGCTTGCTCAAATTTAGTAATCCATTTTTCTGGTGCAAACATTTTATATCCAATCACATTTCTGATTTCTGGCATAGATAAACGTTTTCCAGTAACATGTTTTTGAAAAGTTAATTCATGTTCCCGATAAGTTTCTATATCCTCTTCTGTAATCCCCAATTCTTCCATAATAAAGTCAAAATTCATGCGATTTCGCTTTTCATTTTCTAATAGATAACAATAAATAGAACGGAACACAATCTCTTTTGTTTCGATGATTTTTTCAAAAGTCCATTCATAATCAATAACTGTCCAGTTATCTC
>JAWXVD010000275.1:0-2625 GCA_044425705.1 Eubacteriales bacterium | reverse complement strand
GCCTCTCCAATTTGCCATAGCTTGTCTATAAAAACTGTTTTATGTACTGGCTCAATATAATGAAACTTTTCATTGCTCACCAATTCTTTTACTAAAGTTTGATTTTCTTCTGGAACACAACATTCAATTAATTTATCAATGATATTTTCCATTTCTTTCTTAGTCAAACAACGGCTATCTAATAGCACTTTACAAGTTGCCAATATTTCTGGATTAGTCAATTTCATTTTATAGATACGTTCTAATCGATAGCCTTTTTGAATTCGATCATATAGCAACTGATTTCGATATCCTGATTGTTCCATCTCCCCATCAAAAAAATTTCTAATATCATCTATATCACGTTGAATGGTTCTTTCAGCTACTTGAAATTCATTTGCTAAGTTCCCCTTATTTAATGTTCTGCCTTCCATTAACATAGTATAGATTTTCAACACTCTATTTGTTTTACCATCATCCGCCATATAAACATCCATCCTTAACTTTATTATTTTTTATAATTATTTTGTTATATTTACAGATTATTTATACTTTATTTCAATAATATCATAAGTTATATATTAAACATAGTGAAATTTCATTAAAATACCTGTTTATTACTAACCACTAGTCACTTCATAAAACATTTTCCTTATTATAAAATAATTTGTTTCATCTGTAACACAACCATTGTTTCTTAATATAATATATCTAAAAGGAGTCATCTTCCAAATATTTTATTAGTAATATCTTCTTTTTCCCTTTATCATAATAATATATGTAATCTGACAAATATTCCTCTTCTGCTACCATTTCTCTATTCAGTTCTTTAACAACCTTTTGTATTGATTTCAAACTAATAACCGTGCTTTTCGGAAGTAAAATCACACCATTTACTGAAGCTGGTAAAATATAGTAACTTTCACCCATTCTCTTCCCTATACCTTCCATAACTTCTGGATACATCATATAGACAGCTCCAAACGTATAACTTTCATTTGTCAGTAAATACATGAATCCATTTATATCCACCATATTCTCTTTTCCCTGATAATCGGTTTCACTGCTATCTTTTTTATTCTCTTGTATTGGATGTGAGTCTTCTATCATCTCTGCATACATTTTACCAATTTCTCGAATACAAAAAGGAAACTGCTTTTTTGTGTTTTCTTTTGCAATTTTTTCTAATTCCTTCACACTCGTATTCCATTTTTTTAGTTCTTCATCGGAAATGATAAAATCTCTCTTATCCTTTTTGTTGAATCTAGTATAAAATATCATTGATAAATCATATAGTTGTAAATGTGGTATTACTTTTAAAAGTTCCGAATTTCTTTGCGAATTTACTAATTTTACATAGATATATTTTTTACATTCCTCAAATTTAACCATCTGTCTATACTCCATGGTGTCACCTATAAATATCCAAACAAGGATGCGTTCTTTCGAACAATCATTCCATTCCATCCCATGGTGTTATTTATACCTAACGGCTCTTTCTTATTTATTGTTACACTAAATTCATGACCTGTAACCATTTATTTCCATTAGTATACCGTTTCATATAGACATATGTTGACTATCTCGTTTTATTTTGTATTTTTTTAGTCAAATTTTTCATCCTAATAAGTAATACTTTATTTGTGCAACTTATCAAAGTGCATGTGCAAATTTTAACATTGTTTTAAGTCTTTGTAAATACTATTAAAATGATTCAATAATAAGGAGTTTATAGATGATATCAAGAAGAGAACAAGAATATAAAATGATCGGTCTTACCATAGCTTATTACCGTAAATTAAAAGGAATTAGCCAATTACAATTAGCAGAATTGGCTGGAATTAGTCGAACACATATCAGTAATATTGAAGCACCCAATATGCCCACTTCCATTTCATTAGAAACACTATTAGATATTGCAGATGCCTTGGATGTTCCCCTAAGTTCCTTGGTGGATTTCAAGCAATAAACCAAACCACTTACCTCAATGGACTTAACAAGTAACGTACCCTATGGGTGCAGTAATCTAGCATAGCGATTAACTCGTCAGAGTGCTCACATTGTATACACACGCAAAAAGCAACCGACTCTTTCGTCGATTGCTTTTTGCCAATATACATTACAAAACATTTTCAAACATAAATCTTCAATAGAACCTATTTTATCTGGATTTATAACATTAAAAACATCCCAATTCATCTCATTTATATATCTTCACTATGCTTGTACTTCTCTTATATCATCTTCAGCGAGCGCAAGTTTTTCATAAACATCAAGTATTGCCTTTTTTTGTTCATAAACAGTTGTATCCATGTAACCAAAGTCCCATGCCCTTTCTTCAAATGTGAATTTGCTTATTCGCTATTTCCTCAAGTTCATCTAATGTCTTTACCACATATTTTGCTGTACCATTTTCAATATCAGTAGCAATTTTTCTCAGATAATTTATATTGCTTTCAGAATAAAATAGATCACTTGTAGTAGAAATCTCAACTGGAATCCTTCGTTTTTGTCTTACCTTAACTAATTTCATCTTTATCCTCTCATACAAAAAGTGATAGTCCAAGGACTATCACTTTACTCTTGAATGATATTCTGACCGTCAATCGCGGCTAACACATACCACCTTGCATGCAGAATCTCTTC
>JAWXVD010000274.1:0-2639 GCA_044425705.1 Eubacteriales bacterium | reverse complement strand
GTTCATTTTAGCAAAACCAGTAAAGAAACTATTGATGATAAAATTGAACGCTTAATCATTCAAGATTTAGAAAAACAAAGATACTTGTAATTCGGTCTTGACAAAACGCACCCTAAAGGAAATATTATTATAAAATAAGGCTGAGTATTAAATAAATATGAACCTTTTGGGTTCTATCTTGCATAAAATTGATAAATGAAGTATGATATAAAATAAAAACGAGGAGGTAATGGTTATGGCACAATCAACATTTAGTGTTCGGATGGATGAAAAATTAAAAAAGCAATTTGATGAATTATGTACTGAATTTGGCATGAATGCGACTACGGCATTTAATGTTTTTGCAAGAGCAGTAGTTCGTGAGAAAAAGATACCATTTGAAATTGCAGCGCCTAATAATTCATACACTCAAGGGAAAAGTGCATTTCAAAAATTAAGAGGAACTGCAAAAAACAGTGAAGTAGCAGATATGCCATTGGATATGATTAATGAAGAGATTAATGCTATGCGTCAAGAAAAGGCGAAAATATGATGTGCTATGTTGTGATAGACACAAATGTATTAGTGTCTTCGCTTTTATCAAAGCATGATAATGCAGCAACTGTTCGAGTGATTGATAAATTATTTTCAGGAGATATCATTCCCATATATAGTAAAGAAATCTTAAGTGAATATCATGAAGTATTACGAAGAAAGAAATTTAAATTTTCTGAACAACTGGTTTCAGATTTCTTGGAATCCATAGAAAGATTAGGAGTGAATATTATTCCTGATTCTTCAGGTGAAATCATACCAGATATTAAGGATTTACCGTTTTATGAAGTAGTATTAGAAAAACGAGATGAGAATGCATATTTGGTAACTGGTAATATTAAACATTTCCCCAATAAACCATTTATAGTTACACCTAATGAATTGTTGGAGATTCTTGAGATTTAATAAAGATTAGTAGAGCGTCAGCATATGGGGAAGATGAGCTATATGTATTATTTTATTTATAAGTTCGGTCTTGACAAAACGAACCCTAATTGAACGGTCACCATACTATGGGAGTAATACCTTCTATGATAGGCAATTAAATAATTGATCACATAAATATATTTATAAAAAACTTTGAGCAAAAAATAATAAATATTACAGTATATCTTCCCGTATCATAAATTTTTTGATAAAATGGGTATAGTTATAAAAAAGAAATGAATATGGATGAAAGAATAGGTGTGCTATGGTTATTAAACAGAATTCAATTGAAACTACAAAGACCATCTCCGTAGAAGGGAGATTGGATGCGAGTACGGCTCCAGAATTAGAATGTGTAGTTCATTCTGATTTAGGTGGTGTTACAAGTCTAGTTCTAGATTTAGAACTATTAGAGTATTTATCATCAGCAGGACTTCGTGTTATCTTGATGGCTCAGAAAATTATGAATGCGCAAGGCGAGATGGTTGTTCGAAATGTTAATGCTACAATCATGGAAATATTTGATATGACTGGTTTTGCGGATATTCTCCACATTGAAAAAATGAGTCCTCATAAAAATATTATTTTAGATGAGTCGAAAATGATAGGATGTGGTGCAACTGGCGCAGTTTATCAATATCAAGACGATTCGATTGTAAAACTTTATTTCAGTTCTAGTGCATTAGAGGATATAGAGCGAGAGAAGAAGTATGCGAGAGAAGCATTTATTCTTGGAATACCAACAGCGATTTCACTTGGTATTGTGAAGGTTGGAGAAAAATATGGTTTGGAGTATGAATTCATCAAATCACGATCTATGTCAGGAGAAATAATGGCAAACCCACAGGAAACAGAAACGTTGGTGAATCAACTGGTTGATGTGGCGAAAACATTACATACTACATCTCATAAATCAGGATCTAGAACTTCTATTTTTGATTCGACAAAAGCGTTTTTCTTACAACATATTGCTATAAATCCACTTTTTAGTTTGGAGGAAAAAGAATTATGTGTTCAATTTATTGAGAGTATTCCAGATAGAGATACCTTGATTCATGGAGATTTTCATCCAGGGAATATCATGTTAAGTGGGGGAGAGGCAATGCTAATTGATATTGCAGATATTAGTTATGGACATCCGATATTTGATTTGGCGGGTCTTCATTTCACACTGGTGGAGATTCCTGTTTTCAGCACTTATAGAAATGAAAAAGGAGAAACACGCATTGGATTAACTGTAGAAAAAAGTCGCGAGGTTTGGTCAGGGTTTATAGAGAAATATTTTTTGAATATCGCAGTAGCCGAAAAAGATGAAATTATAAAACAAATTAGAACATTATCAGCATTACGAACAGTGTGTCTATTAACAATGCATAATAGGGAATTCTCTGAAAGAGACAGAGCGTATTTTAAGGAATCCATCAGCGAACGTCTGATGCCAGAGCTACCAGATATGATTGGAAAAATCAATTGGTAAAGAGTATTGAAAAGTATATAAAACAAGAGCCTACTTCTGATCAAATAGAAGTGGGCTTTTTCTTGGTGTGCCCAGCATGGGAACAATCTAACGGGTTAAAGTCCCGAGTCTGCCCTAGTAGTGGGAAAGACATAGCCAATGACAAGGGTGTCCATCGTGAGGTGGAATCTGAAGGAAGTCGGATGGCAAATCTCTGGTCTGA
>JAWXVD010000082.1:0-14611 GCA_044425705.1 Eubacteriales bacterium | reverse complement strand
CTAACATCAACTGCTTTACTCGTGTGCTTGTTGTAACAATACCTTCAATTTTATTAGAAGCCTCTGTACTTTGAATTTTAGCAATTTCAATTAACTTATCCAATGCTTGGGGTTTTTGCTTTAAATAAAGCTCTTGTCTACCTTTGTATTCATGTATTTGTGCAACCAGACCTAGTAGCTCACTGTCCCATGCATAATCTTTCAATGTAGAATAATCAAAAAATCTCATTCGCCTACCTCCTTTTCTTTCCCCTAATTATATCACTGTTTTAGGCGATATTCAATTCATTAGGTAAATTAATCGCATAAAAAAACCATAAATTAGGCTAATAAATATCATTTAGGTTTATTTTTAACCAAATTTAGTATAATATACTGTTTCATAAAAGTATCATTCTATCATTGAAAACAATAATAACTGTTATACTTCCATCTCTTTTTATTTACCATATATCGAGAGCTAAACTCTCGATATATGGTTTGGACACTCTTTTCATGTATAAGTATATTATGCTATTTCTTTGATTTCAATATCTTCACGTATATTATTTTCTTTAGATTTCTTAGGATTATCTATAATATTAGTTCCTTCTGTATCCGTAGCAGGAGCCGACAGTGATTCTATGTCTAAAACATCTGCATATTTTATTATCATATTAGAGAGAAAATCTGATAAGGAATTCCATTGATCAATTTTATTCAAATACACTGTACCCCCTTTGTTTTATCGTTTCAAATATGCTCATCGCTCCACCTCGTTTCTCTGCTTATTGAAGAGCGTTAAGAAGTCATTAAACTGCTTTCTAACTCCCAATTTATCAAGGAATTTATAAACCACTTCTTGAAATTTCTCTAGTTCTGCAACACGCATTTTATCTTTATTAGCACTTAATTTATTGCGTACAGATTTAAACTCCGATAGCTCTTTATGTTGCTGTGCATTGGTTTGTCGTAAGGCTTGATTTTCTTGCTTTAGTTGTTTATTGTCAGCTGATAATTTACGCTCATTTGTAACCGATACAACTTGCTTTTGTGCTAAGGTCTTAATATTCTCAAACTCTGCTTCATCAATAATAATCTTCCCATTAGAAAACATTGCTGATTTTGTTTCAATACTATCAATATCCACAACCTTAGCTTTCTTGTTTGCCACCTTTTCAAGCTGTGCATTGCCTTGTGATATTTTACTTTGTTGTCCTGTAATGGTTTGCTGATTTTGCCCGATAACTTCCGTCTGATCGTGCAAAATATGTTCAACCTTTTGTACCTCTAGGGCAGTAGCCTGCAATCGTGATTTTTCCTTTTGCACTTTTAGTTCTGTGGTGGTGATATTCTTATCAGTAGAACCCTTTTCGCCACGTTCAATATCTTTGTAGCCACAATCACGCATATAGCCATAAAATTCATCTTGAAGTACACTATATGATTTCACTAGATGTTGTTTTCCATCTTCGCCAATCTCCTTGTGTGAAGCCCATTTTTTTGAGTGGCTCACTTGCGTGATTACTTCCTTAACAGTGCCGACAAGTGACTTATCTTTGCACCTCTTTGACCACCTAACTTCTTTTTGCACCACTGGTACATAGATGACGTGTAAATGATAGTGGTAAACATCTTTTCCAAGCTGTTCCGATACTGCCGAATTGCGTTCATCTGCGTGCATAACAGCCGATAAAATATATTGTTCTCCACCGACTTTTTGCACTGCATAATCGTAAGCTTTAGCATAGAAGTCTTTTGCATATTCATAGCCACCACGTTCCTCAAAATAGGTGGTATTCACATCAAAGAGAAGTTCATTAAAATGGATTGCACCGTCCTTTAATCCTTTGGTGCTGATAGTTCCATCCTCACACATTTTGTCAAAGGTATCTATATATCCACCTTGTGGCTTTTTGAAATATATATTCTTATCAGATTGTTCAATCCGAATATCTGCGTTTTGATAGCTTTCATTTTTACGCTCATTGTGTCTTTCGATATTGCCAATCTGTGAGCGTGTGTAGTCTCCGTTTCTAGCAATGGTACGGTCTTTACCGTCATTTCTTGCCATAGGCAATTCCCCCTTTCAAAGTTGCTATTATAGGGAGCGTAGCGACTAGGACTAACACTTTTTCAAAGTGTGTAACCCACTATGACACTTTCAACAAGTTGCAAATATGTCGTGGGCTCTCCGAGGGGCAACACTGTGTTGCATCCATTCTCGCTACGCTCGATGACAGGTGACAGGCTTACTATACATACCCTTTATATGACAGCTAATGCTGTAGATGGGGTATCTATATTTACTTTGTCATCTGTCACATCAGCTACAATAACTTCACGAAACAAGGTAATTACTCTCTTGTTTTTTGTTCTTTCATAGCTGTATCTGATGCCATAAACTGATAAAAGTGTGTCACTACTTTTATTTAGTTTCTTGGTAATAGCAGTAGGGGATATCCCAATATTGGGTATTGCTTCGGTAAGTTCTGTGGCTGTACCAGACCATCTCGTATTTACAAATTCATCTATTGTTTTGCAAAATGCTGTATCTGTATCTTGGGGAATTTCTTCATAATCGCCAAGGTTATTCCATCTGCAATTTTCTTTATCAAATTCGACCTTAAAGCAATATCCTTCGGTGTCACGATTTGCTATAGTCAGCTTGCCTTTATTTTCTGTTCGCTTCTCTTTTTCCAGTACCCATACACCATCTACTGCACCTACTAGACCAGTAGATCCAGTAAGCATATTCAGTGGATCTGGGTCATACATCTTGCGTGTATGATGTACCAGTACCACACTTACATCTGCACAATCTGTAATGGTTCTTAGTGCTTTAATATCATTGTAATCATGGGAATACATGGAGCTTTCTGATTCTGTATTTCGGATATGTTCTAAGGTATCAATGACAATTAATTTTGTGTTAGGGAACTCATCCAAAAAGTTAAATACTTGATCAATGAGTCCATCACTGATACCTTTTGAAGTGATTGCAAAGTGCAATTTTTCACTAGTAATATCACCTTTCACTTCTTCTAGTCGGTTTTGCAATCTCCTATGATTGTCTTCTAGTGCTAAGAATAAAACTTCACCTTCCAGTGCGTTATAATCCCACAACTTGCCACCAGTGGCAACTGCAACGCACATATCAAGGCATAACCACGATTTACCGATTTTGCCACTACCAGCAAGGATAAATATTCCTTGTGGTAATAGCTTATCAATGGCAAATTGTAACGGTGGATACTCTGCCTGCATGAGTTGATTAGCTGTTATTGTTTGTAGTGGTGGAATTGTTTTTGTATCATTATTCATGAGGGAACACCTCCTTGTTTTGTGCTTCTTCAATAAAGTCGTATATACTCTGTTCCTCAATCAAGACACGATTGCCTGATTTGATATGAGGTAAAGCATTTTCCTTGATCAATCTTCTAATTTGATATTCTGTAAATCCATCTACTAGCTTTGCAGCTTGACGAATTGTGAGTAATTTTATTGGTCTTGTCATAAATATATCCTCTCTTTTTTAATAGTCATTGTGTTTGCTGTTTCCCCAGTACCATTTCCTAAGCAGTTACCTTGCGTGGTACTTTCTTGTATTTCCATTCTTGATCGGCTCATATCATCGCCAACTTTACCGATATGGTAGTGGTACTGGACAGTCATTAAATTGTGATTTTATAAATCAACGTTGTTTTATGTTTTTAATCATAGCAGAGTGAATATGGTCATTGGGCTATGTTGCAAAAGTGTAAAAAACGCAAAAAAATAGCCTCATTTTCAAAAATGAAAATGGGCTGTATGTCGAAAAATGAGGAAGGAATGTATATTGTGTAATAGTGTTTGCTATTGTATAATTAATTGAGGTGGTGATAATAATGAGCGAAACTATTTATACTGATCCTGTAAAACTTACAATGCAAGAACGATTAAATCAATTACGATATGAAAAAGGCTTACGAATGGAGGATGTAGCAAACGAGATTGGAATTTCTGTAGCAACACTATCTCGTTTTGAAAAATTCCCCGATATGCACATTCCATATCAGAACCTAGTAGACCTTGCCGAATTCTTTGATGTTTCAATGGATTATATGTGTGGACTGACACTACACAGAAAATATAGAGAAATGCCAATTGACGAATTAAATCTTACTGATGGTTCAGTGGAATTTCTAAAGAATAATAGAAATGTTAGGATATTAAATGAGCTACTATCTTCTAAGATTTTCCCAGAGCTACTTGCAGCGGCAGAGGTATTTGCTGATGGCAAAACGACTGAAAACATCAACAACATGAATAATATGTACGCAATGGTAGAAAGTACAATCAAGAGTCGCATTGATGTAGACCCACAAGATGAAATTATGGCAATTTTAAAGGAATCACAAGTCAATAATGATGAATACTTGCGTTTTAGAATAACAGAGCGTTTCAATAATTTACTAAAATCTATCTATGATGAACGCAAGCGTTATGCAGAAGAAAATACTATGACTGTTAATGAATTAATGAAGCAAAATATGGAAGAACTCTTAAACGACAAAAAGACTCGTGAAAAAGGTCCATTCTACTGCGTTGCTAAAACTCTCGGATTGAGCTTTGAAGATGTGCCAAAGGATAAACTGGCAATCTTTGAGGAAGTCCTCACTGGTAGTGATTTGTACAAATTGATGGTAGGGCAGACAGCATCGAATATGCCTAGAAAACAAAGACGTGCGATAGAGCGACAAGCTAAGAAAAAGAAATAAATAGAAAATACACTTATGAAACCAATTAATTGGAATCATAAGTGTATTTTTTGTTGTTATATTGGTAGATTGGAAAATTACTGTTCAAAAAAATTTTTCCCTGCCTCTGAAATTTTATATGTATAGGCTCCATTTCCATATTGACGAACAACATAACCTTTTTCTTCATCTAATTTTTTACAGCGTGCTGCTATTAAATAAGATGATAAATCGATCTCTTCTGATAATTGACGTGCATATAGCACCTTATCTAATGTTAATAGTGTTAACAATATAGAATATTCAATTGTACCCAATTTCTCAAAATTACTAACTTTAGAAATTATCTGCTCAAAAGCAGGATCTGTAATTTTTTCTATAATCACTTCTGAATTACAATGTGGACACTGCATTCCATAAAGTTTCAATGCATCTAAATTGTTTTTTTCGAATTCTTTGCTACAGTCTTTATTCGTACATTTTATAAGTTCTTTTTCTGACAGATGTTGAACTATCATCTTACTAAAGTTAAATGGTCGTTCAACAAAATATTTAGAATATTTAGCATCGCTTTTTCGTCCCCACAATAAATTATTTCTCTGTGCAAGGCCATAATTAATACTATATATGCTAATTTTATTTTTATCTCTATCTGTCCTTTCATCATACTTAGTGATGTAATGGTTTAATTCTAATGAATTAAGTTCCTTTTCCATTTCACTCACTACATAAAAATGGCTACTATATGGCTCTTTATTATCGTATAGTGAACCTTTTAATTTCCCTGTAGTAATATCACTTTTAATATCACTTAATCTATCCGTAATTACTTTTCCCAGAGTCTTTAATTCGAAAATTGACTTAGTTTCTTCATATGTCAATAATTGATATACACTATTTTCAAAGTAGGCATCTATTTTTTCTTCAAAATATCTCTGACTTGCTTTTGCTATATCGCTTTTACTGATTTTTTTATTATGTATAATATTAGACTCATATAAGTATGAAAAAAGATATCCAATAATACGAGGTACATTCATAGTTGTATTAAAAATAAGCTCATAATATTCATATATATGCGTTTGAGATGTATCAATAAAATCATTGAAATTTTTACCATAATATTTAAATCTTGATTCTATAATTCTTTCAGTAAAGTCTATTGCATTGCTATTCATTTTATTTGCCTCAAAAGTAGAATACAATTTATAAAAATCTAAATAAACTGTATCAATTTTCCCTGGGTCTATTTGTCCATAATATATCCGGCCAGGATAAAAAGCCACTTTGAACTTTACAAATTCATTCGACCAGTTGTTTAATGGTGCAACTATAGTGTCAATAAATGTTTGCATTGCTGAATATTCAATTTCAGAAACATCATCAAGCAATAACACTAAACGAGTCACTTGCATTTTTGATAAAATATCACTTATTTCTTCGATAACTGATTTTATTTCAAAAACTTGCAAAAAGACAGAGTTGAAAAAATTCTCCTTGTTTCCACTGGTTATAGACACGAGCTCTTCATTAAGAGATGCCATTGTACCTACATTAATTCCCTCACTGCCTATATTCACTTCTGGTGATTTAAAGTTAAAACCACTTGTTTGCTTATTTTCATAACTTGCATGTGTGTTTTGATGAATATCTTGGAAAATAGGTAGTTCAATAGATTTTAAATGCTCATTATTGTCGATTTTTTCAATTAACCCTAGTATTTTTTCTCTAACCTTTTCTTTTGCATTTCCAGTAATAGCTCCTTGGACACTTCTGAAAAAACCACGTTCTTTTTTTTCAATTTCATCATAGATAGATTTTAGCACGTTTTTAATAAAATTCCTTTGTATTAAATAGCTTTGAAAAACTTCTTGTGATATATAATCTTTCAAATAATTTGTATTATAGGCTTGTGCTTTCGATGCTTCGAACACAGTTTTAACATCAATATAACAAGGTAAATATTTATTCTTTTTTCTGTATTCATTTTCTAATTTTAAAAATACAGTTGACTTACCTGTTCCTTTCCTTCCAATTAAAAACGTAGTATGATCACGTAAACACTTCTCCAATATAAGATTATTAGGTAGTAAATCCGTATATAATTCATCCAATAAGCTTTTCCCATTATCATCTGTCAAATCAGCTCTTCTATATTTTTTCAATGATTCTGCTACTTCACTAAAACTTTTTCTGTCATCTTGAGTATACATTTTCTAATCATCCTCCTTAAATACTACATCCATAAGTATAATTCTTATCGACTAACTCGTTATCTTTAATTTTATTTTAACTAAATAATCTTCTTAAAAAACTTAGTTTGCTTTTACCATCAATTTTCCTCCAAAATCTTCTTTAGAAGCTCCACCGCACTCTCATCACTCTGATCGTTCGTCCCAAGTTCGCCACGGAATGCCCTTGCGAGGATTGCTTTTTTCATCAGGTCAATTTGTGCTATAACGTTGGCACACTCTTTGGCTTTTGTTTCTTTTTCAAAAATGCTGTCGAGGATACGAACGATTTCTTTTTGTTCTTCTAATGGAGGCAAGATAAACTTTAATTCTCTTACTTTCTGACAATTTAAAGCTTGTGGTCCTGTTCCACCACCTTGAGTTCGATTATCTTTATATGTTTTTTGTAGCCAATATACCATTAGTTCAGGCAAACAAATTTCTTCAAATAATTGAATGGCTGCTATATTTTGATTAATAGTAGCTGATATGTTCAGCAATGCGCTTTGACCTCTTGTTTTACCTTCACCAATCATAGCGACTAATACAGTCTTAGGCTGTAACATTCTTACAGATGAATTTTCAAATCCTATCTCTGTTATACATTCTTTTGTGCTATTTATCACAGAATTTCTAACTTCACCTGAACTTACCCAAGGTATACTTCCATTCCAGTATTCATCAACTCGCCTAGATGGTGTACTACCATTACTAACAATACCTACAGCTCCTATCGTTAGCGATATCCATTTATCAACTTCAAATTCTCTAGCTTTTACAACTTCATTTTTTAAGTTCTTAGCATCTTTATTACTTAAAGTCATGATAGCCTTTTCTATATAATCAATATAACCATTATTTAAGGACTGGTTTTCCTCTCGCCATTTCTTCGTAAGCTCGCCTGTGAATGCCTTATGCAAAATTGCTGATTTTCTATTCTCGAAGCTATCCAGTACAGACTGCGCAAGCTCTTTTGCCTCGTCCAGTTTAGAAAACAGGCTTTCGATACGCTCCACCATTCGCTTTTGCTCGGCTAGTGGTGGGAGGGGGATTTTTAACTTCGGAAAAATAGGAAAATGTCTTCGATAGCCTAAATCCTCAATATTTATATTTTGCAAAGCATAATAGAAGCATTTTTCATCCCAATATGATTTTGGTCTTAATAATTTAACACCATCTGCACCTTGGATAAAGGGAAAATCGATAAACTTTATTATACGTGTGTGGTCACCAAATAAAACAACAGGCAAACTGTCATCATACATATAATCAAAGTTATTGCTATATCCACCAACCAATTCTTTGCCTTGGTCTACAACTGCAATTTCTCCAGTAGGTAGATAATCCTTCTGTTTTAGTTTTTTATTACTGCTTGTGACATTATCAAAAGCGTTGGGCAATCTCGTCCAAACCCAATTACTCGGCACTTTATAAGGTTGCTCCCAGTCTGGCACAAGGGCTTTTTCCAGTTTTTCTTCTAAACTCAAAGTTTCTTTTTTCTTAGCCATTTTGCTCACCTGTTAGGCTTTTCAGTTCTTTCACCACCGACATTATAAGGTCAACCGCTTGTTCTAATTGTGCAACTACCTCTTCGGCACTGTCGATAGGGTCAGCCAAATCCTCATAATCTAGCACGCTATCATCACGAATTAAGCCTAAATCAAGGCTGTTGTTTTTACCCTTGATTTCTTCTCTTGTAAACTTAGACCATCTTTCGTCTGCCACTATATTTCTATCATCAGCAGTATAAGCCTTCTCAAAATCCACAAAATGTTCTGTTTTGAGTGGTGTAGTCTTACCAAATGATGGCATATTGGTACGCATATCATAGAAATAGACTTCTTTGGTGTTGCCTTTTTCAGATGTCCCACGAGTGAAGAAAAGCACGTTGGTTTTCACGCCTTGGGCATAGAAAATACCAGTAGGCAAACGCAAAATAGTATGAAGATTGCATTTATCCATTAAATCGGCTCGGATTTTCCCGCCATCGCCATCGGCAAAAAGTACATTATCAGGCAAGACAACAGCAGCACGAGCCTTTCCGTCTTTTTTCAGTGAACGATAAATATGCTGTAAAAAGTTTAACTGCTTATTTGATGTAGTAAACAAAAAGTCATCACGAGTGGCACGCTCTCCACCTTGCTTTGTTCCAAAAGGCGGATTTGCAAGCACCACATCAAAACCATCCATCTGCTTACCAAAGTTTGTAAGGGTATCGCCACATAAAATATCGCTGTTAATCCCATGAATCATGGCATTCATCATAGCAAGTCTATGGGTATCAGGCACAAGCTCGCAACCTGTAAAGGCTTCATTTTTTTGGAACGCATACTGCTTTTCTAAAAGTTGCCACATATCATTATTAGCTTTAACATAGTTATTTGCAGAAATCATAAATCCAAATGTACCACAAGCAGGATCGTTGCAACGCTCTCCAATTTGTGGCTTCACAAGACGTGTCATTACATCAATTAGTACACGAGGAGTGAAGTATTGTCCAGCTCCTGATTTTTTCTCATTCGCATTCTTTTCTAAAAGTCCTTCGTATAAATCACCGAAACCTTCTTCATCCATGTTGTACCAATCAAGGTCATTCATGGTTTTGATAATCTTTTCAAGGTTTTTAGGCTCATCAATGTTACTTCTTGCATCATGGTAAATATCACGAATATGTCCTTTGCAATGCTCTCCAAATAAACGAAGGATATTTCTATAATAAGCTCTAAGCTCTATTCCAGATAATAAAACAAGGCTATCCCAAGAGTATTCAGCAAGAATTTCCTTTTCATCAAGGGCAACTTGCTCTGATTTAGTTAGAGTTTCTTTATTTCTTAAAAACTCTAGCTCTACTATACTTTTTTCGATGTCTTGCTCTGTGTCTGTTTCTTGCATCATCTTTAGGAATAAAATATAAGTAAGCTCCGTTACATACTGGTGATAGGTGATACCGTCATCACGCAGTACGTTACAAAGATTCCATAGTTTTTGTACGATTTCTTGATTACTCATTATGCTACTTTGCCTCCATCATCATATAGATACTCGTTAAGCTCTATGATGTATTCTTTAAGTTTGTTTTTAAATATTTTATCTATTCGTTTAAATCCACCCTTATCACGGAAAATACCTGCGTTAAAGGTTTCTTCATTAAGAACTGTTTCTATTAATAAGTTTTTCTCAATATTACTTAGCCAGTCCAGTTCCATTTTAGAAAAATTATGTGCTTTTTTCAGTTTAGCAACTGCTTTTTGAATACGTGCATTATGATCCATAAGCTCTGCACCTACTGCAACAGAACGAATAAGATTGATAATATCTGCAACAATATCTTCATTTTTCATTTCGTTAATTGCACTGCTTAGCTGTGTTTCTGTAAATCCATTGCTATCCAGTTCAAGTCTCAATGCTTTAAGTTCCTTACGAGTGAGTGAACTTGGGCGAGTACAAACCAGCTTCAACGCTTCAATTTTATCTGCATTTTCTGTGATAAACTTTTTAAACTCTTCCAAATAGTCCTCTGGTTTTTGACCTTTCCCATATCCACGAGTATGAGTTAAAAGCTCATCTTCTTTATTCGAAATTACTATGGCACGTCTTGCATCTATGCCACCCTCATTTAGAACGTCAAATAATCTTGAATTCTTGATGAAAGTTTCTTTTGCAGCATAAGGTGATAAAGATTTGATATGTGACACAAAAAAAGTTACATCTTTTCCATCAGTCAAAACTTCAAAATGTTCTTTTTGCTTATCAGTCATTCGCTTTTGTTTTCTACGGATTTTGGCAACTATCAAATCTATTTGATTTTGTATTTTTTCTTCGGTGTCAAGAACTTCAAGTCCATTCAATAAGTCATTAAAACTTGCACTTGCATTGGCTACAACAGGTTTCATGGTGCTTATATCCTGTAGTGATTCATAAACACCAACAGGATCATAGATTTCAAAGTGACTTTTATTTATCTTGGAGCATAGTCTTGTTGCACGCCCTAACATTTGTTCAAAGAGAATACGAGATTTCACACGTCGCATAAAGACAAGCGTTGTGATTTCTGGTACATCAATACCAGTAGTAAGCAGATCAACGGTTACTGCAATATTTGGATAAGTTTCATTTTTATAGCGTCTTATCATCTCAGCCACACGCTTTTTATCACCTGTTTTACCAGTAATCTTTTGAATTGCATCTTGGTCAATACCGATTTCATCATAAATTTCTCTGATAATTTTTACAATTAAATCAGCGTGACTGTCGTCAACTGCATAGATTAAGGTTTTTCCTTCACCATCTGGGTTGATATCCATAGCGATTTCTTCAAGCACAGCTCTATTGAAAGATTCAGTAATCACACGTCTATTAAACTTTTCCACATCAAATTTCAGTTCATCTTCAAGCTCTGCACTATTTACAATTTCTCCAGTAATAGGGTCATAAACAGCAACCGATTCACCTTTTTCATACACAATTCCTTCTGTACTTAATTTGGTAGTTAAATTATGCGGTGCGTCATGGTCAACCAAATACCCTTCTACAACTGCTTCACGATAAGAATAATTAAATACTGGTTTACCGAAAATTTCAGTAGTATGGAGTGCAGGTGTTGCAGTAAGAGCTACTTTCACGGCATCAAAGTATTCTATAACTGTTCTATATTTACTTAAAAAATCATCTTGATTACGATATATAAGTTCATCTTCATCAAGTTCCTTATCTAAAGTATACCCTCTGTGTGCCTCGTCTATAATAATCAAATCGTAATCAGAAACTGCTGGTATTGTTTCACCATCATTATATAAAATACGTTTCACAAGGCTTTGTACAGTGGCTACTTGTATTCTTGTTTCTTTGTCGATTTCTTTATCCTCTAGTTTATTTATACTGAAAATATTATTAAGAGTAAGAAACTCTTCTAGCTTCACTTCTTCAAAAACTTCCGTTGCTTGATCTCCAAGGGCTGTTCTATCCACCAAAAACAATATTCGATTAAATCTCTTTGCTTTCAAAAAACGATATATCATACCCAAAATAGTTCGAGTTTTACCTGTACCAGTTGCCATAGATAAAAGTGCAGTTCTTTTTCCCTCTACTATAGCTTCTTCTGCTTTCTCAATAGCTTTTATTTGATAATCACGTAACTCAAGCCCATTTTTATCTCGTAACAAGTCAAATGATGTATTTTTTAAGTTTTGATTGGCTTTCTTAATATCATTCTCAAGAATTTGCATAATATTATCAGGACTCATCCAACCTTGCAACGCTTTTGAAATATTTGTTCTTTCTCTTAAATCTAACGACCAAATGCCAGATTTTGTTTCTATCTGTTTTAGATATTTACGCCCATTAGTTGCGTAGATAAATGGCACTTGATATCCATGCCAGTTACTAATCACATACCGTTTATGTTCATCTCTAACATTACTTGCATATTCTTTGCATTGTACATCTATAACAGTTGGCACATCTGTAAGCATTTTCTTTGCTTCAATCATAGCAACTAGTTTATCATCAATAAATAAAGCATAGTCAACATATCCACGATTATGACTAATAGCATCCGTTGGCCATTCTGCAATAGCAAGATTTTTCCCTTTTTGTGGTCTTGTTCCCTTTGAATATCTAAGAGTTTCAGTGTCGACTTCCCAACCTACTTTTCTTAATTGTTCATCTATAATATATCTGGTCTCTTTCTCAGATAGATTCAAATTATTTATCGCATTTTGTGACTTTTTACTACGCTCCTTAGAAGAAATGTTTTGTGATTTTATAAGCTCAATTTGTGTTACTAAATCTGCTATTTGCTTCTCCTGTTCATTGATGAGCAAGGTATAATCTGTATTATCTTCTTTCGGCATAGCAAAACAAGGTGCCACAATTTCTTCCGAGCTGTACACCTCTGCAAACCAACACCCTAAATTAAAACACATCTGCAATAATATTTTACACTGCTCACCATTATCATAATTGGCATGGATAGCATCATTTCTATTTTTTCTTAATGCGTACAAAATATCATCAATCTCTCTTGGTATCATACCTTCTTTTTTTAGGAGCTTGATTCGATTAGCATGTGTATTATCAAAGCTTGGAGGATTTATTCTATCTAATTTTAGCATTAGATTAACAATTGTCTCTCCAAACATCCCAAGTTTAATCAAACAAGAGTTTGTATCTGAATATAAATACTTTTCTGCTGTACTTCCTATCTGATATAATACGCTATATTCTTTCTCAAGAAACTTAAAATTAGAGTTCATACGCTAATCCTCCTTTACAAATTCCACTATATCTGAAATATCACACTCAAGATGTGTACAAATTTTTCTAAGAGTAGCTGTACTAACATCCTCATTTTTTCCCAGTTTTGTAATTGTTCCTTTACTCAGCTTAGTTACTTGCTGTAGGTCTTGTTTTTTCATATTTTTATCTATAAGCAACTTCCATAATTTGTTGTAATTTACGCCCATGATAATCTCCTTATAGCGAGTTAATTATTATCGTTTTCTTTAAATTACAGTATAACATTTTTCTCTATAACAAGTAAATACATATTCCTATTTTTTTAGGAATTATCCTTATTTTTTTGTGCATCTAAAAGAAGCCCTAATAGGCTGTAACACCCATCAGGACTTCTTTTTATACATACATGATTTCGTTATTAATTATCTCTTCAATTTGTGCAACAATGTTGTTTACACATCCAATCCATTCAAGCTGATTAGTAGCTTTTAGTTCCTCTGTCACACCTTGTCTTGCCTTATATTGTGGCAATAATCTATCAAGCATGTTCACAGCTTCCTCATTTACATCACGCAAATGTGAATGTAATTCGCCACTTAGTAACAGGTGATTATATAACGGTTTGTGGTGTTCTTTCAGATACGTTTCACGCATCATTCCGTACTTCCCAAGTGATCTATTGTCTGTTTCTTCTTCGTCATCATCAAACTGTCCGAAGTCTGGCACATAGTAATCACCAACCTTGATATATTTACCACCCATTTTTTCAAATATGCTTTGTTCTTTTTCATTACTCATAATTTATACTCTCGCTTTCATAAGATTATTTTGAAAAGAGTTCCAATTTTAAACGATGTATAAGTATTCGAGTAGTGTTAGTCAATCATATTAAAATGCTCAAGTGCTTCTATGATTGCTTTTTCCTTGTCAGCAGGGCATTGTGGCACTTTCGCATCTTCTTTCTTAGATACATGATAATTCACACGTTCTTTAATCCCCATCTTACCTTTAACCTGTGCAATATATAGATTTGTTACTTTCAAGCCACTGTTTTCAAGTACATAATCCTTGATTTCTGCATAAGTCGCTTTACTCTCAGCAGAGGTTAAATCCAACTCATCCATATTCAGTTCTACTTCGATATGATGGTCGACATTAAGTTTGGACAAAAGACATACCGTCTCCACATGCACGCTTTGCGGAAAATTATCAAAAGCCTTAACCTTCTTCAACTGATACCCGTTTTCGCACAATATTTTCACATCTCTAGCTAAGGTAGCAGAATCACAGCTTACATAGACAATACGCTTAGGTTTCATCTCTATCATAGTCTGGAGACAGACTTCATCACAGCCTTTTCTTGGTGGATCTACCACGATTACATCTGCATAAATACCATCTGCCTTATATTTTTCTGGCAAAACC
>JAWXVD010000273.1:0-2677 GCA_044425705.1 Eubacteriales bacterium | reverse complement strand
AAAGAACTTGAATATATAAAGTTTATCGAAACTTTAGGCAATGATATTTGTTTTGATGATGATAAATGGGTATGTGATATATTTATTCGTGCTCCCTCTATGAAGCGAAATTTGGTAACATTATACTTTAATGGAATTCCAAAAGAGTATAAATATATGGTCAAATACTTTTCAGCAATAGCACTAATAAACGGTAAGGCTATTGCGACAGTTAAAACATACATTTGCGATCTTATTAGATTTTTCAAATTTATGAGCATTTATGAAAATAATCATGAGTTGACAACTTGCAATGAACATACTGTGACAGCATTTTATCAGTACTTGGAAAATGGCGTTCTTTCGGAGAGCTCGAAAATAGGAGTTTGGTCATCTATTAAAATGTTTTTTAAAACAATGAATGGTTGGAATAACGAAATTCTCAGAAATCCATTTGAAAACTCACCATATATAATGCAACGTAAGTTTGATATGAAATATATTCCACCAAATGTAGCAAATAGATTAGATGTAATATTTAAAGATGAAAATTTACCTCTTCACATGCGTTGCGCGTATTGGATACTTCGCTTAATTCCGTCTCGTGTAAGCGAAGTTACAGGAATAAGAATAGATTGCTTAAAAAGATATAGCGAAAATTATGTGCTATTTATTCCAACTTGGAAGCAAAATGGTGGACATCAAGAACCGATATTAAGGAGTATTCATTTAGAAGATACGGGTATTAGTGGTTATCTAATTAAATTAATAAAAGAGCAGCAAAAGGTAGCAAGAGAAATTCAACATCATTTTGTAGATGATCAAAAAGGTGCATTGTTAAGCTATAGACAGTCTTTTGATAAAAATGGAAAGATTTATAAATACGGAAATAGTTATTATGTTGTCACAAAATACTATATTAATGCTTATTTCAAAAAGGTTTGTAACGAGCATAAAATTGTAGATTCTGACGGTAATCCATATAAGGTAACATCTCATCAATTTAGGCATAATGGAATTACAGATAGGCTCGCAAGTGGGTTTACTATTGCTCAAATAAAAGAAATTACTGACCATCATGGCGATTCTATGATCTACAACTCGTATAATCACTTGAACTTACAGCCCGAAACTATTATAAAGCAACAGAAATATTTACACAAAGAAGATGTATCGACAGATAAAAAATATATTTTATTTGCTGGAAGAATACTTAATATGGATGAACAACTTGAAAAAAGATTGTTGAAAAATCCTCGTGCTCACAAAGTTAGAGGTGGGATTTGCAGTGATATTACAGGTTGTAAGAGTGATATTCTAAACTGCTTAAGTTGCAAATACTTTGTACCTGATAAAGAACAAGTAGAATATTACAAGGAACAAATTATAGCTTGGAAAGATAAATCTTTGAAATTTAGCAGTTTTCCTTTAATAAAAAACACTGCTGATAAAAATATAAAATTATATGAAGAAATATTAGAAAGTCTTGATGAGGTGAAATTAAATGCAACATAAAACACTACCTAAACATTTGTTGGACAAGCAAGAATCAGAACGCAATAAAACGATTTTAATGATTGAAAAGGCAATTATTGAATTGAAATCACAAGGATATGATATCAAAATAAAAGATATTATAGAGGTAACAGGACTATCTCGTTCATTGTTTGCAAAACCGCATGTTCGAAAAACATTAATAGAGTATGGCATTATACAAATTAGTGATGAGTTGCCAAATGATATTTATGTTAAAGCAGAAGCTAATACAAAGCTAAAATTAGCAGAAAAAGAAGGATATATTAAAAGATTACAATTCGAAAATGAACAACTTAAATACGAAATTGAGGTTTTAAGAGGTGAACTTCACTTGATGATGCATAAAGAAAATAATGCAAACAAAATTGAGTTTTAATTGAATTAGAAATTACACAGCTGAGAGTAGAAACTCAGTTGTGTTTTTTTATAACAAAATGTATGGAAAGGACAAATTTAATTATGAGTAGCAAGGAAAAAATTATTCCAGAAAAAAGAGATTTATTGTTTGAAAATCATGCACGTGACTGCCGATATAGTGGACCATTAAAAGTTTCGCCTACGCTAACGGCAACAATCGGAGAAGGAGGTAATAATGGGCCAATAATTTTAAATTGTAAGAATGAAAAATCATGTGATAACAATGATGTAGAAGGAAGTGATACAATCGTGTCAACAGAAAAGTACAGAAAAACTGGGGGGGGTAATATTCCTTTGGTGAAACAAGAAAGTTTCTGCATTGCCAGTAACACCATCAACAGAAAAGACAAAAATGGTGGCAATGGCAAAGGCTTTCAAAAAGATATTGCATACACATTAACCCAAAGCGACATCCACGCAGTATATCAAGAACCATACCAAAATGTGGTTGGTGCTTTAATGCACAGAGATCACAAAGGAGTTAACACTTGCTATGTAAACCAAGATAAATGCATTGTTCAGCCATATCAAAAAACAATAGGTGCATTGTGCAGTGGTGATTGGAAAGGTCCAAGTAGTCAGTATGTAAGCCAAGATAAATGTATAGTAAATCGAAACCTTGTTAGACGTTTGACACCACTTGAGTGCGAGCGTTTGCAAGGTTTTCCAGATGATTGGACAAATATCCCAAATGCTAGTGATAGCCCAAGATATAAAGCGTTAGGCAATAGCGTCGCCATACCCT
>JAWXVD010000272.1:0-2683 GCA_044425705.1 Eubacteriales bacterium | reverse complement strand
TAAGCTGAAAGTTACAAAAATCATATAGAAAGGGGTGTATGAAGTGAAAAAAATTTATCTAAATTTAAAACGATTTGATGTGACTCCAGAAAAAGGTGGAGTAAATCGTATTGCAAAATTCAATAACTGGGCTGATTTTATCGTTACAAATACTAAGGACGACTTAAAAGCATTTAACGATAAAGCAAAATTTACTATGTTTTTTCCTGAAGTACATATATTATCTGCAGCAAATGCAAATGATGGAACTATCAACATTGGATGTCAAAGTGTAAATGAAAGCGATACTGCTGTGGGAAGTAATTTTGGTGCATTTACTACTTTAAGACCTGCAAATGCTATGGTATTAGCTGGTGCAAATACCGCACTTGTCGGTCATTGTGAAGAACGTAACTATTACAAAAATATTTTATCACAAGCTGGTGTTACTGATTTAAGTATCGTAAACAAGTTTTTTAATCAAAAAGTTCATGCTGCAATCAATGCCGGTCTAGATGTTTTATATTGTATAGGCGAAACTTCTGAGGAACAAAGTGATTTTGAAGCAGTTTTAAAAACACAATTAGAATTAGGATTAAAAGATGCTGATCTTTCAAAGATTACTATTGCCTATGAACCAGTATGGTCTATTGGACCTGGAAAAACTCCAGCAGATAAACCTTATATTACAAAAATCGCACAATATGTAAAGACTCTACTTCCAGATACAGATATTGTTTATGGTGGCGGTTTAAAAGAAGACAATGCAAAAATGTTAGCTTCTATTCCTGAAATTAGCGGTGGTTTAATTGCACTTACTAGATTTTCTGGAGAAATAGGATTCTATCCTAATGAATATATTCAAATTATCAAAACATATTTAAGTCCAGTGATTTCACTTGCTTGCAAGGGTATAATCACAGACGCTGAGGGTTAAAATTTATTTTACCCTTAGAAGATTAAAATTCAAAAGAAAATACTTTATTTCTAAACATAAAATCTCTAATAAAAAGAAAGGTATAGAAAAATTATGAAAATAGAACTCGAATATGGACAAGGTTTAGTAGATGTTACTTTACCAGATAATGCCGATGTTTTTATTCCTGGAGAAACAGTAAAAGATCCTGATTTTATTCCAGAAGACAAATTAATAGAAGAAACTTTAAACTCCATTAGAAATCCAATCGGAATGGAACCTTTATCAAAACTTGCGAAAAAAGGTTCTAAAGTTACTATTATCTTCCCGGATCGTGTAAAAGGTGGAGAACAACCTACCTCTCATCGTAAAATCTCTATCAAATTAGTTTTACAAGAATTGTATGATGCAGGTGTTGATAAATCAGACATTCTACTTATTTGTTCTAATGGCTTACATAGAAAAAATACAGAAACTGAAATCAAAGGTGTCTTAGGTGATGAATTATACAATGCCTTTGCTCCTTATGGACAAATCATAAATCATGATAGTGAAGATTATGATCATCTGGTAGATTTAGGTACCACTGAAGCTGGTGATCCAGTCATTATGAACAAATATGTTTACGATAGTGATGTTGCTATTTTAATCGGTCACTCTCAAGGTAATCCTTATGGTGGTTATTCTGGTGGCTACAAACACTCTGCAACTGGAATTACTCACTGGCGTTCCATCGCTTCTCATCATGTACCAAAAGTTATGCATAGAGAAGACTTTACACCAGTTAGTGCAAAATCTCTTATGAGAAATAAATTTGATGAAATCAGTATGCATATGGAAGAAAAAATGGGCAAAAAATTCTTCTGCGTAGATGCAGTTTTAGATACAAAATCTCGTCAAATTGCTCTTTACAGCGGTTACGCTAAAGAAATGCAAAAAATGTGTTGGGAAATTTCAGATACAAGAACTTTTGTCCCATGGGCAAAAAAGAAATACAATGTGTTAGTTTTCGGTTTACCTCAATTTTTCCATTATGGTGATGGTATGGGCACAAATCCTATTATGCTTATGCAAGCCATCTCTGCACAAATTATTCGTCACAAACGTGTTTTAGCAGATAACTGTGTTATTATTTGTACTTCCCTATGTAACGGATTTATGAATACTGACTTATGGCCATATTTACCTGAATTATATGATTTATTCCAAAGAAATGAAATGCATACTTTACCTGACTTAAATCGTTATGGCGAATATTACGCTACCAATGAGGAATATATTAGACAATATCGCTATACCAATGCATTCCATCCATTCCATGGATTTTCTATGATTTCTTCTGCTCATATTGCAGAGGAAAACACATCAGCTATCTACTTATGCGGTGCAAAAGAACCTGGTTTTGCAAGAGGTATGGGATTGAAAACTCGTGCTACAGTGGAAGATGCTTTAGAACATGCTAAGAAGCATATCGTTGGAGAAGACCCTAACATCTTAGTATTACCAAAAACTTTTAAATTAGGTGCCGTTCATCTTATGATGGAAAATGACGATCCTCACACAAGCCGTTAATACCCATCTATTAGCTTAGTCATATATTAGACTAATAAGTTATACATAATACGTTAATTAAAACAAACTTACCTATAATTATTTATTAAACCATAGAATAAAGGAGAATACTCACATGAAATATTTTTTAGACAGTGCTAAAATTGATGAAATTAAATTTGCTTATAATACTTTTGGAATTGATGGTGTTACAACTAACCCTCGTCATATTATGAC
>JAWXVD010000271.1:0-2688 GCA_044425705.1 Eubacteriales bacterium | reverse complement strand
AAAAGAAGAGGAAAAAGCAAACATATGTTTGCTTTAATTTATTTTATATTTAACATTTCCAGCCCACATATGATTGCTTAACGCTTTCATCTCGGCAATTGAATAACCGAGGATTCCCGCTCAATTTCCTAAAAATTGCATCATTTGAATTTTAACTTTCTTCTTTACCCGCCATAACTTTTGATTAGCTGATTCATATTGAATGCCCTCTGTTTCTGCAATATGGGTAATATCGCTTTCCCCCTTTAAGTATGTTTGAAACAAATGATATTCACTTTTGGGAAGTGTCCTAAGCTGACTATTAAAAAGATCGTAATCTTTTCGCATCTCTTTTAAAATATACGCATTCTTTTGAATATCTTCACTTCCATCCACACCTTCTAAAATTCCTTCTGAAAAGTCACATCGCATCAAAGCATCTCTAATAGTTATATTGCTAATTGCTACATTTGCTGTCAAGTCACTGTAATCTCCCTTAACTTGTACACGAACCCCCAATTCGCCGTAATCTGCCTTTTGATTATGCTGTGTCTCATTTTCAATTATGTAACGAAGCCCTTCTGTATAACCATCCACAATTCCCATAAAATTAGGATAGTTTTTACAGATAATATCTATTTTTCTTGAAGGGTCCGCGTTTTCGTAAAACTTAATTATACTTGCTTGTGTTACCATCACATTCCTCCTTGTAAGCTGGTGTAAAAAATGTGCAACCGGTTTGTTCTTTCTTACAAGTATTATTCTATGCCTTTCTATGGACTCTGTCGTTACCGAAAGAATAGACAAAAGTCTATCGGGAGTAGACTTTTAATTTGCTGTGCAAAAGGGAAAAAATCCCCCAGAATTAATTCTGAAGGATTCTCTATTACAAATTATTTAATTTATTTTATTCTGCGTATTCAATACTTTCTAATGTCTGTTCATTTTCAATAATTTCAAGTTTTAAAACCTTAATTGCCTTAAGATTTCTTACCGTTTTATTAGGATCTATTGCTCTGTCAATCAGCAATGTTAATGGGACATATACCCCTTCCTCAAATCTCATTCCTAGATTAACACCTTTTGCATCTATTTCTTTACTTTTTATGTAGTCAACTCTTATTTTAGTATCTAGTAATTTACCTTCTTCTACATAAAACATATTTCCTGTTTTTAGAATTGTATAAACACAAGCAAACATCCTTATACGATCCTTGTTGTCTAACAAACGTTTCTTCATCGCTTTCGTTTTAGAAAAATCTGCGAAGGAAAGACCTTCATCAATCTTATTAAACAACTCGGTATTGTTTATTCCACCATTAATATGCTGTATTGACCACAAATGCTTCATCGCCCATTCTTTGAACTGGACATCAATTATTAAATCATTCTCTAGATAATATCGAAAAGTTTTGGAAAATAAAACATCAATGGCGAATTCTTTATATAAATCTAAGCTGATATCATTCCAAGTTGGCATCGTATCTACAACAAGCAAGTCTTCTATTGTAAACATATTTTCTCCCAAAAAGAGCGCTTGTATTGGATAATAATACAAGCGCTCACTAAACACTATTTTTTGGACAGCGTATCGTTTACACGATAATATGCTATGGTTATTATTCGCCCCCAATAAGGAAATGGGCTGTCCCGTCCATCTTTACTTCGCTTTAAGCAGGCATCTCTCCTTACTAATATAATACTCAGATATTCCCAAAAAGTCAATATAGTTCTACTTATTTTTATATTATATGCAATGACACTTATTTTATGTTTTGACTCTTTAATTTTATAATTGTGCTATCACGGGAGTTTGACACTTACTTTTTTTATATAATTATAGAAACCTTTATTTTAAGCCACTGGAATTTTTCCAATAACCCTTAGAATTATTTTAATTATTTTAATTATTTTATTTCTCCTTTTTCTACTATGTATTGCAAATCTCCATTTTTTAGCAATTGAAATTTGTTCTCCTATATTTCATCTAGCACCTGTTGCATTAGCACCTTTACTCGTTAATGACCAGCTACCGTTCTAGCTGAATGCGTTTTATACAAAAAATCGGTATCTAGTAATGCATATTTTTTATCCATAAGCATCACTCCTCTGCATTTATCAAATAGTTTTCAATTTCTTTTAAATAAGATTTATCACTTTCTAATCTATCATCTCGGATTATATCTAATTGATCCGCATGATACATTTGTTCACGTAACCTTCCAAATCTAATAAGATTTATCGGCACATCTTGCCATCTAACTGCCATTCCAGTCAATTGCACTTGTTTTTTAATTTCTTCATCTGATATGCATAATAGCTTTTCTGCCATCAATTCATCAATCTTATCTTCTTCAAAAAGTCTCAATACCGCTGCTTTGTATGGAATTGCAAATATATCCATAATTTTAAGAATCACATCTACTGTGATATTCTTATAAGACAAATTATAAACAGCTGTTTGTTCTTCTATTCTTTCCTTGGGTGCAAGTAAAAGTGCTGCAAAGGCATTTGCCTCCATATCTTCAACTTCCACAGTTTCTACATCCAGTACATCTGCTTCCAATATAGAACCTCTCTGTAAAAGAACAGAATTATTTTCTTGAAAATAACAATATATATGATATAGTTCATGTGCTGTTGCAAATATTTGTTTTGATACTGGCAATTTAGAATTAACCATTACAAACATATGGCCCTTTCGTATAA
>JAWXVD010000081.1:0-14993 GCA_044425705.1 Eubacteriales bacterium | reverse complement strand
ATACAGGGTTTTGCTAATTATACAAGATTGTTGCAAGATGAATTGGTAATAGGAAGTATTAAGAATACCTTGCAATTTTCTTTATTATCAGTACCATTGGGTATTATTGTAGCCTTGGTTTTAGCAAATATCTTAACGCAAAATATTCGTGGAGTAGGGGTTTATAGAGTGTTATATTTCTTGCCTATGATTGCAGCACCAGCAGCAGTCACCATGGTATGGCGAATGATTTATAATGGCCAGTATGGAATTATTAACGGTATTTTAGCGAATTTTGGAATAGCTGGACCTAGCTGGATGTCTGATCCTAATCTTGCTATGTGGTCAGTCATTGTGATTGCAGCATGGAGTGGACTAGGACAACAGATTATCATCTTAATAGCAGCCATTAAGGGGGTTAGTAAAACTTATTATGAGGCAGCAGCGATTGATGGAGCCCATGGTTGGCATCTATTTATGAATATTACATTGCCTATGGTATCACCCAGTGTATTCTTCTTAACAGTAACAGGTATTATCAATGCATTAAGACAATTTGATATTGTGTACATGATGTATTACAATACCACAAATCCTGCCATTGATTCAGTAAGAACCTTGATGTATGAGTATTATAGACAGGCATTCCAAGCAAATGATAAAGCTTATGCGTCAGCCATTGTAATCTTCTCGTTCGTTATTATTATGATGTTTACTGGAATACAATTTATTGGTCAGAGAAAGTGGGTGCATTATGAGTAAATTCAAAAAAATCAGAATGTATATTGTATTGTGGATTGGCGTCATTGTTATGGTCTTTCCATTTGTATGGATGATACTTTGCTCTTTTAAATCAGTAAGTGAATTAAATTCTATTCCGATTCAATACTTACCATCTAATTGGAATTTTAATAATTATAAGGAAGCACTTGCTACAGTACCATTTCCTAAAATGTACTGGAATACGCTCCTTATGATTGGGGGAAGAGTATTTTGCGCCTTATTATTTAGTAGTATGGCAGCTTATGGATTTGCTAGATTAAATTTTCCATTTAAAAATTTCTTGTTTACCATTGTTATTTTTCAAATGATGGTACCAGCACAAATTTTCTTGATTCCACAGTACCAAATGTTGGCGGCAATTGGTATGTTAAATAGTATTTTTGCCTTGATATTCCCAGGCTTAGTTAGTGCTTTCGGTACATTCTTATTACGGCAATCGTTTATGTCCTTGCCTGTGGAGCTAGAGGAGGCAGCAACTTTAGATGGATGTAATAAGGGACAAATTTATACACGCATCTTGATTCCGTTGGTAAAACCAGGCTTGGTGTCTTTGGCAGTGTTTACAGCATTATTCTCGTGGAAAGATTTGATGTGGCCATTGATTGTTAATATGGATTTAAATAAAATGCCAATTTCATCAGGATTATCTGTATTAAAGAGTATCCATATTACTAATGAAGGAATCTTAATGGCTGGTTCTACCATGGCGTTTATACCGATGTTAATTTTATATGCAATTTGTCAGAAACAATTTATTGAAGGTATTGCACAATCAGGACTAAAAGGATAAGAAATTAAGGTTGAAAAAAATTTTCAACCGCAGTGTCTGTGATTTCACTCTTACGAGCAAGTGGAATTGCTGGACTTAAATATAAGTTTACATACAAATAATTCATATTTCATAGTATAAAAACAGATAAAAGATATAGACTTATATTTTTTATCTGTTTTTATACTATATATTCATGTGAAGTTATAGATTGAAGGATTTTGAGAGTATATTTATATAAAAGAACTATCTAAAATGAGACAATATTTTAATAGAATTAAATTGAAAAAATAGTAGACTGAGAGAAAGTGAGGGTTATTGACATGAAACAAGTAAAATTTGGAAACACAGGAAAAGAAGTGACACAAATAGGATTAGGTACATGGCAGTTGGGAACGAAATGGGGAGATCCATTTAATGAAGTAGAGGCACAAAAAATCTTACGGACTGCATATGAAAATGGTATTAATTTAATCGATACAGCAGATGGATACAACGGCGGAAATAGCGAAATAGAAATTGGTAAATTTTTAAAAGGCAAAAGAGAGAAAATGTATATCGTTACAAAATGCGGTAGAAGATTACAACCACATGTGGCAGAGGGCTATACAGCAGAAGCCATGGAACAATTTATTGACAATAGCTTAAAAAGAATGGATATTGAACAAATTGATACCATATTATTACATTGTCCACCTACCAGTGTTTATCAGAAAGATGAATTATTTGCAGGATTAGATCGTATCAAAAAGAGTGGTAAAATTGCAAGTTATGGTGTCAGCATTGAGAAAGTAGAAGAAGGATTAAAAGCCATGGATTATGATATTTCAGCCATGGAAGTAATTTTTAATATGTTTCGTTTAAAACCTACAGAAGAATTATTTGTAAAAACAAAAGAAAAAAATGTAGCAGTATTAGCAAGAGTACCATTAGCAAGTGGATTATTAACTGGCCGTTATAGTAAAGACACTGTCTTTGGAGAACAAGATCATAGAACCTTCAATCGTAATGGTGAAGCATTTGATAAAGGCGAAACATTTTCCGGTGTAGACTACCAATTAGGATTACAAGCAGTAGAAAAATTACAAGAGTTATTTGGAACAAACGATTTGATTCCTTATGCTTTAAGATGGATTTTGATGCATGATGCAGTAACAACAGTGATTCCAGGAGCAAGTAATGCAAATCAAGTATTATCCAATATTCGTGCAGCACAGATGGCACCACTTACAGTAGAACAAATGCAAAGAGTTGGGGATATTTATAATCGATATATTCGAGAATCGGTACATGGGAATTGGTAGAGGTAGGATAAATGAAGAAGCCAAATATTATCATAGTAATGACAGATCAACAGAGAGCAGACCTTAGAAAAAGTTGTGGGTGTAACTTAGATACTATGCCATTTTTAGATGAATGGGCAAAAGGTGGAATAGATTTTTCTAATGCATATACTCCAAACCCTATTTGTTTGGCAGCTAGAACAAGCATGTTTACTGGTAGATATTCCCATAGCCATCAAGTACGTACCAATCAAAATGTGGAAGATATTTTATATACAAAGGATTTATTAGATATATTAAAAGAAAATGGTTATTTGACAGCATTGTGCGGTAAAAACCATACATACCTTGAAGAAAGTGAATTTGATTTTTGTGCAGGAACAGGCCATTTAAGTAATAAAATCACAGAGGAAACATCTGAAGAATATAAAGAGTTTGCAAAGTTTTTAGATGCAACAGGTTTTGTGGCAGGTGATGAGCCAGCTCCTTGTGGAGTAGAAGTGCAACACCCATATCAAAATGTAACGTCAGCATTAGAGTTTATTGATAGTGTGCCAAGTGATACACCTTTTTTCACATGGGTGTCATTTGCAGAACCACATAACCCATATCAAGTACCTTATCCATATTACGATATGTTTCCAGTAGACGAATTACCAGAATGTGTCAGTGCCAAAGAGGCAAAATTTGCTGATAAAGGTTGTAGATTTGACCGAATGAGAGATATATGGGAGCATGTTTATGGTCCTGATGTGGAAGAACGTATACTTCGTTCTAGATCAAATTATTATGGAATGTTACGATTGATTGATGATCAGTTTAAACGTCTTGTTGATGGGCTACGCCAACGAAATATAGAAGATGATACAATTGTTATTTACTTATCAGATCATGGTGATTTTGTGGGGGAATATGGTTTGATGAGAAAAGGTGGAGATTTAGCAGAGTTGCTAATACATATCCCCATGATATGGAAAGGTCCTGGGATTATTCCGACAGGAAAAGATACTGAGCATTTTGTAAGCCTAATAGATATATTACCACAGACAAATTTGAATTAAACAATTTATGGAATCATTCAGATTATCAAGACGTGAAAATGGAAATGCTACAAGACTTAATGAGGGCAACATTACAAGCATGTGATATTTTACCATTACCGCATAATCGATATCGAACTAAGCTTCATCCAAGAGGATATTGGTATCAGGATTATCAAAGTGAGGATATGGGAGTTGTGGAACTAGGCAGTTTAGGAGAAATTCATAGCAGACGTAAAAAAAAGATTAGTAAATAGAAAGAAAAAGGATACTAGTGTGAAAAATAAGATTTTTCACACGGCAATTTGTACCTTACGGTCCAAAGTTGCCAGACTGAGAGAAAGGGATGGTTATTAAAATGAGAGATTTATTACTAAAAAAGCCACCACTTGGTTGGAACAGTTATGACGCTTTCGATGGCACAATTAATGAAGCGCATGCCATGGCAAATTTAGATGTGTTTATAGAAAAATTTAAACCAGCAGGATATGAGTATTTTGTAATTGATATTTTGTGGTATCGAAAATACAAAAATCCACAGTTTAATCAATATGGATTGATGGTCACTACAAGAGACAAAAGTGAAGTGGAATGGGAATTAGATGAATATGGTAGATTCATTGCATCACCACAGTATTTTCCAAATGGATTTGATGCCATTATAAAAAAATGCCTCGATCATGGGATTAAATTCGGATTGCATTTAATGCGTGGTGTGCCACAAGAAGCAGTAAGAAGAAAATGCCCTATTAAAGGAACCGATGGGATTACATGTGATATGATTGCAAATTTTGATCCAGAAGATGCATGTCCATGGTCAACCATCAATTATGGGATTGATATGACAAAACCAGGTGCTAGTGAATATTATGATTCTGTGATGGAACAAATGGCTGAAATGGGTGTAGATTTTATTAAATATGATGATATTGAAGCCAATGCAGATGAAATGGAAGCGATATATCAAGCAATCGATAAAGTAGATCGTGTGATGACACTTAGCCTGTCATTATTCAGTTATCATTATATGAAAAAGCAAATACCGTTGGAAGTTTACGCAAAATCTAACATGATGCGTATTACTCATGACATTTGGGACAAACAAGAGCATATTGATACTTCTTTTGAGGCTTGGGTACAGAGAAGTTTACAAGATAAAGAGCGACCAGAATGGTTTTTCTTTGATTTGGATATGATTCCCTTTGGTCATATGAGGCTTAATTTTGGAAAAACGGTAGATGTGGAAATGGCAGATGAAGCAAATATGACAGGAGAACATTGGTGTGCATTTACAAAACCACAGATGAGAACCTTTATTACCCAAAGGGCAATGATAGGTTCCCCTATCTTTATCGGTGGAAACTTGCCAGAAAATGATGAGTATACCAATTCCGTATTATTGCATCAAGGAATGTTAGAGTGTGATCAAAATGGAGTAGTAGGTCATCCTGTTAGTAAATCTGGGGTATGGCATATATTTAGAACTATGGGTAAACTTGATAACGAGGGATATGGTTGGATTGGAGTATTTAATCGAAGTGATAACTGTAATCAAGCAGAGTTTTCACTAGAACGATTAGGACTTATGAAAAATAAAGCCTATCAGTTAGTAGATGTTTGGAATGAAACGGAAGTGGTATTAAATGAAAACGGAAAAGTGGTAGTAAACTTAGAAGCTAATGATGTTTTATTATTAAAATATGTTATGAACGAGTAAAGCGAGGAAAAGTATGAAAACAAGTGAAGTGAGACTAAGAGATCCATTTGTGTTAGTAGATCAAGGAACATACTATTTATATGGAACAAGAGGAAAAGCAGGTAACAATCAAGTGGGATTTGATTGTTATATGGGGCATGATTTAGAAAACTGGGAAGGTCCGTTTGATGTGTTTGAACCTGATGAAGATTTTTGGGCAACAAAGGAATTTTGGGCACCAGAGGTGCATCACTATGAAGGCAGTTATTATATGTTTGCTAGTTTTAAAGCAGATGGTGTTTGTAGAGGAACACAAATATTGAAAGCTAACTCACCCAAAGGACCATTTAAAATCCATAGTGATGGACCCATTACGCCAAGAGATTGGGAGTGCTTAGATGGTACACTTTATATTTCGAAAAATGGTACACCATATATGGTTTTTTGCCATGAATGGGTACAAATAAAAGATGGAACTATATGTGCAGTGGAATTATCAAAAGATTTGAAAAGTCCAGTGGGAGAGCCAAGAACGTTATTTTATGCCACCGAAGGTGGAAATTGGATTTGCCCACCAAGCAATGGTGGAATAGGTGATTATGTAACAGATGGACCTTTTTTGCATCGTTTGGAAGATGATACTTTGATTATGATGTGGTCTAGCTTTGGAAAAGATGGATACATACAAGCCATTGCTGAATCTGACAATGGAGAAATTACAGGGAATTGGAAAACTAGAGAGAAATTATTATTTGAAAAAGACGGTGGTCATGGCATGCTGTTCGTAGGTTTAGATGAAAAATTGTATTTGACCTTACATTCACCTAATATTACGCCTCGTGAGGCACCAAAGTTTATTGAGATTAGTGAGAAAGATTTGTAATAAAAATGAAACGGTAAAATCCAAAGTTTAAAATGGAGATTACCGTTTTGTTTTATTGAAAATCATTATTTAGCATAAAAAATAGATGGATTTTACTTGTTAATTCTACTTTTTTTTGATAAACTGAAAGCTATAAAAGCAAGAGTCAAATCTAGTAAAAATTCTATCCTTTTCTAGGAACTTAGAGAATAGTCTTCTCGCTTTCACACTACAAATTAAAGCAGAAGATGGACTAGAATATAAAGGTATCTTCTGTGCAATCACTTGTCAAGGAGGATACGACATGACAAAAACATTAAGAAATAGCAAAGACACTGTTTTTCGTATGATTTTTAAAGAAAAAGAAAATGCATTAGCATTATATAATGCAATGAATCACTCAGATTATCAAGATGTAGAGCTGTTAGAGATTACTACTTTAGAAAATGCGATTTATGTTTCATATAAGAATGATGTTTCTTTTATTATTAATTCTTATTTATGTCTGTATGAACATCAATCTACAATAAACCCTAACATTCCATTGCGTACCTTATTTTATGTATCAGCACAACTTTCTAAACTTACAGGAAAAAGAAATTTATATGGAACAAAATTGGTGAAAATACCAACACCTAAATTTGTATGTTTCTATAATGGAGTGGATGACTTTCCAGAATACACAGAATGGAAGTTATCCGATGCATTTCGTGAAAAAACTGAAAAAGTACAATTAGAAGTAATCGTAGATGTATACAATATTAATTCAGGTAATAATAAGTCTTTATTAAATACTTGTAAAATCTTAGGCGATTATGCAATTTATACAAATAAAGTAAGAACCTATGCAAAATCTTTACCGATAGAAGAAGCAGTTGAACAAGCAATTACAGAATGTATCAATGATAATATATTAGCAGAGTTTTTACGAAAAAATCAGTTGGAGGCAAAGTCTATGACAATTTTTGAATATGATGAAGAGGAACATATCCGATTAGAGAGAGAAGATGCAAAAGCTGAGATAAAGATTAAATTAATTCGCAGAATGTTAGCTAAATCATTAGGAAATGAAGAAATTGCTGAGTTATTAGGTGTAGACTTATCTTATGTAGAAGAAATTGCAGATATAGTTTCTAGGAATCCTGATATAACGGATGGTGAAATTGTAGAACAAATGTTGTAAATATCTGATTTAATATTCTTAAAATTTATCTTTTTCTGGACTAAGGCAATGAATATGGTAATATCAAAAATTGCTATCACAGATGAATAAAAATCAACATTCGAGAAGGACTAAATCTTGGATGTTGTTTTTTTATTGCATAATGTAAAGTTATTAACGGTTTCTTTTCTTCAAAAGCCATTATTTTATAATTATTCCCCTAATTATAGTTGTAATTATTTCATAGTGTAGTTTATAAAGCTGTTATAATGTTACAGTTCACACGTGACCTGTAACATTATAATGAAACAGCTTAATAAATTATTGAAATAATAGAGGTGATAAATATGGCAAGATTGATTACGGAACATGCCCCAATGGGATGGAACAGCTTTGACTGTTTTGGACGATATACATATGCAGAAGATGTGAAGGCTAATATTGATTATATGGCAGGGCATTTAAAAGAATATGGATATGAATACATCATAACTGACATTGGTTGGTATGGCATGTTTAACTATGATTATGAAGGACAAAAATATCCATCGGAAAGACATGCATCAGATGTTTGTATGGATGAATATGGGAGATATATTTCATCAGAAAGAATGTATCCAGATACTGTGAAAGAAATGTGTCAGTATGCTCACGAAAAAGGAGTGAAATTTGGTCAGAAATTGCAGTAGAAGCACATGGTGTATGGTTTATTAAAAAGTAAAGGAAATAACAATAAAAATCAAAGGAGCGTAAAGACATGCAAACAGGAAAAAATTATAAATTTTGGTTTTGTACAGGATCACAAGACTTATACGGAGATGAATGCTTAAAGAATGTAGCCATTCATTCACAAATTATTGTGGAAAAATTAAATGAATCAGGGATGTTACCTTTTGAGGTGGTTTGGAAACCTACTTTGATAACAAATGCATTGATTAGACAAACATTTAATGAAGCTAATGCAGATGAAGAATGTGCAGGTGTGATTACGTGGATGCATACTTTTTCACCAGCAAAATCTTGGATTTTAGGCTTACAAGAATACAGAAAACCATTGATGCATTTCCACACACAATTTAACGAGGAAATTCCATATGATACCATTGATATGGATTTTATGAATGAAAATCAATCAGCACATGGAGATAGAGAATATGGTCATATTGTATCTCGTATGGGCATTGAACGAAAAGTAGTAGTGGGACATTGGAGCAATGCTGATGTGCAAAATGCCATTGCTGGTTGGATGAGAACGGCAGTAGGGATTATGGAATCAAGTCATATTAGAGTATGTCGTATTGCTGATAATATGAGAAATGTAGCGGTGACTGAAGGGGATAAAGTAGAAGCGCATATTAAATTTGGTTGGGAAATTGATGCTTTCCCAGTGAATGAAATTGCAGAATATGTAGCAGCAGTGCCACAAGGTGATATTAGTGCTTTGATGGATGAATATGATAGTAAATATGTGATGAATTATGAGGGAAGAGATGTAGCAGAATTCCGTAAACATGTGGCAGTACAAGCTGGTATTGAATTAGGCTTTGAAAAATTCTTAACAGAAAAAGATTATCATGCAATAGTAACACATTTTGGTGATTTAGGTTCTCTTCAACAATTACCTGGACTTGCAATTCAAAGATTGATGGAAAAAGGATATGGATTTGGTGGTGAAGGTGATTGGAAAACAGCGGCTATGGTTCGTTTGATGAAAATTATGGCGGCTGGTACAAAAGATGCCAAAGGAACTTCTTTTATGGAAGATTATACTTATAATTTTGTGCCAGGAAAAGAAGGAATTCTACAAGCCCATATGTTAGAAGTTTGTCCAACAGTTTCAGAAGGTCCGATTAGTATTAAGGTAAATCCACTATCAATGGGAGATCGTGAAGATCCAGCTAGACTTGTATTTACTTCAAAAACAGGACCAGCAGTTGCAACTTCGCTGATTGATTTAGGGAATCGTTTCCGTTTGATTATCAATGCAGTAGATTGTAAAAAAACAGAAAAAGAAATGCCAAAACTTCCAGTTGCTACAGCATTCTGGACACCACAACCAAACCTTGCAGTAGGAGCAGAAGCATGGATTTTAGCAGGTGGAGCACATCATACAGCATTCTCTTATGATTTGACAGTAGAACAAATGGAAGATTGGGCAGCAACAATGGGCATTGAAAGTGTTGTAATTGATAAAAATACTACTATCCGAAACTTCAAAAAAGAGTTACAATGGAACGGGGTATTATTCCGATAAAAATGTAATGTATGAAAGGATGGGTATAAGTATGGCAAGCGTAAAAGAAGTAATTGAAAGTGGAAAGGCAGTGCTTGGTATTGAATTAGGTTCTACAAGAATCAAAGCAGTGTTGGTTGGAGAGGATAATGCTCCTATTGCATCAGGAAGCCATGATTGGGAAAATAGCTATATAGATGGCATTTGGACCTATAGCATGGATGAAGTTTGGGCAGGAATTAAGAATAGTTATTCTAACCTTATGAAAGATGTAAATGTAAAATATGGTGTGGAATTGAAAACATTTAAAGCCATTGGAATTAGTGCCATGATGCATGGATATGTGGTATTTGACAAAGATGAAAATTTATTAGTACCATTCCGTACATGGAGAAATACCATGACAGAAGAAGCATCGGTAGAATTAAGTAAAGTATTTGGATTCAACGTGCCTCAAAGATGGAGTATTGCACACTTGTATCAAGCTATCTTAAAGGGTGAAGAACACGTAAAAGATATTGCATATCAAACTACTTTAGCAGGTTATATTCATTGGAAATTAACAGGCAAAAAGGTGATGGGAGTTGGCGAAGCATCAGGTATGTTCCCCATTGACTCTACAACCAAAGATTTTGATAGCAAAATGATAGCACAATTTGATGAATTGGTAACTGAAAAAGGATTTCCTTGGAATGTCAAAGAAATTATGCCAACTGTTTTAACAGCGGGAGATGACGCAGGAATTTTAAGTGAAGAAGGAGCAAAACTTCTCGATGTAACTGGTACGTTAGAAGCAGGGATTCCTATGTGTCCACCAGAAGGTGATGCAGGAACAGGAATGGTTGCCACAAATAGTGTAAAAGTTCGTACAGGAAATGTATCCGCAGGGACTTCTGTATTCGCTATGATTGTATTAGAAAAACCATTGTCGAAAGCCTATGAAGAAATAGATATGGTAACTACACCAGCAGGTGATCAAGTGGCTATGGTACATTGTAACAACTGTACTTCAGATTTAAATGCATGGGTGAACTTATTCAAAGAGTTTGCAAAAAGTTTTGGCATGACAGTAGATATGAATGAATTATTTGGTACTTTATATAATAAAGCTTTAGAAGGCGATAAAGATTGTGGCGGATTAATGGCATACAATTATTTCTCTGGAGAGCATATTACAGGGTTTGAAGAAGGACGTCCACTATTTGTAAGAACACCAGATAGTAAATTTAACCTTGCAAACTTTATGCGTACCCATTTATATACTTCATTGGGTGCATTAAAGACAGGTTTAGATATTTTGATGGAAGGTGAATCAGTTCCAGTAGATTCTATGTTAGGCCATGGTGGATTATTTAAAACAGCGGGCGTAGGTCAAAGTATTTTGGCAGCAGCTGTGAATGCTCCAGTTTCAGTAATGGAAACAGCTGGTGAAGGTGGTGCTTGGGGGATTGCCTTATTAGCAAGCTATATGGTAAATAAAACAGAAGGACAAACATTAACGGAATATTTAGAAGAAGTAGTGTTTGCAGGACAAGCAGGTTCTACCATGGAAGCAGATCCAGCAGATGTAGAAGGATTCAACCAATTTATGGTAGGTTATAAAGCTGGACTTGCTATTGAGAGAGCAGCAGTGGACTCATTATAAGAAGTTGGAATTTTGAGAAAGTGAAAGGAATAAGGGTGAAAAATAGAATTTTTCACCCTGCACTTTGTACCTAATGGTCCAAAGTTGCCAGACTATGAGAAATGGATGGGTATTAGATTATGTTAGAAGCATTAAAAAAAGAAGTATATGACGCCAATATGGATTTGCCTAAGTATGGACTTGTTACATTTACATGGGGAAATGTTAGTGGCATTGATAGAGGAAGTGGATTACTTGTGATTAAGCCTAGTGGAGTAGATTACGATAAATTAACTTGGGAAGACATGGTAGTAGTAGATTTAGAGGGGAATAAAGTAGAAGGAAATTACAATCCATCTTCTGATACAGCAACCCATGTAGAACTTTATAAAGCCTTCCCAAATGTAGGAGGCATTGTACATACCCATTCTTCTTGGGCAACTAGTTGGGCACAAGCAGGAAGAAGCATTCCTTGTTATGGAACTACTCATGCAGATTATATTTACGGAGAAGTACCCTGTGTTAGATGTTTGACAAAAGAAGAAATCGATGGTGCTTATGAAAAAAATACAGGTTTATTGATTGCAGAATATTTTAAAGATAAGGACTATGAAGCGGCATCAACAGTGCTCTGCAAAAATCATGGACCTTTTACTTGGGGAAAAGATGCACATGAAGCAGTACATAATGCAGTAGTCTTAGAAGAGGTGGCAAAAATGGCATCACGTTGTGAAATGATTAATAGCCAAGTGCAACCAGCACCACAAGAATTACAGGATAAACATTATTATAGAAAACATGGCGCTAATGCGTATTATGGACAGTAACTAGATAGTAATAGCTTGACAGACTATCGCTGTAGAGATACAATTAATTAAGGTTTACAGTATTACTGTAAACCTTAATTAATTTTTGGGGTAAGGTGAGGTGTATTGGATGAAACGAATACTATATCATGGTTCTTCTTCTATTGTTGATAAACCAAAATTTGGAAAAGGCGCAATGCATAATGATTATGGAAGAGGGTTTTACTGTACAGAAGAAATGGAATTAGCAAAAGAATGGGCGTGTGCTAAAAATATGGATGGATATGCCAATGCTTATGAATTTGATATGACTGGTCTAAAGGTGCTGTATCTCATTGATACTAGATACAGTATTTTACATTGGCTTGCTATACTGGCAAGGTATAGGACATACTGGGAGCGAGGCAGTATTTCAGAGACAGCAAAAAAATATCTTCAAGAACACTATTTGATTGATCTGACAGAATATGACTGCATTATTGGTTATCGAGCAGATGATTCATATTTTTCGTTTGTGCAAGATTTTGTGTCTGGAGGGATATCATTAAAACAGTTATCCGATGCTATGTATTTAGGAAAACTTGGTGAACAGGTAGTGTTAAAGAGTGCAAAAGCATTTGAACAATTACAATATATTGGACATGAAGTTGCACTTTGTGAAGAATACTATATGAAAAAAGTGATGCGAGATAAGCGTGCAAGAAGTGAATACAGAAAGACGAAAACAGTAGAACCAAATATCCATGATGTATATATGATTGATATTATGAGAAATGGTGGTGAATGATAGATGTATTCTTATGACAGAGATTATGTGTATTACGTTCAAAAAAATTTAGGGCATATGTTGGATTTTGCTGTAAACACATGTGAATTGGAGTTAAGTACTTTTTGGAATATGTTCTTGGTATCCGGTTTAGATAAGCAAATTGAAGATGGCAATCCCAAATATTTGGTAGGTAATTCAGGACCAGAATTAGCCAAATTGGTTGCACGCAAAGCTGGAATGGAAATAGAAAAAAAAGATGAAATGTATCTTGATAAATCCCCTGAATATTGGGCAGGATGGGCTCTTGCTTATTATCAATGGAAAAGCAATTATGGATTTGTAAAAATAACGACTGGAGTTTCTATTGAAGAAATAGTGGCAATGTACCCTACATTACATGAGGCAGATATTAGCAAATTTATTGATATTCTAGATGAGAGATTGAGAGAATATTACAAGGAAACTAATTTGAAAAGAAGGAGAATACTTGTAGGATATACACAAAGTGAATTAGCGAAAGAAAGCAATGTGAGTATACGACAAATTCAACTTTTAGAGCAAGGACAAAGAGATATTAATAAAGCGCAAGCGATGACTGTAGTTAAACTTGCTAAGGCATTATTTTGCAACATGGAAGAATTGTTAGAATAGGAGGGTGAAAAAATTTTTTCACCCTCGGTGTCTGTGGTTTGAAAAATCTTGTGTTTTACACCACAGCCTCAATAAGTTCTTTTCCATGAATCATCATATGTTGTATGCCAATATTTTTGCTTTTATTAAAATTAAAACTGAGCATATATCCTTTTTCTAATCTATAATAATCTAAATATTCTGATAGCTGTTGTTCACCACGTTTATTATATTCTTCTCCATGCCATATTTTCATTTCAATAATATATTGTTTCCCTAGATAATCAACTATAATATCTGTTCTTCGCATATCACGTGTTTGTGCCTCAATATAATAATTACCTGTGCCATTGATAATGGGCTTCAGGAACAATAAAAAATATTTCCGTCCTTGTTCTTCTACAAACGAATCGGTGTTTTGACCATAAATATCTGTGAAAGATTGTACAAATTTACTGAGGATTAATTCCATATTTAATTGCCCATTTTCTACGAATTGATTTTTGTTTTGCAGGGAGTTAGCATATAATTCATTACCCAAAAGTTCTGAAGATAATAAATGATTATAAAAAACTGTCTCGAAAATTCGATTGGAAATGGTCACCATCATATATTCTTCTTTAATAAACCCAAACATATATGCAATTTCGATTGCTTCATTGGTCGCCGTATAGGTGATAGATTGACCTTGCATAAGTAATAATGTCACAAGTTTACGAACTTCAACAAAATTTTGTAGCTTATTGATTAGTGAGCTAAATAAAGTATTTTTTTCATTGATTAACAGATGAATGGCTTGTAAAAAACCGTCATTTGTCCAAGCTAGTGTTTTACTCATCATTTTTTTGCTGATTGTTTCATCAATAAGTTTACAGATTCGTGACACTAGGTATGGATAACCTGAAGTATATGCGTAAATTGCTTGTGCAATGCTAGTAATATCCATACCAGTAGAATAATCATTTTCATAATCTTGTAGCATGTAGTAAATATCATTTACAGAAAAACTCATTGTAATATTAAAATCAGCAGCGATATTCCAAGGACTATTTGTTTTTATAGGTTTATTGTGATGGTTTTTCAAGGTGATATTTTTGATGTCATAGACACCAGCTAAAATGACAGAATGGAATGTCAAGGTATCATTTTTTTGTCGTTGTAAATAGAAAAATCTAAGTTGGGATAAAAAATCTAAAAATACTTGATTATTGGTTGCACTATCTACTTCATCGATAATCAAAACAATGGGTGCGGCAGATAATTCACACCATTCTCTTAGTACTTTAAAGAGGCTAGAAAGGCTAGTATCTTTACATATTGCAAAAGAATGTAATTGTTTTTGTATGGAATCTGGTAA
>JAWXVD010000009.1:0-53795 GCA_044425705.1 Eubacteriales bacterium | reverse complement strand
CTTCTGCACAAGTATCACACTCTTCATTAGACAGATATAAAATCTTATCATCATATGCTCTATCGATTAAATGACGATATAAATCATTACAAATAAACTTCATTTTAGTTAATACCTTCCCTTTCTGCAATTGCTTTTTCAATACCTACTAAATTAGCAACAACACAGAATAGTTGAATGGCTACCTCTAAATCTTCCATTGGCGGATAAGTAGGTGCTAGACGGATATTCGTGTCTTTAGGATCTTTGTGGTATGGATAAGTGGCTCCTGCTATGGCAACTTTTACCCCTACTGCTTCTAATAAATCTAAAATTCTAATAGCACAACCTTCATAGCTATCCACTGTAATGAAATATCCCCCATCTGGCTTAAACCAAGTATATAAATCATCATATAACATGTTCTGTGTCAATAATCCATCTACCAAATCAAATCTAGGACGTAACACAGCTGCTACATCTTCCATATGATTTCTGATATTTTCAGGATTTTTCAAGTAGCGAACATGACGTAATTGATTTAATTTATCATGGCTGAATAATTGTAATTTGAGAAGTCTCTTTAATTCTTCCATTCCCGCATCTCCCGTTGCAACCATACATACACCTGAACCTGGGAATGTGATTTTTGCTGTAGAGAAGAAGTATAAAATTCTATCTTCCAAACCATATTTTTTAGCTTCTTTTAAAATATCTAAAACAATATTTTCTTTATATAGGTGATGTACCGCATATGCATTATCCCAAAAAATTCTGAAATCATCCGCTGCTGTTTGCAATTTAGCCAAACGTCTAACTGTATCATCACTATAGCAATATCCTTGTGGATTTGTGTATTGTGGCACGCACCAAATCCCCTTGATTGTTGGATCATTAGCAACTAATTCTTCTATCATGTCCATGTCTGGACCCTCTTCTGACATAGGAATATTAATCATTTCGAATCCCAATGCTTCTGTTAAATTAAAGTGACAATCGTATCCTGGTACAGGACAAAGCCATTTTAATTTTCCTTGTTGACTCCATGGTTTATTTCCTAATGTTCCAAATGCATAATACCTTAAGAATTGATCATACATTAAGTTCAAACTAGATTCCCCACCTAAAACAATGTTGTCATAAGGGATATCTAATAAATCTGAAAACAATTGAATACATTCTGGTAAACCAAACATAACACCATAATTTCTTGTATCTGTTCCATCTTCTGCAATACAATTTGTTTCATCTAATACATGAAACATTCCATCATTCAAATCTAATTGCGCTGAACATGGTAATCCACGGCTGATATTTAAACTCAATCCTTTTTCTTTGTATGATTCATATTCATTTTGTAATTGTACCTGTAGCTCTTTTAATTTTTCTAATTTTTCTTCTTGTATTCTCACTTAATACCTCCTATAAAAACCATTTTTAAATCTGTTCTATTATGATATTGCCATTCCTCATTTGTTTCACTGTCCGAGGGCAGTTAAACCCTATTTAATTATAACATTCGAAATTTTTATAATCAAATATATATATGTGTATACAAGTTATAAATTATTTCTATGATTACAGATTTATACTTTTTTTGTATCCGAATTCTGATATTTTAATATAAAAACCTCGGATATTATTAAATGGTTATATCATCAAAATAATACAAAAATAACCGCTAAAAGTTCAAGAACCTTAGCGATTATTTTTTAATTCATTAACTAAAACACTTCTCATGATTAAGTTGATTGTTTTCATTTACTTGCAAGAGTGAAATCACAAACGCTGAAGGTGAAACTCTATTTTACCCTTCATTTATTTAAAATAAAAGCGTTTGGAATGTAACAATTGGTAATACTTGTGAAAAAACTACCCACAATACACCCGTAGCAATAATTGCTATCAGCAAATTCTTCTTAAAGTTTTTCCTTGGATCTTCATCCATTATAGAAATAAATGCAGTCAAAAAAACAAATAATCCAACCACAATCCCTACATAAAGTTCAACCAAGAAATATAAAGCACAAGAACCGACTACAAATAATGGATGCCAAACTTTCATTTGCGTTAAAGCTACTGGTTCTTCCTTTTGCATATGTAATAATTCTCGTATAATAATCACTACACTAACACCAATCCAAATACAGCTTACCAAACGTGGAAACATTTTCCCTGATTCGCCAGTACGTTGGCTCCATGTTCCATATTTACAATACCATAGACAAGCAGCTGATAACAGAATACAAATACCTGCTAAAATCAAATTACTTACATTTGTAATATTATTTATTTTATTCTTCATCTGAATTCGCTCCTTTATCTAGTATTGTCTTGTTTTTATTAAATGTAAATACAATTAGCAAAACAAAAATAATGGTGGCCGCATAAAAACCTAATGCAATTGGTTTTGAAAATAATACAGACCAATCATTATTACTAAGCGATAATGATTGCTTTAATGAAATTTCCATAGATGGTCCAATTAAATATCCTAAAATAAATGGTCCTAATGGGACTCTAAATTTTCTTAAAATAACACCAATAACACCAAATATTAATAATGCCCAAATATTGGACACTGAATTATCTGTTGTATAACAACCTAAAATAGCCAATGCAAAGATAACTGGTACTAAATATTTAATCTGAATCTTGCTAATTTTAGCATACATAGGAATTAATAATCTACTAACACCTAAATTAAGAATACTTGCATATAATACTATAATAAAAAATGCATAAATAATTACTTGATTCGCCGTAAACATCGTTGGTCCTGGATTAATTCCTTGCATTGTCAAGGCCGCACCAATTAACGCAGCTGTTGCACTTCCCGGAATACCAAATGCCAGTAATGGAATTACGGAAGCTCCACATGTTGCAGAATTTCCCGCTTCTGGTGCTGCGATACCGTTGAGTACTCCCGTACCAAACTCATCTCCATCCTTACAAACATTTCTTGCTATACCATAACTCAAATAACATGCAATCGAAGAACCCGCTCCTGGTAATATTCCTACAAAAGTTCCTATCGCACTTCCAATAATTGTAGATTTGAATGTTTCTTTAAAATGCTTCAAAGTGTATTTATCCTCAATATTTTTATCAATCTTAAACACATTTTTCACTTTATCTACACCAGACTTATATGCTCTTCTTACTTCCTGTGCATTAGAAAATTGTATAATTAATTCTGAAATAGCAAATGTTCCTACTAATACTGGTACTGTTGCAAATCCGCCTCTTAAAAAACTAATTCCAAATGTTAATCTGCTAGCACCAGTAGCTGGGTCTGTACCTATCATAGCAATAACCAGACCTATCACTGTTGCTAAAATACCTTTCCATTGATTATCTCTTGATAATACTGCTATTACCACTAATGAGAAAATATATAATGCAAAAAATTCTACTGGCCCAAATTTAATTGCTAATTGTCCCATTGGAATCGTTAAAAATACTAAAAGTAATGTACTAAAAATATCTCCAGTCACTGAAGAAAATAATGCTTGTAACATTGATTGCATTGGTCTTCCTTTTTTTGCTAGAGGATATCCATCCTCAACAGTCGCTGCTGCTGCTGGAGTACCTGGTACTCCGAAGGAAATTGCAGATATTGACCCACCAAACATACTTCCTTTATAAATTCCAATTAAAAGTCCTAATGCCATTGTTGTATCAACTTTATATACAAACGGTAACAAAATTGATATTGCCATATCTCCTGTAAGACCTGGAATCGCACCAACTGTAACACCAAGTACAACTCCAATAAATGCATATAAAACAGTCATTGGCATAAATGCAACTAAACTCGCATCTCCTAATATATTCAATAATTCCATATAATTTACTCCATATCTTCAATCTAAGGAAAATAACGGTGAAAATAAATTTCCACCGTTAATATGTGATTTTATATTTTCGCAAATAAAATTTTTCACTTAACTATGTTACTTTCCTTATTATTTTTATTCCTCGATTTCTAAAACTTGTGTCAAACTCTCAATACTTGTATTGTATCTTACCAAAGAATCTGCACTTCCAAGTCCAGTTAATGTTACATTTGCTTCTTCTGCAATTGTTTGAGTCGATTCTAATGCAATACCTTCAAGCATAGCTTCTTCTAAAGCTGCCATAACATTTGCAGGAACATCACTTTTTGCAAATATACTATACCATGCTGGCATTGAAACTTCATAACCCAACTCAAGTAATGTAGGTGCATCTGGGAATTGTTCTACTCTTTCGTCAGAAGCTACTGCCAATACTCTTAAATCACCGCTTTCTACACTACCTGCAATTGTTGAAGGAACAGATGCTCCTACATCAACACTACCACCTAATGTAAACGCTAAGGCTTCTGAACCACCACTTGTTGCCACTTCATTAAATGAAGCTCCTGATAATTCAGATAAAAGAATTAATGGTAAATGTGGTACTGAGTGATATTGTCCGTGTGCAACTGAAATTGTGTTAGGATTTTCAATTGCTGCTGCAATTAAATCTTCCATTGTTTCATAAGGACTATCACTGTTTACAAAGAAAGTTGGAATAACTTCTGTCATTTCCATAATTGGTGTAAATTCGTCTAATTCATAAATTACATCCTCTTCAATTGCTGTAGAAATCAATGGGCCGTAGTCAGTAGCTAATAATGTATACCCATCAGATTGTTGGTTATACACATATTCAATACCTTCTTGTCCACCATTACCAGACATACATACAACTTCAATTGTTGTGCCTAAAATTTCTGAAGCTCCTGCTGCTACAATTGATGCTGCATTATAAACACCACCGCCTGCATCATAAGGAACGATAATACGAATCGTACCACTAAATGTAACTTCTTCCTCAACTACTTCTTCTGTCGCTTCCTCTGCTGTTTCCTCTGTAACCACTGCTTCTTCTACTACTTCTTCTGTTGATCCACAACCAGCAATTGTACCAATTACCATCACTGTTGCTAATAAAACCGCTAATTTGTTTTTCATTTCTACTTCCTCCTCATGGATTTTTTTATTCAAAAAGAGCAGGGACGATTGATCCATCACTTCTGCTCTCCCTTGAACCTAGTTATTTTATTCCTCTGTTTTCTCAAAAGGCATTGGTTTTGTCAAATCAATATCTAACATTTTTGCTGGATTAATAGTCGTAACCATTCTAATTTCTTCATCAGTCCATCCACAATCCATCAAACATGCAATCCATTCTCTAAATCCTTCTACTGGATGTGGTAATGTATATACACCAAAATCAGTACCCACAATAAAGTTTTCTACTCCAAATTCTTTCATTTGATTTGCTGAAGCATATACTCCGCCACTTGGTGCTTCTGATTGGCCTTCATCATATGCACGATATTCTGGTTCTACATAATAATGTGTTTTTGGAATTGATCCAGTATGTGTATGTTCTGCTAAGCATTTTTCTAATTTTGCACCTTTGCTAATTACATACTTCATTTCTTCTGGTGATAAATGCTCTGTTACTGCATTAGAAATTAAGACTTTTTTAATACCATATTCTTCTGCATAATCACAAAGTTTTATAGCTTCTGCATTAGAAATATGACCGCTCACAAGATATACTTGTGGATTTTCAGCGACAATTTTCATAATTTCATCAAACTCTTTTGTAGGTTTATCCAATGGAATTTCAATACAACGATCGTATTCATCTGTCTTAAAATCAGGATATAAATCTACTAATCGTTTCCATTCTCCATCAACATAACGACCTTCAACGCCAGCTTGGTATTTTGTTGAATGTGCACCAAAAGATACAAATCTAGCACCATTACCATAACTAATAGCTGTTTTTACAGCTCTAGGATTCATACCTCCGAATACTGTGTTTAGAATAATTCCTCCATATGTAGAAAAATCTTCAACTGTTTCATTTACAATCCATGAAGTACCAACAGACCAGTTAAATACACACATATAGGCAATTGCACGCATACCTGCATCTCTTGCTTCAATAGCTGCTTGTACTGGATTTACACTTCTTGGACTACTTACTAAATGTGGACCTGCATGTACATGTAAATCAATTGATCCTTTTAATAAATCTAAGCTTCTTTGATAGGATCTTGAATACTTCCAATCACTTTTGTCAAAATTTTGTGGAAAAATGTTCATATTACACACCTCTTTCATTCATTTTTAATAATATATAAAAAGATATTTATTGTATTACTTTATAAATTTCTTTTATACTCTTTTCTTTACCTATAATTTAATCTTATATTCTTTGCAATTACTTAAAATTGATCAAAATCTTGTGTAGATTTCTCCCAAACTGCCATAGCAACTTCTTCTCCATACAACTCCGTAAATTCCAGTTTGATTGATTCTTCTATTACTGCACATTGTTCCTTTAAAGCAGTCAATGTAATTATTCTAAACGCTGATAGGAAATGTGCTAAATGATAATCAAAACCTTTTACATATCTACCTGCTAACTCTTCTCTACATTTTGCGATCCTATTGACTGAATCTTTAGTTTGTTCATAGCCAACATTAACGAAAGTACAACAATCATCACCTAAACCTAACATCGTTTTTGTAATCATAACCATATCGTTTGAAAATCCTTGCACTAAATGTAAATCTACATATTTACAATACCATTCACCATACTTAGACAAACCATGAACTTTCCAGCCTTCGTCCCACATGCATCTATGACAGCAATTAATATATACTGGTGATTCTTGTTTTACGCTATAGTCTGTTGGAAGTGTATTCAACTTTAACTCTGAATAAGCTAAAAATGTTTCATAGTTTAAAGGACGTCCATCACGTATAGCTCTATTTTGCATTCTCTTCCCTCTTTGAGTCGCATACTTTACAATCACATTAATATACAAATCAATTCCATATTCACCTGCGTATTGTTCTAAGTACTTTCCTACTAACCCAATCAATGCGGCATGCTGTTCCACAGTATATTCTTGCATATCCTCTATTCTCACTTTCTTAATGTAATAGTCTTTATAATTTCACCACTCTATCAATGTAATCTGACAAAGTGAATTTTTTTAAAAAAAGACAAAGAAATCACGTTTTTTCGTAACCTCTTTGTCACTTTTTTACACTCTTTTGAATTGATAATAATATAATACATTCTTTATGTCAATAAATTATGAACAGAATTTTTTCGTTATTCTTTACCTTAATTTTATGTTTCTTGTATCATATTTTACACTTCCTTGTATTTATCAAGGTTTTTATCTTTTTGTTATACTATATTAATTATAAGAGATATAACCATTTAAAATATAGATTATTTATTGCAAACGCACATCGTTTTATTGTAAAAATAGGTACCACATCATTTTAAAATATTCATTATACTTCTCACAAAAAAAGAACCAGCTATCTCTAACTGATTCTTTCGTAGCGAGAAAGGGATTTGAACCCCCGACACCACGGGTATGAACCGTGTGCTCTAGCCAACTGAGCTATCTCGCCATATTTAATGATTACATCTACTGATGTAAATGGGACCTACAGGGCTCGAACCTGTGACCCTCTGCTTGTAAGGCAGATGCTCTCCCAGCTGAGCTAAGATCCCTTGGGATGTTCGGTTTTTACTGCTTTCCTTAACCGACTTGATTAGTATACATGTTTTTAATGTTATTGTCAACTACTTTTTTATCTTTTTTTGTATTTTTTATTTTATAGATTACATCAAGCAAAAACGCTCGATGTAATCCCAAAAAACAAATTTACTCCTAATGCTTATGCGATTTTGCTTTTAGCAACTTCTGCTAATGCTGCAAATCCTTCTGCATCATTTACTGCCATTTCAGCTAACATTTTTCTGTTCATATCGATTTCAGCTAATTTTAATCCGTACATAAATTTGCTGTATGATAATCCATTAATTCTAGCTGCTGCATTAATACGCGCAATCCATAATTGTCTGAATTGACGTTTTCTTTCTTTTCTACCAGCGTATGAAGATGTTAATGCTCTCATAACTGATTGTTTTGCGATTCTATATTGTTTTGATCTTGCGCCTCTATAACCTTTTGCAAGTTTCAATGTTCTATTATGTCTTTTTTTAGCGTTTACTCCGCCTTTAATTCTTGCCATTTCTTATTTCCTCCTATACTATCACTCTATCATCTTATAAATATGGTAAAATCTTCTTCATATTCTTAACATTTGATGCATCAGTAATAGCTGGTTGTCTAAGATTTCTTTTTCTCTTAGTTGATTTCTTTGTTAAGATATGGCTTTTGTAAGCTTTACTTCTTTTTAATTTACCTGTTCCTGTTACTTTAAAGCGTTTTGCTGCTGCTCTACTTGTCTTAATTTTTGGCATATCAAAATTCCTCCTATACTTAAAATATCAAATCTATTTTAACTGTACGCATTAACGCTTTTCAGTTAAAAACATTGTCATACTTCTACCTTCTACCTTCGCAGCTTTTTCCACAACTGCAATATCTAAGAGTTCTTTTGCAAAATCATCTAAGATATATTTACTCTTGTGCATATGTGCCATTTCACGTCCACGAAAACGAAGTGTTACCTTTACTCGATCCCCTTTTGTAAGGAATTTTCTCGCTGCACCAATTTTTGTGTTCAAGTCATTGGTGTCAATATTTGGAGATAAACGAATTTCTTTTATCTCAATTACTTTTTGCTTTTTCTTAGCTTCTTTTTCTTTTCTAGCAAGCTCATATTTATACTTACCGTAATCAACTATCTTACAAACAGGTGGTTTCGCTGTAGGAGCAATCTTAACTAAATCAAGCCCTGCATCTTCTGCCAATCTCATTGCTTCTACAATGGACATAACCCCTAACGCTTCTCCTTCTTCACCTACAACACGTACTTCCTTATCTCTAATCTGTTCGTTAATCATTAAATCGCTAATAGCTTCGCACCTCCAAATTGAAAATATATTTTACCGTAACCACTTAACTTTATACAATAAAAAAAGTGGATAGACAGACTATCCACTAGTAATCAACTCATACACTTCCACAATTCACTGTGAAATGTAAGAACTATTAACACCTACTAGCCTATGCCGCAGGGTGAGAGTGGATACTCTACTTGATTGTTCCTATACGTTTCTCACGTACTCAAAAATAATAGCACTTTTCAATCACGCTGTCAACAGATTTCTTGATTTTTTTCTATAATTTTTTTATCATTGAATTTTGTATCGTTACTGGTCCGTATGAGCTTTCACTATTTTCCTTCTATACTCTATTGCTAAATAAATGCCTGCTGCTACCCAAGCACTGACATTCGCTACACAGACACCTTCGAAACTCATAAAATAAGCGGCTATTGCAGAAAAAATTCCCCTTGCCACCAATTCTACTGTACCTCCCATCATTGGGGCAAATGCATAGCCACAACCTTGCAATGCATTTCTGCATATAAAAATATAGCCCAACGGAATATAACAAACTCCACTAATCATCAAATAGGTTTTTGCATATCCTAAAATTTCAGTAGTATCACCACTTACAAATAAACGAATTGCATAAGGCACAATATTCACAGCTACAATGAATATAATGATAGAATAGATAACAGACATAATTTTTGCAACTTTTACTCCTTTTTTTACCCTTGTAATATCATTGATTCCTCGATTTTGTGCAGAATAAGTAGCCATAGTCATTCCCATTGCCATAAATGGTTGTATGGCTAACTGTTCTATTTTCATAGCCGCTGTATAACCTGCTACAGCCATAGAACCGAATAGATTCAACACCGCCTGTACCATCATTGTCCCTACTGCTGTAATGGAAAACTGTAAGGCCATAGGAATTCCAATGCCTAACTGTATTTTCATACATTGGACATCTACCTTCCAATGCTCTTTCGTTAATTTTAACATAGGTACTTTTTTTATTATGTACAGAAAGCAAAGAGTACCAGCTATCCCCTGTGCTATGACTGTTGCATAGGCAGCACCTGCCACGCCCATATGATAAACTCTGATAAACAGTAAGTCTAATGCGATATTTAATAAAGCTGATACAATTAAAAAGTAAAGTGGCACTCTACTATTTCCTAATGCCCGCAATATACTAGCCAAAAGATTATATAAAATATTACAACAAACTCCCCAACAAATAATTGTGATATATGTTTTGGACATATCATAAATATCCGATGGGGTTTGTAAAACAGTCAGCATCCATTCCATTCCTGTCACACAAACTAATGTAACCAAAATAGTTGCTATCACCGATAACATAATGGCACTTCCCACACTTTTTTTCATTGCTTCATAATCACCTGCACCAAATCTTTGTGCCGTAAGTACGGTGAAACCAGTTGTTAAGCCTTGTAGGAAACCAATCATCAAAAAGTTGATGGTTCCTGTTGCTCCTACAGCTGCCAATGCCTGTACACCCACATATTGTCCTACAATAATGGTGTCTATCATACTATATAATTGTTGAAAAATATTCCCAATAATAATTGGTACAATAAATTTAACAATTAAATTGGCAGGTTTTCCCTTTGTCATATCTAATTCCATAATTAAAGCCCCCACTTCAACGTGTTGCGTAAAAAAACGATACGAGAGCTCTCGTATCGCTAAAATTTATAGGGAATACTCTAATAACTCTAGTGCTAAGAGTTTTTAGAGGTTTCCTATAGTTACATAGAATCCATATCCATCATTTCTCCACTACCAATATCCAAGGTGTTGAGGGTTCTTCTATTCATTCTCGCTTTTTCAGATGCTTCTAGTATGAAATTTTTAATATCTTTTGCATTTTTAACATGATCAATCATTAAGGTTGGATTGGTTGTATCTCCCGTGTAACATTTTATGGTTCCTAAACCGCAAAGTCTTTCTAAGAAAGATACTTTCAATTCTACATCCTGCACTTTATACATATAACAATCATTTTCTGCTGTGCTCAATAAACCTGTCTGTATTGTGATCAACTCGTCTTTCACTGTATATTTCGTAAATGTCCATGGAAGTCCTAAAAATAACCATCTTTTTCTTTCATTAAATTCCATATTAATAACCATACCTTTCTCATAACCACATGATTTTATCTACCTACAAAACATTATATAGCAAGTGTCACTACAATGTAAAGATATCATATTATTTTTATACAAATTTCACATTACAATATTGAAAGGAATAATCTGGTATGCTATGATAATGGAAGTATAAAACCTTTTCAAATTAGAGTTGTTTTTTCTATAATTATAAACAACCAAGAATGGAGAACATATGAGACATTTAATGAATCCCCTTGATTTTGCTGTGGACGAGTTAGAGAAACTATTTGATCTAGCCAATGACATGGAACAAAATCCAACAAAATATCAAGATTCTTGTAAATACAAGACACTTGCCACTTGTTTTTATGAACCTAGTACACGAACCAGACTTAGCTTTGAAGCTGCCATGTTAAACTTAGGTGGTTCCGTCCTCGGTTTCTCTGATGCAAGTTCCTCATCCGCCTCAAAAGGCGAAAGTGTTTCTGATACAATTCGTGTTATTTCTAGCTATGCCAATATCTGTGCTATGCGTCATCCTAAAGAAGGTGCTCCTATGGTAGCCGCTTCTAGATCAAGTATTCCTGTCATCAATGCTGGTGATGGTGGACATGAACATCCCACTCAAACATTAACTGATTTATTGACTATTCGCTCTCTAAAAGGTCGTCTCGACAATTTTACAATCGGTTTATGTGGTGATTTAAAATTTGGACGAACTGTACATTCATTGATTCATGCATTAGCACGATATGAAAATATCACTTTTATTTTTATCTCTCCTGAAGAATTAAAGATTCCCGATTACTTGATTGAAATGTTAAAAGAAAAAGGAATCAAGTACAAAGAATTAATTCGTTTAGAAGAAGCCTTACCTGAATTAGATTTGCTCTACATGACACGTGTACAGAAAGAGCGTTTCTTCAATGAAGAAGATTACGTACGATTAAAGGATTTCTATATCTTAAATAAGAAAAAAATGAAATTAGCACCAGATGATATGCTTGTTCTTCATCCACTCCCTCGTGTAAATGAAATATCAGTAGAGGTAGACGATGATCCAAGAGCCGTATATTTTAAACAAGGTCAGTATGGTGTCTATGCAAGAATGGCACTAATTTATACTCTACTAGAAATCGAAAAACTAGGAGGTACACTATGTTAAATGTAGGAAGAATTGAAAATGGTTTCGTTTTAGATCATATTCAAACCGGTCAAAGTCTCAGCCTTTACCATCATTTACAATTGGATAAGTTTGATTGTACGGTGGCTATTATCAGAAATGCTAGAAGCAATAAAAAGGGTCGCAAGGATATCTTAAAAGTAGAAGGTGATATTCAGAATTTAGATTTAGACGTACTTGCCGTTATTGATCATAATATTACAGTTAATGTAATTAAGGATGGCGAAATTGTTAATAAAAAAGAATTATTTTTACCTAAAGAAATTAAACATGTCTTAAAATGTAAAAATCCTCGTTGTATTACTTCAATCGAACAAGAATTACCTCATATTTTTGTACTTTCTGATGAAAAAAAAGAAATTTATCGTTGTAAATATTGCGAAGAGAAATTTGACAAACGTTTATTACAAAGATAGCTCTATAATAAAACATAACACCCAGAATATAGATTGTAGGCACTCCTGCAATTATACTCTGGGTGTTATGTTCTTACTGTTCCATATTTAAGTCCAGTGATTTCACTTGCTTGCAAGGGTGAAATCACAGACGCCGAGGTTGAAAATTTATTTTCATCCTTGACCTGCTTACAAGCATAACTATCATAGATGGTAAAATTTTTATTCCTGCTTTTATACCTTATGATTTCAATTGAATACTATTATCATCTACCTTAAATCGATTAAAGCTTCTTACAAAACTAGAAAATCTACTAAATCCATATTGTTTTACATCAAATCCCGGATATTCTTTATATAACCTTCCGCTAACAATACTCATGTTATCAATTTTTCCATCATTTTTCTCTAACATGTTCACCAAAAATTCTTCTACTTCTTTTTTAGGAATTTCTTTCTTTTTATTATGGATATAAAAATTATTTCCCTTTTTCAATACTTCAAATTCTGGAAAACCTTCTAAAAATGTAGACAGTTTTGAATATCCATAATTACGTACATCAAAATCAGAATACTTTTTATTTAACATATTTCCCAATTCTGCCATGCCTGTTGCTCGATCTCGATTACTGTTTTCTGTCATCATTTTTTCAATAGACTTTTGAATATCTTCTTTACTAGTTACTTCACTCTTAATATCGTTTTGTGTTCCTGTAGACTTATGTCCCATGTTTTCATCTACTTGCGCAATAATGTCTAGAATACGAAATACATCACATGCTTTTCTAAAAGGACTAGGTGTTTTACTTTCTCCCATTCCCATTACAAACATGCCTGATTCCCGTAATCTTTGTGCTAATTTTGTAAAATCCGAATCGCTAGAGACAATACAAAAACCATCTACATTCTCTGAATATAGAATATCCATGGCATCGATAATCATAGCCGAATCTGTTGCATTTTTTCCAGTAGTATATCCATATTGTTGAATAGGATTCACACTCCATTCCAATAAGGCATCCTTCCATCCCCGCTTTGTTCCATCTGTCCAATCACCATAAATTCTTTTATAAGTAGCGATTCCTTGATCAGAAACTTCATCAAGAATATACTTTAAAAATTTCGGTGATACATTGTCTGCATCAATTAATACTGCAAATCTTCTTTCTGTATGTGCCATGTTTTTCCCCTCTTTTTATAACATTTTTAATTTTGAAATCTTTCTCTCCAAATTCTCCTGATAAAATCAGTAGCTTTCTTTGCCCCCTTATGATCCATACCAGAAGCCGTAATCCCAATCACATAATTCTCATCCTTCACAATTCCTGGAAAATAAAAATTCGACTGTTCTTTATCTCCTACATGATTCACGAATCTAGCTTTTTTACTCTGTGTAATGATCCAATCATTTATTTCCTGTACGTTAGTTGCTGCTATTATTAAAAATGCGTCTTCTAAATCTTCTTCCCTAATCCCTCTTTCTATTACTTCAATTCTCTGCTCATCCTGTAATTGTTTCACCTCTTCAGATACTTCTTTCGCTATCACAGTTATATGACAAGGAAATTCACTTAATATTTGAATTCGTCTTGTGCCTATGATACCAGCCCCTACTACCACCACCTTTTTATTTGCTAAATCGATAAATAATGGAAAATATGCATTTTTCTTATTTCCTTCCATGAATGCCCTCTCTCAAAATCTCAGATTCCAGTTCACACGTGCCCTGTAACAATCTCACATCTCAACTAATTTTCAACCTACACGTATAACTCTACTGCTATAGCGACTTTTCCTTTTTTTGTCTCATATTGTACTCCACTATAAATAAATTTACCATATCCACGTACACTGATCACGTCACCAGCCTTTAATAGATAGCTATTATTCTCCAATACACGACCATTTGCAAAAACATTTCTCAAACGAAATAAATCTAAGCTTTTGGTTCTAGACACATTATATACTTTTGCAATCACCGCATCAATCCTTTGCGATGATACTGTGATTTCTTTTCGTAGCTTTTCTTTTACAATACAAACTCCCATATCCTCTAATGCTCTACATTGTATATGGGTATGTTTCACCTGCGTTAAATGTTCTATAATAAAGTTTGCCATTGTAGTGGTACAATATAAATATCCAATTTTATCTTGTATAAAAATATCACCTAAGGTTTCCCTTTTAATTCCTAAATTCATCAATGCGCCCAAGAAATCTCTATGACTAAAATCATCTGCAAACTTCTCAATAAAAGGTTTCATTTCTATGCAAGTAATAGGATATTCTTCTACATACCCTAACTGATTACAGCTTCCAAAACGTACCATCACTCTTTCACACTCTTCATGTCCTCCAAAAACTGAAAAAACTGCAAATTGCAACTCTTCTTTCATGGACCATAAGGTAGTTTGATCTGCCAATGATAAAAATTCAGAAAATGTATACATATTTTGAGAGAACGAACGATTTGCTAAATCTAAAAACCGTTTTTGCATTAACTTTTCTTCTTTTTCCATCTAACATCCATCACTTTCTATCAATAGTGTAAAAATTTTTATTACTCACACTAGAACCATCACTTTCTCTCAGTCCGGCAACTTGTTATATTCTTCTAATATAGTTGTAACTGGAATGCTTGCCGACTCTATTCCTGCACCACCAATTAACATCCCTATGTAATTTCCACTTTGATCAAATGTTCCACTACCAGACATTCCTTCTACAGCTTCACAGTAATTATAGATTACATACTGCTGAAAGTCTTCCAAATACCACCAATTATTTCCAATTCTTCCGCTTTTTATCATTTCACCAGTTTCACTAGTATATCCCATAAGAAACATGGTATCGTTTTGTTCTAATTGTTCATAAGCCTCTTCACTGATACTAATATAGCGCAAAGTAACAAGCACATCTGCCTCAATTTCAGATACTGGTATTTCAATAAACGCAATATCACTCTCTTCCGACTCATGGACTACCGTTCCTAAAACAGTAGTACCTTCAAAAAAGATAATGGTAGCTGTGTTTCCCTCCTGTATCACATGTTGATTGGATATCACTAAAATACTATCTTCATCCATGTTGAAAATAGAACCGCTTCCAAAATGATTGCCATCCTGTATCTGTACCGTAGTAGGACGTACCAAATCTGCTACTAATTCTAAGGCAAATTCTTCTTCTATTTCTGAATCGCTATCAGAATCTGCTATGTCTTCTATTTCTCCATAAACTAGTGTTTCTTGTTCTAATAACCCTGCTTGTAGCATTTCTATGTAAATACCTGCTCCATAAACTTGGTCATCTTCCAAATTCTCTAAAGCAATAGGTTCCATCACCCGAATCACGATACTTTCCTTTTGTCTGTCAAAAATATCTTCTTTTTTATTATATAACACCATAAGAACTGCCAGAAAAAGAATGACAGCACTTATTTTTTTCAACTTCCCATACATTCCACTGGATGCCTTTCTCTTTTTCTTAGATAAAAGAAAAACATGTCTTAGTTTGTAGAGCAAACCTAGTCATGTTTTGTTCTTTCTCCATTTACTCTAATCATCCAAAAAAGTAAATACTCATTTATAAACAAAAATTAAGCAGAACGATAAGCCGGGTTATGTCGTGAATGATCATCTGTCTAGAACTACTGTTGCCAGTAGCTTCAAGCGACCTACCTGAAAGCAAATCGGGCAGATTACACACTTTCTATTTGGTCTTGCTTCGGATGGGGTTTACATATGCCCTGTCTGTTACCAGCCAGGCGGTAGTCTCTTACACTGCCCTTCCAACCTTACCACTGCCATAAATGGCAATGGCGGTATATTTCTGTTGCACTAGCCTTGGAGTCACCTCCACCGGACGTTATCCGGCATCCTGCCCTATGAAGCCCGGACTTTCCTCACCTGCATTGCTGCAGCTGCGATCATTTATTCTACTTAATTTTATGTTACAAGATTAGTTATCTTACTAAAAACGTTACAGTTCACACATGACCTGTAAGCTAAAAGCAACTGCCACCGACAAATTCTCTGATAATGGAGTTGTTTGGTAAGATTTCGCTTTCCACTCCTAAGAAATATCCTAAGAATTTTAACAAGCGTTTGGCTTCAAAATATTCTGGTTCCCCTTTTTTGATGCCATACAATAATGGTTCTGCATAAATTTTTAAAATGGATAGTTCGTATAATAATGCGGAATTAAAAACTACATCTGCACTTTCTTGGTAAGGGAAGATATTTTCTTCTTCACCTCTTCTTACAGATGCCCACATAGATATGGTTTGTTTTGCCGTAACAGAACGCACCCTAGCATCACGAACCATTCTTCGTAACAACCTTCCATCTGTGGTTGGAATTCTATTATGCCCATCAATGTTCAAACTTGTCAAGGCACTTATGTAAATTTTATATTTACTTTCTATTGGAAGGGCATATGACATCTTGTCATTTAATCCGTGAATACCCTCAATTACCAGAACATCATTTTCCTTTAATTGTTTATAATTTCCTTTATATTCACGCTGTCCTGTCTTAAAATTAAAACTAGGGATTTCTACTTTTTCCCCCTTCAACAAACGTAACATGTCACCATTAAGACTTTCTGTATCTACTGCTTCCAAACATTCAAAATTATATTTTCCATCTTTATCAATAGGTGTAAACTCTCTATTCACGAAATAATCATCTACTGCAATAGGATGTGGATGCAATCCTAAGGTTTCTAGTTGTACCGATAAACGATGAGAAAAGGTGGTTTTTCCTGAAGAAGAAGGTCCTGCAATCATAACAAATTTTACACCTTTTCTTGTTACAATATCCCTTGCTATTTCAGCAATTCTTCTTTCTTGTAAGGCTTCTTGCACTAAAATTAAGTCGGATACCTTGGCTTGGCAAATATAATCATTTAAATCGCCAACACAATTAATTCCTCGATTTTGATTCCACTCATTGGCTCTATATAATGCTTGAAATAATTTTTCCTGTGGCTGAAATACACCTATATGTTTTGGTGAATCTTTCTTCGGCAATAATATCATAAAACCTTTTTCATATGGTAATACCTTAAAATATTTTATATATTTTGTACTAGGTAACATATATCCATAGAAATAATCAAACAGTCCATCCATTTCATATAAATTTACGTAAGAACTATGACGATATCTGAATAGATTAATTTTATCTAGCATCCCTTGTTTTCTAAAAATTTCTACTGCATCATCTATATGATAAGCCTTTTTCATAATCGAAATATTTGCCTCTGCTAAATCTCGCATTTTCATCTCTATTTCTGTAATGGCTTCTTCATCAATCTCTCTACTTCCTTCATAGGCACAATAACACCCTTGACCAATAGCAAATTCTACTTTAATCTGGCTAACAACGTCCTTCCCCCAGATAATAGAAAGCGCCTTTAGGAAAAGCATAATCGCACTTCTTTCATAGGCTTTATGACCAATGCTATCATACTGGGTAATAAATGTGATTTCACAATCTTTCTTTACCGTCTTGTGTAATTCCTTAATTTTACCATCTACCACCACTAATGAAATCATATGGTCGTACGCTGCTTGAAATTCATCTACTATTTGCTCATATGTAGTCCCTATTGGATATTGCTTCATTTGATTTTCTACTTTTACACATACCATAATGATCACCTTTCCTTTCATACAATAATCAAGAAGTAATGAGTACTAGTTCTACACACTTACAACTTTGCTTGCATTTCATAAAATGTTAGCGCTAATTGTACCATTTCTAATTCTTTTTTTAATTCTTGCACCCGTCTTCTAGTAGACTCTACTAAATCATCCATAGATTCTATCTGCGTCAAAATCTGCTCTATCTTCCCTTTACTGACCTCTAAATATTGTTTTAAGACGAGATTTTTACTTTGTAAAAGCAAGTATCCGTATTGATAAAATACTTCTCGATGTAATTCTGAATATGTATTTACTGGTTCTGATTGATAAAACATCTCCATTTCCACCTTATTTTTTTTATGTAGCGGAACGATTTTCATCATAGGATAATATTTTCCTTCTTCATAAATCATATTTTCTTCAACCATAGCAAAACCTTGTTGTTCCAGAAATTTGCGCACATTCCCAATATCTGATTGTGGCTGCAAAATAACTTCTTTCGCTAGTTTGATTTTATCCATACTATCTGTCAATATTTTTTGAATCAATCTACCACCCATGCCTGCAATCAAAATCGTATCTACCTCTAGTGAAACTGTATTCTCACTACTGTTTTTATTGATTTGTAATGCTTTTGCACCATCTGACAATCTAGTTTCTATTTTATTTTCAAAGCTTTGCTCTCTAATATGTTCTCTTGCCCTATCTAACGGACCTCGATTAACATCCATAGCTACTACTTTGGGTGCTATCTTTTCTGTAATCAGATAAATAGCAACATATCCATGGTCACATCCTATATCTGCAACACAATTCCCTTTTGTTACCATATCTGCGACAGCCTGTAATCTATTTGATAATTCCATACATCCCCTATGTGTGCTCAATCAAAATTTATAAGTACTAATGCTTCTTAAAAATTTTATATTAACACAATTCTTTAATCTAAATAATCTTTCAACTTACGACTTCTGCTAGGATGGCGGAGTTTTCGTAATGCTTTTGCTTCAATTTGTCGAATTCTCTCTCTTGTAACATTGAATTCTTTCCCAACTTCTTCTAATGTTCTAGATCTGCTATCATCTAAACCAAATCGTAAACGTAATACTTTTTGTTCTCTTTCAGTTAAAGTACTAAGAACCTCTACTAACTGCTCTTTCAATAATGTAAATGCAGCCGCTTCTGCTGGCACTGGTACATTATCATCTTGAATAAAGTCACCCAAATGACTATCTTCTTCTTCACCGATTGGTGTTTCTAAAGAAACTGGCTCTTGAGAGATTTTTAGAATTTCACGTACTCTAGCTTCATCCATATTCATTTCTTCTGCAATTTCTTCTGGACTTGGTTCTCTCCCTAATTCTTGTAATAATTGTCTGCTTACGCGAATCAATTTATTGATAGTTTCTACCATATGGACTGGAATTCTAATAGTTCTAGCTTGATCTGCGATAGCTCGCGTAATGGCTTGACGAATCCACCATGTAGCATATGTGGAGAATTTATATCCTTTTCTATAATCAAACTTCTCTACAGCCTTAATAAGCCCTAGATTTCCTTCTTGAATTAAATCAAGGAACAACATGCCACGTCCAACATATCTTTTTGCGATACTAACTACAAGACGAAGATTAGCTTCCGCTAAACGTTTTTTAGCTTCTTCATCTCCTTCTTCCATTCTCTGTGCCAAATCAATTTCTTCCTCTGCACTAAGAAGTGGAACCTTTCCAATTTCTTTTAAATACATACGAACTGGGTCTTCTATACTAATTCCATCTGGAACAGATAAGTCGATTGTTTCCACATCTACTTCGTCTTCTTCCGTTAAGATAATCTCATCTTCTTCAATCAATACATCTTCTTCAGTAATTTTTAATATATCAATACCTAATACTTCTAATGTTGCCACTAGTTTATTAAACTGTTCTTCTTCAAGTGGCAAATCCGTGAAAAAGTCTACAATTTCTTGGTATTCTAATACATTCTTCTTCTTTTTTGCAATAGCTAGAAGTTCTTTTACCTTTTCCTCATACTTTGCTTGTGTGTTTTCATCCATTCTGTGTTCCATCCTTCCATATATATGATACTATCATTTCCTTAATCTAAAGAAATATGCGTTTTACGCAATTCTTCTAATGCCTTTTTCCCTGCAATCACTTGATTCAATGCATTTACATCTGCACCCAATCTACTGCTATGAAATTGGTAACTGTTATTTTTTACGGTAATTAAAATATCATGAAAGGCTTTTTCTCTTTCTTGTTTTGTTTCTAACCTTACCAATTTTGTGTTAAATAATGCAGCTACTTCTCGTTGCTCCTCTTCATCTGTAAACAGACTAATGATACCTGCTGGTGAATAGGTGTTATTAGAAAATCCATCAAATAACTTTTTCGCTACTTTTGCATAAAGTTCTTCTGTAAAATCTTCTGGTGAAATGTAGTGATCTATCTTTTTATATAACTCTGGTTCTTCTGTTAACCAAGTGATTAACAATCGTTGTGCTTTTTTCATTGCTTCTTCTGGTGTGTTCTTTTTCTGTATTCCTGATTTTGGTCTTTCAATAGGTTTTGCCAATCCTGTCTGGGTTGCATAAGAAGAAACCAATTTCCTTAAATTTTCAAAGCCAATTTTATATTTTTCAGCAATGGCTTCTATATAATTATCTCTTTCTACCTGTTCCGAAAAATCACAAAGTTTTTTTGCAATTTCTCTATAAAACTTTGTTTTACTCTCAGGATCGTTCAATTCATAGTCTCTCTGTAACATACGTATTTCAAAAAAGAAACTATTTTCAGCTTCTTCAATTCTTTTTTCAAAACTTTCGGTTCCAAGATTTTTGATAAATTCATCTGGATCCTTATAAGGCTCTAAATTGATTACTTTCCCTGTAAGCCCTGCCTCTTTTAAAACACCAATGGCGCGAATTGCCGCTCCTTTTCCGGCTCCATCATTGTCATATGATAACAAAACACTATCACAATATCGCCGAAGCAAATTGGCTTGTCCTGCTGTAAATGCTGTTCCAAGAGATGCTACTGCCTGTGTGAATCCTGCCTGATGTAACGCAATGACATCCATATAACCTTCACATAGAATGATTGCATTTTTCCTAGAAGTTCTAGCAAAATTCAATCCATATAAATTTCTACTTTTATCAAAAATCATAGTTTCTGGCGAATTCAAGTATTTAGGCATACCATCACCCATAACACGACCACCAAATCCGATCACTCGATGATTCACATCCTGAATTGGAAACATAGCCCGATTCCAAAACTTATCATGTAATCCTGTTCTTTCATCCACACTTCCCAAACCTGCTTGTACAATTAATTGATCGCTATAACCCTTTTGTTTCAGATAATTAGAGAGGTCATCTCTATACTTATTGGCATAGCCTAATCCAAATTGCTTCATCGTGCTTTCTGACAACTCTCGATCTACCAAATATTTGTGAGCAATTTCTCCCGTCTTTCCACGCAATGCATAATAGAAGTATTTAGCTGCTTCTTTATTGATTTCAAGCAACTTGGTTCTAGTGCTTTCTGCTTGCTTCATTTCTTCTGAGTATTCTATTTCTGGTAAAGCAATAGACACTCTATCTGCTAAGAACTTGACTGCTTCCGCAAAAGTGTAGTTCTCATAATTCATAATAAACGTAAATACGTTTCCTCCTGCTCCACATCCAAAACAATAGTACATTTGCTTTTGCCCTGAAACGGAAAAAGAAGGTGATTTTTCATTATGAAATGGACACAATCCAAAGTGATTGGTTCCCTTTTTCTGTAATCGTACATATCCAGAAATCACTTCTACTATATCATTTCTTATTCTGATTTCTTCTACCAACTCTTCTGGATAGTACATAATTCCTCGATTCTAAAGCGTATTTCTATTATCTTATGGACACAAATTTATGTCGCTTTTCCACAAATTTTATCACACATGCCACGATTTGGGAATATATAATTCCTCATATTTTGCAATCGCAAAACGGTCTGTCATAGTTCCCAAATAATCACACACAACTCGTTCTGGTGCTTCTCCTTTATTCAACAGTCTTCTTAATTCCTCAGGCAAAGACTCTAAATGGCGTAAATAATAACTATATAATGTTTCCATTAATACTTCTGCTTTTTTTTCTTCTTTTTTGGCACCTACATTATTATACACTCGCTCGAACATAAAGGCTCTCAATTGTTTCATGGCTTGATCCACTGGCTCTGACATCAAAATATCATCTTTCCCAACACTTGTGGTCACAATATCATGAATAAATCGATCTAAGCGCTCTCCCGTAGTAATACCAATAACATCTCGGATTTCTTTAGGTACATCTGCTTCTGTTAAAACACCTCCACGAATAGCATCATCCATATCATGATGCATGTAAGCTATCTTATCAGAAAATCTAACAATCTTCCCTTCTAACGTAATAGGTTTTCCAGATGTTTGATGATTTCTAATTCCATCTCGCACCTCTATTGTCAAATTTAATCCTTGTCCATTTTTTTCTAATACGTCTACTGTTCTGACACTTTGTTCACTATGTTCAAACCCAAATGGACAAACCCGATCTAAGGCTCTTTCACCTGCATGTCCAAATGGTGTATGTCCCAAATCATGCCCTAATGCAATGGCTTCCACTAAATCTTCGTTTAATTGCAAGGCCTTTGCAATGGTTCTTGCATTCTGTGAAACTTCTAGTGTATGGGTTAACCTTGTTCTATAATGATCTCCATCTGGTGTTAGAAAAACCTGCGTTTTATCCTTTAATCGCCGAAAAGATTTACTATGTAAAATACGATCCCTATCTCTTTGAAACACAGGACGTATATCACAAGATTCTTCTGCTCTCACTCTTCCTTTTGAATTCATACTCAACGTAGCAAAAGGACTCAAATATTCCTGTTCCCACTGCTCTAGGCTTTCTCGAATGGTCATATCACTCCTCCTAAGAACGAAAATACAGCTACCGTTTTCTTCAACTCTAGCTATATGTGAATAAACTACACCTTATTTTTATAGATTCTGTGAAAGCAAGTAATTTCCTTTTTATTTTTTTAATTTAAATATAATTTGCAATAATCGGTACAATAATAACGGTTATTAACCCAGTCACTACAATCGCTAAAGAACTCATAGCGGCCTGTACTTCTCCGATTTCAATAGCCTTCGATGTGCCGATCGCATGAGCAGCACTGCCCATTGCCAATCCTTGCGCCACAGGTTCTGTGATTTTAAATACGTTCATCACAAGAGGACCTACAATAGCACCTGACAAACCTGCAATACATACACCAATTACTGTAACACCTTGAATTCCACCTATCTCTCCACTGACACCTAAAGCAATGGCTGTTGTGATACTTTTAGGCAATAAGGAGGCTACTAACGTTCTTTCTGTTGAAAAAAGGGATAGAAAACCAATAATAACAGCTGCATGAGCAATACATCCAAGACCGATACTAATTAATACTGCTACTAAATTATCTTTTAACACCTGCATCTGTTTATATAATGGTACTGCTAAACATACTGTGACGGGTGTTAAAAAATACGTCAACTTGTCCGCTCCATATTGATAAACTTCATATTCCACACCGGTCCCCAACAAAAATAAAATAATTAATATAATAGAAATTAATAAGGGATTCACCAATGGATGTTTTAATTTTTTTTGTAACTGTAAACCAATCCAGTAAGCAATTAAACTTAATGTCATTCCAAAATATAGGGATTCTGTAACTAATTCATTCAGATTCATTTCAATACCCATCACTTTCTCGTCGTCTGGCAACCTTATCTCATTTTTTCTTTCTAATAATAAATTGTGCACTAAGCCCCGTTACCACCATTACCGCTACAAAAGAAAGAAAGCTAGCCAAACATAAGGCTATCACATTGCCCTTTATGGCTTCAAAGGAATTCATCAATCCAACTGATGGTTCTATAAAAAACAATGGCATAATCGCCATCAGATATTTAGATACATCTTCTACTTGCTCTACTTTTACAATTTTTGTAACTAGTAATAGAAACATAATTACTAATCCGTAGACACTGGCTGGTACAGGCAAAGGAAGGATTTTATTCAAAAATTCACCAACCATACTAACACCAAAAATAATCATCAATTGCATTACATACTTCATAAAATCCCCTCTCCTTTGGAAAATCTTATTGTTCACACTAATATCCATCACTTGGCCAAAGTCTGGCAACTTTGGCTCGAAGAGACAAATTGCCGGTTGAAAAATTTTATTTTTCAACCTACTACCTACAGATTTCAAAAATGAACTCCGCATTTTTATCCATGGCTTCATAGGCCATTTTTAATGGTGACATCTGAAATACATGCCACATTCCTGGAAAAACGTCTAATTTTACAGAAACATTAGCTTTAATCAAACGCTTCTGCAATAAGGTAGCATCACTTAATAAAATTTCATTTTCTCCTACTTGAATATAAGTTGGAGGAAAACCTGTAAAATCTCCATATAAAGGTGATATGAAGGGATTGCTCAAATCCTCCTTCTCAGCATAATAGGAAATCATCTCATCTAAATACGCCTTTGTTAATACTGGGTCAATCTCCGCCTTTTTATGGTGAGATTTTCCGCCCAATAATAAATCTGTCCAAGGAGACAATAACACAAGACCTCTAGGCAATAATCGTTCTTCACTTTTCAATTTCAATGTAAGTGCCAAAGCTAAATTACCACCTGCTGAATCTCCTGCAATAATCACATCTCTTGCACCATATCCTATCATCATCAAATAATTCCATGCCTTCATGGCATCTTCTAATGCCGCTGGATAAGGGTGTTCTGGCGCCAAACGATAATCAAAGCTGAATACATCCATAGATGTGGAAGTTGCCAGTTTCGTGGTTAGCGTTCTTGCATAGATACAACTGCCTGTAGCATATCCACCTCCATGACAATATAGAATCACATGCTTTTTCATATGGACTCTATTTGCTGCAACCCATTCACCATACATGCCATCTATATTTTTTTCTGTAATATTAATTTCTTTTTTATTGCTTAATAAAGCACCAAAATAATCCTGTGACTGTCTATGTTTTTCAATATCTATATTTTCAACAGCACCATGCACTTTTTTAATTAAGTACATTAAATTTTGCTTATCTTTTCTTGGCATACACGATTACCTCATGATTTTTTAATATTACAGTTCACATGTGAAAAGTAACACATTTTTACTATCCATCATTGTATCATACAATAATGATAGTTGCTATTCTTTTCTGAAAAGGGTACAATAACTACGTAACGTTGAGCTTATAGCTAACTAGTTACAATAAATACTAACAAGATTTCACAAGGAAGGAGGATAGCTTACTTTATAGCTATGAAAGTTTATGAAAAAAAGAGAAAAAAAGTCAGACTTTCGTACTTGGTATAATCTAGATTTATCGGCTATTGTTTATCCTTCTTTGCAAAGGAAAGACTTTTCTTCCGTATACCGACTATCTGTCACTTTAACGGAAGATGTTAATCCTACAATATTACAACAAGCCATCGATCTAACTTTAAAACGATTCCCCTATTATAAAGTAGCACTTAGAAAAGGTTTATTTTGGCGTTATTTAGAACCAAATCATAGACCAGGACCTTTGCTTCAAAAGGATATCAAAAATTTCTGTATGCCTCTTTCTTTTAAAACAAATCAACGATACTTACTTCGTTTTTATTATTACAACAAACGTATTTCCTTAGAAGCTCACCATAGTCTAGGTGATGGTAACGGAGGCATGTGTTTGTTCCATACTTTATTAGCCGTTTATCTACGTTTGCTTGGTCATTCTATCTCTAACGGATATCTGGTGCTAGACGTAAATGAAACACCTTCTCCAGAAGAATATGAAGATGCCTATTTGCGCTATGCTACTGCTAAATATCGTCCACCTAGACCAAGCGAAAAAGCCTATCGTATCAGCGGCACGAAAGAACCTTTACACACCTTTAACGTGATTAACGGCGTGCTTTCTGTAAAAGAAGTTATGGCTGTGGCTGCAAAACATAAGGTGACAATTACGGAATATTTAAATGGTGTATTATTATATGCTCTTTTACAAAAACAAGAAAATAGCTTTCACATGACTTTAAAGCCTGTGAAGATTGCTATGCCCGTGAATCTAAGACGCTTTTTCCCTAGTAAAACATTACGTAATTTTATTACCATGATTTACCCTTCTATCGATCCCAGATTAGGAGAGTATAGTTTTGATGAAATTTTACAGCAAGTGCATCATTATATGAAATATGCAATTAACCAAAAATTTCTTTGTGGTGATATCACCACCAATGCTGCTGCACAGAAGAATCCCATTTCTAGGGTAATCCCTTTATTTCTCAAAGATTTAGTGGTTCGTACCTTCTATGCAAAAGTACAAGATAAAAATTCATCTGCTGGACTAACCAATATGGGATCAATGAAAGTGCCTGACGATATGAAACCCTTCATCCAACGTTTTGATATCTATATGGGACTCCCATTCTCTGCTAGAACCAATTGTGCCATCATCAGCTTTGATGACATTCTAACCATCAATTTTGCTAGCAGTATTATAGAAACAGATGTAGAACGATATTTTTTCCGCAAATTAATTGCCGATGGCATTCCTGTAACCATCGAAAGTAATCGTATATAAAAAAGGAGATGATACTTATGTCATATTGTGTTCACTGCGGTGTACAATTAGAAACTTCATTACCTAGTTGCCCTTTATGTAATACTCCAGTTGTAGACCCTAATAAATTAATACCTACCGAACCTATTATTCCACCTTTTCCAACAGAAAACGGTTCTCTTGAAGTAGTAAAACGAAAAGACTTCGGTATCCTTTTGTCCATTGTATTAAGTGCTACTGCACTCAGTTGCGGTTTATTAAATGCATTCGTTTTTACAACTGGACTATGGTCCTTGCTCATTATTGGTGTATGTATCATTATTTGGGTTTTTGCCATCCCTGTCATTATTTATACGCCAATGCCCATCTACGTTTCTCTTTTTCTAGATGGCTTAGCCGTTTCTACTTACTTATATATGATTTCTATTGTCACGCCAAAAGAAACTTGGTTTTTAGGATTAGCCTTACCTATTACAGGTATCATTACTGGACTAGCCTTGATTTTCGCCTTTGTTTATCGTCATATTACAAAGTCTTTACTCTCCATAGCCTTGCATATTTTTATTGAAATTGCATTGCTCAGCGTAAGTCTTGAATTACTGATTGCAAAGTACTTAGATCATCCACTAAAACTAACATGGTCAGCTGTTGTATTGACTGCTTGTACCATCATTGCTATTGCTTTAATTACTGTTATTTCAAAAGCCCGATTGCGAAATGAATTGCGGAGACGATTACATTTTTAATCTTTTCACCTTATTAGAATTTGAAGATGTAACAAGTAGATACTACACAAAGATAAACAAAAAAGATGTCATCAGCATTTCTACCGATTACATCTTTTTTATTTATCTAATGCGCAAGATGGGACTTGAACCCACACGTCGTTGCCAACACTAGATCCTTAGTCTAGCCTGTCTGCCAATTCCAGCACTCGCGCATGCATATGTATAACACTGTTACTATTCACAACATATTCCGCGAAGTGTTTTTGCAAGGTTTTTTTGCAAAAATCACGAGAATTTCATGTGCGAATTTGCGTCTTTTTGCAAATTCTGTACATACTGTTATTATTTACAGCTGTGTTGTAAATAATAACATAACACTGCAAGAGATATGTTATCATTAAGCACTAAAAATGTCAATACTTTTATTACAATTTATGCCATGTTATTTTTTTGCATCTTTTACAAATGCATAATATAATGCAAGTCCTATACAAACGCCACCACCAATAATATTTCCTAAGGTAACTGGAATTAAATTATGTATAAAGAAATGACTCCATGTTAAATCTGCCAGTGCTTCTGCACCGTATCCGTAAATTTCTTCTACTAATGTTGCATATTCTGGATTCTTAGATGCGATGATTCCTGCTGGAATATAATACATATTCGCAACGCAATGCTCAAATCCGCCAATTATAAATGCGAGAATCGGGAAGAAAATAGCAAATAATTTACCAACTACATCTTTTGCTGTTGCTGCAAGTAAAACTGCACCACATACTAAAATATTACAAAGAATACCTGAAATAAATGCTGTAAAGAAGTCAAGATGTACTTTACCTACTGCAACTTTGATTGTGTATGCACCTAAATGAGCACTATTAAAATCAAATTGACCTGCAGTATTTAGCATAAGTGCAATCAAAACAGCACCAATCATATTGCTAACATATATGATTACTAATGTTTTTACTACTTTTAACCAAGAATATTTTTTATCAGCTGCTCCCATAATCATTAATGTTCCACTTGTAAACAATTCCAAACCAAATAAAATAATCATCATAAGCCCCACTGGGAACACTGAACCTGCTACCAATTTAGCAACACCTGCATTTTCTATACTATGAGATGCTACTGCTGCACTAGATGCTCCAAGTGCAATACATGCACCTGCCATAACTGCTAACAATACTAGCTTTGCAAATGGGATTACTGCTTTTTCTTCTCCCACATGTATATAATACTCAACAATCGCCTTTGGTGATTTTACCTGCTGTTCAATTTGTACTACCTTGTTTTCCATACCTAATTCTCCTCGAAATTTACTCTCCGTAACCATCACGGTCTCACAGTTTAGCAATTTGGTCTTCTTAAGCGACAAATTACTCGTTGAAAATTCCTTTTTCAACCTATACCCACTGAGATATTTTACCAAATTGCGAAAAGTCTGTTAAATATAAATAAAGAATATAGGCATATAATTTTATATATGCCTATATCCTTTATCGTCTACTACCAAATATCAGGTCACTTTAACTGGAAGCAATGAATTATATGTTAAAAAATCCTATTTTTCGGCAAGATTTCCAGCTACTTCCAGTTTTGATTCTAATACTTTCCTTTTAAAAATTCTATCTAAATTCGTAAATTCATATCCCTCTTTATATATTAAAACATCTTTATATTGATTATCATCTACTTTGCAACTTCTAGTCACCAAGTTAAATTGACGTAAATAAGACTCTGGAATTGCAGAAACCCACATAAATGTATTAGGAACTTTTGTTAACAAATCAAATTGTGATCCTCTTTCATATACATAGATTTTCTTATCAGCCTCTTTTCTCAAATTATTTGTTCTTTTCTTTCCTATATAAGGAACTTCCGTATCTCCATGAGAAACTTCGATATATTGATTCAAATCTTCTTCTCTAATTGTGTCGTACTCTGCAAGAGGATGATTTTTACCTAAAACAACCATATATTCAAATTCCCAAAGCATTTCATAGCTTAACCCATTGCTTTTTAAATATTCAAACCAATATGATTCTTGACTTGCTTGATATCGAATAATCCCTAACTGATACTGCCCTTCTACTACTTTTTCTATAGTCTCTAGGGAATTTGTTTCTAATATAGAAATATCCATGCCCATTGATTGGTCTAGAGTACTTAAAAAATTCGCCACTCCATGAGCAATATAGCTTCCCCTAGGCATTGAGATTCTAAATTTCAAAACATCCTTGTCAAATTCCTTAGAAATTTGAGTGACAATTTCTAATTCACGAACAATATTTTTAGCATATTTGAGGAATATCTCTCCTTTAGGACTAGCTTTCATCCCCTTGGATCTACGTTCAAAAATTTCATATCCCAACATTTCTTCTAATTCTTTTATGGCCTTACTTAAATTCGGCTGTGCCATATATAAGTTTTGTGCTGCTTTAGTAATGGAACCAGCCTTATGCACTTCAATTGCATACTGTAAATATTGTGTATTCATTTGTATCCTCATCACTCAATGCTTTTATCTTTTTGTATTATAACCACATATTCGGTTACAGTTCACCCTTATCTACTTAAAATGTGAATTTATCTGCAAAATATGTATCTAAATCAGCAATTTTAATTCTCTCTTGAAGCATTGTGTCACGGAAACGAACTGTAACTGCTTCATCATTTTCTGATTCAAAATCATAAGTAATACAGAATGGAGTACCAATTTCATCTTGGCGACGATATCTCTTTCCAATATTTCCTCTATCATCAAATTCACAATTGTATTTTTTACTTAACTGGGCAAAGATTTTTTCTGCACCTTCATTTAATTTTTTAGAAAGTGGAAGCACACCAATTTTTACTGGGGCTAGTGCAGGATGGAAATGCATTACTGTTCTTACATCGCCCTCTCCAATTTCTTCTTCATCATATGCTGCACATAAGAATGCTAATACTACACGGTCGGCTCCAAGTGATGGTTCGATAACATATGGCACATATTTCATTGCTTTTTGATCATCGAAATAGCTCATATCTTGACCAGAAACATTTTGATGTTGTGTCAAATCGTAATCTGTTCTATCAGCAATTCCCCATAATTCACCCCAGCCAAATGGGAACATAAATTCAATATCAGTTGTTGCTTTTGAGTAGAATGACAATTCTTCTGCATCATGATCTCTTACTCGCATTTCATCTTCTTTGATACCTAATGTTTGAAGCCAATCGATACAGAATTGTTTCCAATATGCAAACCATTCTAAATCTGTGTCTGGTTCACAGAAAAATTCTAATTCCATCTGTTCAAATTCTCTTGTTCTAAAAGTAAAGTTACCTGGTGTGATCTCGTTACGGAAAGATTTTCCAATTTGTCCAATACCAAAAGGAATTTTTTTACGAGATGTTCTTTGTACATTTTTAAAGTTTACAAAGATACCTTGTGCTGTTTCAGGTCTTAAATAAACAGTATTTTTTGCATCTTCAGTAACACCTTGGAATGTTTTAAACATTAAGTTAAATTGACGAATATCTGTAAAATTATGTTTTCCACAAGTTGGACATGGCACATTATTATCATCAATAAATGATTTCATCTTTTCTTGTGACCAACCATCAAGACCTCCTTCTAATTCCATTCCATGTTCTGCAGCAAAATCTTCAATAATTTTATCTGCACGAAAACGTTCATGACATTCTTTACAGTCCATTAATGGATCTGAAAATCCACCTAAATGTCCTGAAGCTACCCATGTTTGTGGATTCATTAAAATGGCACAGTCAACACCTACATTGTATTGATTTTCCATAACAAACTTTTGCCACCATGCTTTTTTTACATTATTCTTTAATTCCACTCCAAGATTTCCATAATCCCAAGTATTTGCAAGTCCTCCATATATTTCAGAGCCAGGATATACAAACCCTCTTGATTTCGCTAATGCTACAATTTTTTCCATTGTTTTTTCCATTTTCATAAACCTCCCTTTCTTTCAAGATCGACAACATTGCATGATACCTATTATTGCCTAAGTGAATTTTTCCTTTTCACATTATCTTTTTCCTCTTATTTTCAGTCCAATGATTCCACTTGCTTGCAAGGGTAAAATCACAGACGCTATTTGAATACAATATAAGTTATTTCTTCACTTGATATTGTAGCAAATTTCTTGTTACTTCCAACACTTGCATCCTGGCTATGATATAAAATATTTCCTGTTGTATACACGGGATACATTTCTTCAATAATCACAATATTTTTAGAGCTCATTTCTAATATTTCATTTCTTCCAATCTCTTCATCTCCTGCTGTATTATATAATGTCACTTCCAAATCATAACTAGCATGGTAAGCCTCTGCTATAGTTCCCACAAACAGTTCAACTTCATTATATGCCGAATATGTATCACTACTATCATATGTCATTGTAAGTGTCACCTGTCCATTTTCAAAAACCGCTTCATCAATTAAAATACTATCTTCACCATTTGTGCGATTAAAGGCTGCCACTTCACTTTCATTCATTTGACACAATTCATCAAAATCATAATATGTTTCTTCAAAACTCTCTATCAATGTTGCTGTGATAGAGCCATCTTTATTTATCTGTATACATGATTCAATGATTACTTCTTCACTTCCACAAGCCAATAATTGCATACTTAATATGAATGTAACTAACATTCCTATAATTCTTTTCATACTAATAACCAACCCTTTCCCTCCGTCTGGCAACTTATAGCCCTTTCAATCTACGACACTTCATTATATCTAAGATTTTGAACCTTTTCAACTAGAAATTAAACTTTCCAGTATTTCTAAACTTTTTAATTCATAGTCAATCATCATTCTTCGGTATCGATCAGCTATCGATTTCAACTGTGACAACACCACATCTGCCACGCGAAAAGTGAATAACTTGCTTATTTCACTGTTAACAATATAGTTAATGGTATATTTCGTATCCTCTTCTAACTCCATATTCATTGGAATCCCTGGGAATTCACCATTAATTACCATTGCTTTTATTTCAAATATGTAACGCACCAAAATATGTGATAATCCTGGTGCTAATAATGCTCGAAGTGATTGATATAATAATTTCAACATTTCTTTTTCATCATTGTTTTCTCTGGTATAATAATCCATTACTTCCATAAAGTACATACCATAATATGCACTTTCAAAATCTATTCGCAATTCTTCAAAATAATTAGAGATATTTGCCTCCATAAGGGTATAAGAATTTCTTCCTTGATATAATTTAAACTCTCCAAAACAAAAATAGTTAGTGGTAGCCAATAGTCTAGAATTTTGCCTTCTTGCACCTTTGGCAAATGCAGTTATTTTTCCTCTTTCTTTTGTCAAGATGACAAGACGCCTATCATATTCCCCGATAGGTACTGTCTTTAATATCATTCCTGTTATTGTCACCAGCTCCTGCATTAGGTTTATCTCCCACTCCCTCACTCTTCTGCGAATAACTGCTTTTACTTTTCAGATAATCTTCTACCTTTCCAGTATTTAAAAATGTATTCCAGTAATTTTCTTCGTTCATCTTAAGCCCCCTATCAGTTTCATGTTGTGTCACACTTTCTTTGTGTATCACTGTAAAATAATTTCTTTTTAACACCTCAATGAAATCTTTATTTTCATCTAAATCATTACTGATAGGTTTTGCTTTTTTGCCTTTTTTTATTCTGTTTCTTTTGGATTATATCCAAAATTCTTCATCAGAAAATCACTGTCTCTCCAATCTTTTTTTACTTTCACCCAAAGCTGTAAATTCACTTTTGATTCAATCATATACTCTATTTCAGGCCTGGCCTGGGTACCAATTTTCTTTAACATACTTCCTTGTTTACCGATGATAATACCTTTATGGCTATCTCTTTCACAACAAATAGTGGCATCAATATGGCAAATATTCTTCTTATATTTCATGCTATCCACAGCCACTGCAACACCATGGGGAATTTCTTCATCGATACAGCGAAGTACTTTTTCTCGAATCAATTCCGCTACAATCTGTCTTTCTGGTTGATCTGTAATGGTATCTTCATCATAAAATGGCATACCATAAGGAAGGTATTTCATAATGCAAGAAATCAATGTGTCTGTGTTATCTGCCTTTAAAGCTGACACTGGTACAATTTCTGCAAAGTCTAATTCTTTGCGATAGGCATCTATAAATCTTAACACATCTTCTCTTTTTACTGTATCTGTTTTATTGATAACTAAAATCACTGGTGTCTTGCTGCGTTTTAGTTGCTCAATAATATGTTTTTCACCGGCACCAATAAAGGTAGATGGCTCTACTAACCAAAGAATCACATCTACTTCCGATAATGTTCTCTCAGCCACATTCACCATGTAACTTCCTAATTTATTTTTCGCCTTGTGAATCCCTGGTGTATCTAAAAACACAATTTGCCCTTGATCACTAGTATATACTGTTTGAATTTTGTTTCTTGTGGTTTGTGGTTTATTCGATGTAATTGCGATCTTCTGACCAATCAAACAGTTCATCAATGTGGATTTCCCTACATTTGGTCTCCCTATCAATGTTGCAAATCCTGCTTTATACGCTTTATCCATTCTATGCTTATCCCTTTCTTATCTATGGCTCCTATATCAAATTTTGCAAGCTATCAAATAGCTCTTGCTCTTCTTTTATCTTCTCTTCATTTCCAACTACACAGAGGCAATCATCCGATATAAACGCTTTGATATATGATGCCAATCCACGAATGACATCCACATCGGTTGCTAATACCTGATCTCGCTCTCTTTGTAAATCTTCTAATTCTATATTCGTCATATACGCACTTAAAGCTCTCATACCCTTAGTGCTAGGTGTTAACGGTGCATCTAATTCACTAATCGCTCCGATAATGTATTGGGTAACACTTCTCTCGTCTCCTTGAAAATTAGCCACAAATTCTGCTGCTTTTTCATATACGTCTATGGTTTTTTTCAAGTTAGGGTCACGATAGGAAACAAAATAACTTTCACCACTCTTTGAGAATCCACTCATACAACCATAGGCTCCACCCTTAACTCTCACATTTTGCCACAAATATTCATATCCCATAATCACTTTCAGTACACGTAAGGCTCCTGTGTATGATAATCCTTTTTTGATAAAATCCCCTGCTCTACAAACATACTGGACTTGAGATGCTGAGAGAAATCCTTCATTTTTCTTTGTTACAGGTATGATAAATGGTTTTGTTTCTAACGGTGTGACAATCAATTCTCTCTTTAAGTCTCTTGCCAAACCTTCAAATTCTTGATAGGATTCTTCACTGCCAATATAATCTAAAATCAAATTTTCTTCTCTGAAAATATAACCTACTAGACTCTGTAATTTTTCAATTAGAATAGGACCTTCTTGTTCAAAATTAGCTTCTATTTTCTTTACCAACTGCAAACATGGCACTCCACTAATCTGTTCTGAAATTGCTGCTGTCCTAGAAAAATAAGAAGTTGCCCTTCCAACTGCTAATTGGTGACCTGCGCTAACTGCTGTAGCCTCCATTCTAGATTTTAATTCCGAAATAATTTCATATAATCTTTTGCTATTATCCATATCAGAATATAGCATAATTTCTTTCAACAATGAGAAGGCCTGCGGTAATTTATCCTCTAAAACCTTTGCCTTCATTTCGAATGTGACCTTGCAATCTTGCAAATCCTTAGAATTTGTATAGGCATTGATGACTGGTACAATACCGCCTGTCTGTATGTTAATTTCATTGAATAAATCCGCATATCCGTAATGTTTTGTGTCTACATAACCAAGTACTGCTTTAAAAATTCCTAAATATCCGAACAATTCCTCTGGTACTTGCTTCACATCAAACAACAATCTAATATAGCCAATTCCATTGGTAAAAATATTATGATACAAAGAAACTGTATTGCCTACTTTATGTTCTTCTATCACAAAATCATCTACTTCAGTTTTCAAGTCCTCTCGTCCCAACACGGGAATACATAAGGCTACTTCTGGATCCTCTTCTTCCTCTTGGAATGCTTCTAAAGCTGCTGTATCTTCTACAATTTTTTTTATTTCTTCTTTCGATAAAGATGCTTTATATGCCTGCAATTTTTCCTTTAATTGCAATTCTTTTTCTACATTCAGATTACGAACAGGTTCTACCACAACAACTGATTTATGGTTAGTTCCTAACAAATATTCTGTCATTAATTTTTCATAATAATCTGTTTGAATCTTCTCACGCAAGCTGCCAAATGTGGCATTTGCTTCTATATGAATAAATGGCTGTTTCTCATCATAAAGCCAGCTATCTAACATCTGAATGCCATACAGCAATCCTGAAGGATAGGCACCAAAATCTCCTTCTCTATATTTGAATTCATAATAATTCAAAGCAGCTTCCAATGCTTTTTTATCCAATCCATCTGTTGCTAATTGGCTTAACATATTCTCAATGATAGCCACAAAATCTTCTTTTTTCTCTACCGATACATTTTTCGACACAATACTAAAGTAAGGTTGTTTGATACCATTTTCATAGTAGCTATAAATATCTTTTCCTACCCCTGCATCTAAAAGTGCTTGCTTTAATACTGCTCCTGGTGCAGAACAAAGCACATAGTCAAGAATTTGGAAGGCAATATAATGTTCTCTGTCTAATCCTTTTCCTGCTACAATATTATAACTCAGATAGGCATTATCTTCTTCTGGTTCATTGTCTGTTATCGAATACTGTTTAATCACTTCCACTGGCTTTGCAAATGGTGCTTGGTCTACTACATGAGAATCAATTTCTAGTGCTTCAAACTTTGACAAATAAAATTCATCAATAAACTGTAATTTCTCAACCATATCCATGTTCCCATACAAATAAATATAACTATTGGATGGATGATAATATTGACTATGCACTTCTAAAAAATGCTCATATGTTAAATTTGGGATTTCATCAGGATCACCACCTGATTCTACACCATATGCATTATCTGGAAAAAGTGAATTCATAATTTCACGATTTAACACATCGTCTGGTGAAGAAAAAGCCCCCTTCATTTCATTATAAACTACGCCGTTAATGGTCAATGTATCTTCTTCATCTTCCATTTCATAATGCCAGCCTTCTTGCTTGAACATCATATCATTTTTATAGATATTTGGATAAAACACTGCATCCAAATACACATGCATTAAGTTTTGAAAATCTTTTTCATTACAGCTTGCAATAGGGTATAAGGTTTTATCTGGATACGTCATGGCATTTAAAAAGGTATTTAAAGATCCTTTTGCTAATTCAATAAAGGGATCCTTTACCGGAAAATCTTTCGAACCGCATAATACTGTATGCTCTAAAATATGTGGCACACCTGTACTTTCTGCTGGTGGTGTTCGAAACCCAATATAGAAAACCTTATTTTCTTCCTCATTTTCTAACATTGCTATTTTAGCACCTGTTTTTTTGTGCTTTACTAAATAGCTGACAGAATGTAAATCTGCTATTTCTCTCTTTTCTATCACTTCATATGCATTTAATTCTTCTATTCTCATGCACTTTCTTCCTTTCACTGATTTATATTGAAACACCCAACAAACTTAACTTTGTTAGATGCATTTCTTCTACAATAATTTGATCTTTTTTTGCTGCCAATTCTTCATTTCCTACAATCTGATCAATGGTATATTCTTTAGAGACATATCCGGCCTTTTTCTTGCCTACTTGTATTTCTTGCCAAACACTCATCCGAAATCTTGCCTTCATTTGCTTAAATACCAAATATGATAAGCTACTAGATTCTAAATAAAAAATATGATTTGCAATTGTAGTATCTCCCATAACATCTCGTAACATGTAATGGCTGATGATTGTTTTTAATTTAAAAGGTACTTCATCTAAATTCATCATTTCATCATAAGATAGGTTTGCCCCAATATATACATTTGTTAAATCTTGTATCACATGCTTAAAGTCCATATGTCTCATCGCTTTCTCCACTTCTTATGATGTATTCTTCCATGGCATCCATAATCATTTTTCCTAGCATGCCTTCTGCTTCTGAAGGATGCTCTAAGCATCCAAGCATAGTCACACCCATCGTTAAGGCTACATTGCCCTCTCCGATTAAATCTTCTACTAGAACGCCTTGGCCTGCGTATAATTTTGCAATTTCTACCACTTCTTTTAAATAAGATTCCAGTAATTTCCTTTGGTCATCTACATCTCCTGCCATAGCTCCCATTGTGATTGCATATTTTTCCCCATCGCTCAATTCACAAAGTGATTGTAATTCTTCCAAGTATAGTTCTAAATAATTCACATCCTCTCCAGTCAAATATTCATCTAAATTAACTGGTTCTCCTATACCTATTTTTTTATTTTTCAAATACTCATAAACAAGCTCTAACTGTGCATCCTTCATTCCTATTTTTGCAAAAGCTTCTTCTACTTGTTCTTTACTCACTGTATTATTCTGTTCTTTTGCTAATGCTCTAATACCCTCTAATGTTTTAGCAAACTCTAATTCCTGATTCATATTCTTACAAAACTCCTTCTTTCCCTATCAATACCCATCCCTTTTTCAGCCTAATGCCTTTTCACATGCTCATGGGTAAATAAATGTTCTTGACAATATTCATAATTCCCTTCACATTTTGAACAATAACGAAATTCTAATTCAGGATTTGTTACTTCTGTTCTTCCACAAATTGCACATTTATGTTTCGGTCCATTTGTAGCTTGCTTTACTTGTGCCCTATATACCTGTCTTCTTTTCATATTTTTAGGATTCAAGTGCGTTTTATTCCTTGATGTCACAAAGAATACTACGAAATTCAATAAGGAAGCTCCTACCACAACCCACATAACGATACCACCAGAAAAACATTGCAAAATTAACATTGCTCCATAGACAATTCCTAAATACTTCACTTTAATTGGAAAAATGAACATAAGCAATAATTGCATGTCTGGAAAAGTAGCTGCATAAGCAAGAAAGATAGACATATTAATATAATATGTGCTAAACAACACACCGAATGATACTGGTGTACCAAATATCAAATAAAATCCAATATATAAAAGAAATCCACCTATTACCGTAAATAACATACCTGAAAACAAATAAAGATTATAACGATAAGTTCCCCACACTCTTTCTAATGAAGTTCCCAAGGAATAATACAAGTACAAGGTGATTAATATAAAAAAAACATTACTACTAGATGGTGGAACTAAAATCCAGGTGAATAACCGCCAAATTTGCCCTTTTAATATCATCGATGGCTCCAATGTAAGATAATTAATAAAGCTACTATTCACAAAACTAATCAAATATCCAAATGCATAGCATATAATTAAGTATAAGGAAATATTTTCAATTGCATATTTTCCAATTGCTTGCTCTAATTTTCTTGAAAAACTTTTTTTCATATTAATAATCATCCCTTTCTCTCAGTCTGGCAACTTTGGACCGTAAGGTACAAATTGCCGTGTGAAAAATCTTATTTTTCACACTACTCTCCATTCCTTTCTCAAAGTACCCTACTTCTCACTTTATACAGCCTCTTCACCGTATTGGACACCTTGACCCTTCTCATTCTATCACCCTAACTGTAAAAAGTAAACTAAGCCTCTTCATGTAATAGAATTTTTATATTTACTAGCGAGTTTAGACATTTTTAACCTTTATCTTACAATTTTTACATTGCACTTTAATTTAATAAAGCGTATAATATGTAATATTGTAAATTAATCGCATCTACACTCTAAATATTGCATATTAATTTCAGATACATAACAGAAACATAAAACTATATTATATTTACATATAAAGAAAGGACTGTATTATGTGCTCTATGAATTATACTTTAGGTATTGATATCGGTTCTACAACCGTTAAAATTGCTATTTTAGATCATAATCATACATTGCTTTTTGAAGATTACGAACGTCATTTCGCTAATATTAAAGAAACTTTATCTTCACTACTATCCAAAGCTTATGCTTCTTTAGGAAATCTTACTGTGCATCCTATGATTACAGGTTCCGGTGGATTAACTTTGGCAAATCATTTAGAAATTCCTTTTGTACAAGAGGTTATTGCTGTTTCTACTGCCGTAAAGGAAATTTCTCCTAAAACAGATGTGGTTATTGAATTAGGTGGCGAAGATGCTAAAATCATCTATTTTGAAGGTGGCAATGTAGAACAGAGAATGAATGGAATTTGTGCCGGTGGTACTGGTTCCTTTATTGACCAAATGGCTTCTCTTTTACAGACCGATGCTACTGGATTAAATACATATGCAAAACAATATAACTCTCTCTATACAATTGCCGCTAGATGTGGTGTATTTGCCAAAACAGATATACAACCTCTAATTAACGATGGTGCTACGAAAGAAGATTTATCAGCTTCTATTTTTCAAGCAGTGGTGAACCAAACCATCAGTGGTCTCGCTTGCGGAAAACCGATTCGTGGTCATGTAGCTTTTCTTGGTGGTCCTCTTCACTTCCTTTCTGAGTTAAAAACAGCGTTTATACGTACTTTAAAACTTGATGAAGAACACACCATTGACTTAGAAAATTCTCATCTCTTTACTGCCATGGGATCTGCCCTAAATGCCAAAGAAGATAGCCACTATACTATGGAAGAAATGGTAGCAAAATTATCCTCTGATATTCATATGGATTTTGAAGTAGAACGTATGGAACCGCTTTTCAAAGATCAAGAAGAATATGACGCATTCCGTGCAAGACACGATAAGAATTGTGTTAGAACTGGAGATTTATCCACCTATGAAGGAAACTGCTATTTAGGGATTGATGCTGGTTCTACTACTACAAAGGTTGCTCTCATTGCCCAGGACGGTGCCTTACTTCATTCTTTCTATAGTAATAACAATGGAAGTCCTTTAAAGACAGCTATTGGTGCTATTCAGGAAATCTATGCTTTGCTCCCAAAAGGAGTAAAAATAATCGGCTCTTGTTCTACAGGCTATGGTGAAGCACTCATGAAATCTGCCTTTCTTTTAGACGAAGGAGAAGTAGAAACAGTTGCTCATTACTATGCTGCCGCCTTCTTTAATCCTAATGTAGATTGCATTCTTGACATTGGCGGACAGGATATGAAGTGCATTAAGATAAAAAATCAAACGGTTGATAGTGTTTTATTAAACGAAGCCTGTTCTTCTGGCTGTGGTTCATTTATCGAAACTTTTGCCCAATCTTTAAATTATAGTGTACAAGATTTTGCAAAGGCCGCTTTATTTGCCTCTTATCCAATTGATTTAGGTACACGTTGTACCGTATTTATGAACTCTAAAGTAAAACAAGCGCAAAAAGAAGGTGCCAGTGTCGCCGATATCTCCGCTGGGCTTGCTTATTCCGTTATCAAAAATGCTATCTATAAAGTAATCAAAGTTTCTGATGCTTCGGAGCTTGGATCTAATATTGTGGTACAAGGTGGAACCTTCTACAATGATGCTGTACTTCGAAGTTTTGAGCGGACTGCTAACTGTGAAGCTATACGTCCTGATATCGCTGGAATTATGGGTGCCTTTGGCGCTGCCCTAATCGCTAGAGAACGTTGTAAAGAGACCACTACTATGCTATCAATGGGACAGATTAATGCCTTAGAATACGAAACTAGTATGGCTACCTGTAAGGGCTGTACTAATAATTGTCGTCTCACCATCAATAAGTTTTCTGGTGGTCGCCAATACATTTCTGGGAATCGTTGCGAACGTGGTATCGGAAAACAAAAAAACAAAAATAATACACCTAACTTATTTGATTATAAATTAAAAAAATTATTTTCTTATGAATCACTACCTCTTGACCAAGCCTTTAGAGGCCGTGTAGGAATTCCTCGTGTCCTTAATATGTATGAAAATTATCCATTTTGGCATACTTTCTTTACGAAATTAGGATATCAAGTGGTTCTTTCCCCAAGTTCTACTCGTCAAATATATGAATTAGGATTGGAATCTATTCCTAGTGAATCGGAATGTTATCCTGCCAAATTGGCACATGGACACGTAGAATGGTTAATCAATCAAAAGGTTGATTTCGTCTTTTATCCAGCTCTATTTTATGAGCGAAATGAGATGCCAGAAGCAAACAATCACTATAACTGTCCTATCGTAACTTCCTATTCTGAAAATATAAAAAATAATGTAGAAAAAATCGGGGATGGTACTGCTAAATTACGCAATCCTTTTATGTCATTCCAATCTATCGCTAACGTTATTCAACAACTAGAGAAAGAGTTTGTGGAGATTCCAGCTACTGAAATTGCCGTAGCTGCTACTGCTGCTTGGAAAGAGCAAGACCTTGTCCGTGAAGACATCAAAGCCAAAGGTGAAGAGGTTTTATTAGAATTAGAACGAACTGGTAAACAAGGGATTGTCTTAGCTGGAAGACCTTACCATTTAGATCCTGAAATAAACCATGGAATTCCTGAATTAATTACAGGCTTTGATATTGCCGTTTTAACAGAAGATAGTATTTCTCATTTAGCAAAACCAGAACGTCCTTTGTTGGTCTCTGACCAATGGATGTACCATTCGAGACTTTATGCTGCTGCTAGCTATGTAAAAACAGTCGATCATTTGAACTTGCTCCAATTAAACTCCTTTGGATGTGGATTAGATGCCGTTACCACTGATCAAGTAAGTGATATTCTTGCGAAATCTGGCAAGATTTATACTTGTCTTAAAATTGATGAAGTAAACAACTTAGGCGCTGCTAGAATTCGTGTGCGCTCTCTTCTTTCTGCTATCAAAGTAAGAGAACAAAAGAAATCAGCATCTTGTGAATTGCAATCTACTGCTATTGAAAAAGTAGTTTTTACAGAAGAAATGCGAAAAGAATATACGATACTTTGTCCTCAAATGTCTCCTATCCATTTTGATTTGTTCGAAGCTATTTTCAACTCTTGTGGATATCATGTAGAAGTCATGAAAAATGACACTACACACGCCGTAGATATAGGACTGAAATATGTAAATAACGATGCTTGCTATCCATCCCTCTTAGTGGTAGGTCAAATCATGCAAGCTTTGCAATCCGGAAAATATGATTTAGAAAAAACAGCTGTCATCATCACCCAAACTGGTGGTGGATGTCGTGCCACCAACTATATCGGATTTATTCGCCGTGCTTTAGAAAAAGCAGGTATGCCTCATATTCCTGTTATTTCTCTAAACTTATCAGGCTTAGAATATAATCCAGGCTTCCAAATCACCAAGAAAATGTTGATACGATTTGCTTATGGTGCGATCATCGGAGATATTTTTATGAATTGTGTCTATCGCATGCGTCCTTATGAAAAAGAAGCCGGTAGCACCAATGCCATGCATCAAAAATGGTTAAAAATATCTCAAGATTTTCTCATTCAAAAGCACGCTAGTTTCTTCGCCTTTAATCAATTATGCCGTAATATTATTAAAGACTTTGATCAACTACCAATTGATGAAACATTACGCAAACCTAAGGTCGGTATTGTTGGAGAAATTCTAGTAAAATTCTCTCCTGCTGCCAACAATGATTTAGTCAACCTATTGGAAGCAGAAGGCGCACAAGCTATTGTTCCTTCCTTATTAGATTTTATGCTATATTGTTTTTATAATCAAATTTACAAGGCTGAAAATTTAGGAACCTCTCAAAAATCGGCTTTTATTTCTAAAATAGGTATTAAGATTGCCGCCCTCTTGCGAGGAGCATCTTCAAAAGCTTTCCAAGAAAGCAAACATTTTGACCCACCTGCAAACATTGCTGATTTGGCATCATATGCCGAACCGATTGTTTCCATTGGAAATCAAACAGGGGAAGGGTGGTTCTTGACGGGAGAAATGATAGAATTGATTCATAGTGGTACTCCTAATATAGTTTGTGCACAGCCTTTCGGATGTTTACCAAACCATGTGGTAGGAAAAGGTGTGATTAAGGAACTTAGAAAGCGGTATCCAGCAACCAACATTGTTGCCATTGATTATGACCCAGGTGCTAGCCAAGTTAACCAATTAAACCGTATCAAATTGATGCTTTCTACTGCTTATAAAAATTTAGATTTGTAGGGTGTGGTGGTAGTGTGTGGCGAAAAAGGTAGTGTGTATCATATTGCTCATTTAACCAAAGTACAGCTTGCTCTTTTCCTTCTTCTGTGAGGGGAAAGAGTTTTTTTTGTTTTAAGTTATCAGCAGTTTTGATGTAATTATACGGTTCCGGCCATATTGTTACTAATAGTTCCTCTGCTTTTTCCAAGCGGTATCGCATACCTTGATAGCTACCTGTGAGTGGTTCTTTTTTAATGTAGTTGAGCCATATTGTGTTTGATTGTATCATTTGATTAACATTCCTTTTCCATAGTTTCTTTGATTGATTCAACAGAAAACAAAATTTAAACTTTGATATATCATTTCGCTTATATCTGTAAGTGCTTCTATGTATTACATTGATCATCTATAATCGATTGGATAATAACACCAATATTGCTAGTAATTATTCCTCTACAATTTTCAATATCATTATTGATTTTCTTTTCCTGTTGAATTGCAACAATAACATTAGTTGCTAATTCTCCAACAGCACTATTAGTTTTAGGTCGAGTTTTAGCTTTTTTTCTGAATATATCTTCAATATATCTTCTTCTGTTTGGTTTTGTACCTACCCAATCATTTTTTACTATTTTTTCACTATTGGGAATAATTATTTCATCTATAGAGTTATCAAAATGTAGCAATAAAAACAATTCAAAACTCGGATTGGTTACACCTAAAATATTATGTTTCTTTCCCATTTTCAAAATTTCATCATAGTTGTTCTGTTGTGATTCGAAAATATCTGCATCGAAAATCACAACCATCTTATCATATTTCAAATCAAATTTAATCTTTCCACTCTTTTTTAATATATTAGCAAATTCAATTAAACTTTTAGGACTAGAAAGATTTTCATGTTCTCCTGTTTTTCTAAATAAACTATTTCTATATTAGAATGTATTGATAAAGATTTTCTGATATCTATGAGTTTTTCAAAATACCAACGCTCAGTGTTTTTTCCTTCGCATATAAAATAATATCTTCTGTAAGGTTCAATCTGCTTATCATCATTACTCAAACGCTTATTCCAGTTTGAATATGTTTTTATTGGTGCCATATCATTCCTCCCTAAAATTATTAAATATACTGAAAACAGGTATAGCACCGTACCTACCTTCTAAATATGCTTTGCTAAGTTTCTTATCATAACGTTCTTTAAATTTATCTAAAGAATAAATATTACTAGTATTGTCTTTATCTCGTTCCACGAACCATATCTCATCTCGTCTGAAAAGTTCTTGATCCATTATTGCAGATTCATGTGTTGTAAATATTAACTGAATTTTTTGATTAGGATGCATTTGATCAAACAATTCAATGAACCTTGCCGTTAATTTAGGATGTAAACTTCGTTCCATCTCATCTATTACATATACTTTATTTTCTAACTTGTTTAATAATATATCCAATAATTCAAATAAACGTCTTGTTCCATCTGATTCTTCATTAAAACTAAAATCATAATGGGAACTTCCATGTTTTAATCTTATCGTTGTTACTTTCATTTCAGAACCCTCAACAACTTCAATATTAAAAAAACTAGCATGAGATCTCATTGACACCTTAAAATTCTTAGTATTTTCATCTTCTAATTTTCTTTTTATATTATCCATCATTTCATTAAAAATAGGTTCTGGTAATTCCTTTCTTAATTCTTCTTGGGTGATTTCTTCTATGCTAATTTTTGTTATTCCTGTATCAAAAGTTTTAATGAGATCATTAATTTTAGTTAATGAAATGTCATCATAATAATATTCAAAACTATTGAGGGAAGTCTGTGGTGTACATACATCCAAATTTTCTAAAATCCAATTAAATACCTCTTTAAAGAAAGTGATTTTAGAGCTAGAACTGTATTTTTTTCCACGATTCATAAAAGATAAAAATAACCCATTTGAATTTTCATCAAAATCTTCCAAATATGTCTGCATCTTCAGTATATCCAATTTACCTAATGCTACATCATCTCCTAGCTTAGGTTTTTCTCCTTCATTCCATTCGAATAAAGTTTTTGCTGTTCCATTTTGATACAATTCATATAACCATTCCTGTTTAATTTTTCTTTCTTGTAAACATATTGAAAAACCGTACGCATAAAATGTCCCATTCACAACGAATTGCAATTCAAAACAACTGTTTTTCTTTGCATTTTCTTGCCTTGTTTTGCAAAACATTGTCACAGCCTCAACTGGAATTGATTTTGCAACACTGTATTGAATAAAGCTAAATGCTTTTACTAAATTAGATTTTCCTGCTGCGTTAGCCCCATAGATGACAGCATACTTTAGTAATGATGTGCTTTTTATTTTGATTTTGTGTTCTTTTTTCTTAGTCGTTTTATTTGATGGAATCATGGTTAATTCTGTTTGTTTTTCAAAAGACATGAAATTGTCTACAGTTAATTTAACTAGCATGATAATACCCCCTAAGTTAATCCTCATACTCTCATAAACCAATAGCTCAAAGAATTCCGAAAGTACATATCTATGAAACAATTATATTCTCCACCCATCATTTCGTCAACATAAATTATTCTATTTAGAGTTTTTTTCTCTTTTAGGACTGTTTTAATGATATATTTTTATTATTTATTACATTTTATCACAAATAATTCGTTCTCTCTTAAATTTAATTCTGTTTGTGAACTTAACTACTTAGTTTCCAATACCTTTACAATATATTCCCACACACGTTTAGTAGATTCAATACTTAATTTTTCATCTGTTGTATGAATATTTTGCATGTTTGGCCCAAAAGAAACACAGTCTAGTCCTTCTATTTTTTGAGAGAGTAATCCACATTCTAATCCTGCATGAACAGCTTGTAACACCATATCTTCTCCATACATTTCATGGTAGATTTTTACCAATTTATCTCTTAAAGATGAATCTTGTTTATATTCCCAAGCTGGATAATCGCTAGATACTTCATATGTTCCACCTAGCATAGTTGCCATCAATGCTACTTTTTCTACTGTGAAATCTTTCGCTGACTGTACTGAACTTCTCACTGCAAAATTCAGACTTAAATTCTCTTCTGTCATTTCCATAATACCTAAATTCAATGAAGTTTCCACTAATCCTTCAATATTAGCACTGTAGTTCTGTACACCATCTGGTTGTAGCATGACAAATGATATTGCTTTTAGGGTATCTTCTTTGGATAGAACATTTTCTTTGGATAGAACATTTTCTTTGGTTAGCTCATTATCTTTGCCTTCCAATTGACAGCTACAGGTTACTGTTGCCTTAGGATCTTTTATCACCAATTCTTCTTTGATTTTATTCATTTTTCTAGCAAAACAGTCAGATATTTCTCCTGCTATTTCAGTGTCTACCATGATTTGTGCTTTCGCTTCTAGCGGAATGGCATTATCCTTTAATCCACCTTCCATATGACATAAATAGAAAGGATATTCTTTATATGTCTGGTATAATACTCTTGCTAATACATGACTAGCATTAGCTCTTTCTTTATGAATTTCCACACCAGAATGTCCGCCCTGTAATCCATGGATAGACAACTCAACAATAGTTCCTTCCTGTTCTTCTCTGGTAAAAGAAAGCTCTGTATTGATTCTTGCTCCACCTGCACAGCTTGTTAACAAAAATCCTTCTTCTTCTGAATCGATGTTTAATAGCTGTTTTCCTTGTAACATAGATAAGTCAATTTCTCTTGCACCATCCATACCTGTTTCTTCATCTACTGTAAAAATCACTTCCAATCTTGGATGTTTGATATCTTGATCTGCCAATACTGCCAATCCATATGCTACTGCAATCCCGTCATCACCACCCAGTGACGTATCTTTTGCAAAAACAAAATCACCCTCTACTTGCAATTGTAAGGGATCTTTCTCCATGTCGATAGCTGCTGATTCTGTTTTTACAGCAACCATATCCATATGCCCCTGAATGATAATCGCTGGCTCTTCCTCATACCCTTCAGTTGCTTCTTTTATGATAATCACATTATTCACTTCATCTTGTATATAAAATAAATTTCTCTCTTTTGCAAACTCAACTAAATAATCGCTGATTTTCTTTGTATTTCCCGATCCGTGAGGAATCTGAGAAATCTCCTCAAAAAATCGAAACACGCTCTTTGGTTCTAAATTCCCTAATATACTCATATTTTATACCTCTCTTACATCCTAATTTCTAGCTAAACTGTTATCACTTACTGCCATTACACCTTTATATGATGAAAATAGTAGGAATCGTCTATCCTTTTCATAGCTCTATAAAAACGTTGGTCCTTACATTTGGTCCTTTCAAATGTTAGTACCACTACGTTTTTATGAAACGAAAGTGTGCTATGAAAGGGATAGACGATTCCGTATCTCATCAATACTGGGTAATGACCTCACTCCAATCACTGATTCCAATGATGGATTTTGCAAACTCCGTTGCCGATGCACTACTTGATGTATCAATCTGTTTATATACACTATAAATTTGCTTATGATTTCCAGATGAATCTTTTAATCCAACTGCAATGCCTTGTGCCACTTCCTCTGCCGCATCTGTCTGGCGAGACAATAACATACCATCAATATACTGATTTGCTTCTGCGATATAGTAAGCATAAGCAAAGGCTGCTGCCTGTCCACTTTGTCCATTTGAGCTTGATGTAAATCCAAGTTCGCCGAGAATTACTGAACGTACTTCACCATCATCTGTTAAATAGTGATCTTGTTGCAGATAATCTGTTAACACATGTAAATTAATCATACTGATCATCTTGGTATTAAATGTATGATCCAATAAATTCATACTTGCATAGTTTGATGGCATTGCCCAAAATGCTGCATATGTTAAAGGCACTGGGTATGGATGATGAGATACTCCCCAATCAATATTTCCACTAGCGGAAATAATATCGTTGAAGGTATCTAATACATCTTTGGCATCATAAGTATTATTATTCCCCAAATTACGATCCCAAGTTTGATCAATTGGCATATATACTCTAGCACATGCATTGACACTCTTAATCGCATTATAAAAGACACGGAATCCCTCTACGTATTCCTCTGTATAAGTCACTACATCTGTTGATGCGATATAATTCCATTCACTTCTTGCATTAATTTCATTAGCAATTACCCAATTCACTACTTGCCCATGGGAAGTTCCTGAATATCTTGTGGCTAAAAATGAACCAACTGCTGACAATAAATCTACGCCTGCCTCTGTAGTACCATTAAACATATAATATGGTGCACTTCCTCCACTTCTTGCATCTGGATGAATAGCATCTATATAACTAGAATTCCAGTTATTTAAAATAACTGCAGTAGTTTGAATTCCCTTATTTGTTAATGTACCAAACACCAAATCATACTCTGCAATCGTTTGACCATTAAATGCATAAGTATTTCCATTATATGTATAATAAATCGTTGGATAAATAGCATTTGTTGTCTGTCCTAGTATATTCCCAATTGGAATATTATATACTGCTTGCTTTACTCCTAAGTCATCTAATTCACTAGTTCCTAATGAAGCAGGATCCACTAATAACCCCTTAATACTAGATGCTTCTGGATAACTATAAGTATAGGTAGCTATGGCTTCTGGATTGGTAATAAACTGTGGTTCTGAGATGGTAATATAGGAACCATTATATAAAACAGCAACAACAAATTTATCGTATAATCTTGAATTGCTTTGGTTGTAATTCAAATTCACTTCAAAGGAAAAAGTGCCATCCCATAAAATATCAATAGAAGTAATTGGCTCTGCACCACTGGCAACCTGACTTTCATAATTTGCTATATTAAAAATATGCAGTTGTCTATCATCACTTTTTGGCACGCTTTCCATATTTCCAGAAACTATAACTTTCGAAGTATTCTCTGTTGAAATTTGGCAAGACTCTACTGTGGCAAATCCATCTGCATTGGCAGAAGTAATCTCTGTAGTATTAGCCCATGCAGCATCAATCATCGCTTCATATTCAAGAATCACCGCAAGCGATTCTTCTATGGTTATCATGTTTTCGGTATCTTCTATTAACTTTTGCAGACTGTATTCTTCAGTTAACAGTGCTACTACTTCTCCTATTTTAGCTAACTCTGCTGCAAACAGCGCCTCTTCTTCTGCCACTCTTTCTGCTTCTATTCTTGCTGCTTCTTGCACTTCCATATGGTTTTTGATAGCAATACCACCACCGATACAAAGAGCTATGATGACTACACTTCCCATAATCAAATAAGATTTTTTGAATTGAAAATTTTTAAGTTGTTTTTTGGTCCGTTGCATTTTTTTTATATTTTGACTTTTCTTATTCTGCAACACATTTTTTATTTTTCTACAAACCTTCTGCATTTTTTCTACAAATGATTGTTTTCTTTTTTTTCGTTTGATGCGTCTAACTCTTTTTGGTGTTTTCATATGTACTCCGCTCTATTGTGTATGATTTATTGTCTTTTCTGTAAAACACAGAAAATTTTTTATATTTATATCAATTATCCGTTATTTTCCGCTTATGATAAAACAGTAACGCCTGTCTTATTGTTAAAACAATACTGTTTATTTTATAGCTCATAATCGGTTGCTTGATAAACATAATAATTCAACCAATTGGTATATAAGTTATTGGAATGACCTCTCCACTGTAATCTTGGTCTTTGTGTTGTATCATCATCAGGATAATAATTCTTAGGTACTTCTATTGGCAGTCCTTTATTTTTATCTCGCAAATATTCATTTTCTAATGTGACACGATCATATTCTGGATGCCCCATAACGAAAATTTGCTTGCCATTGTCAGCCATTGACAATAACACACCTGTTTCCTCCGATTCCGCTAATACCAATAAATCTTTACAATCATGAATAGCTTGTGGAGATATTTCTGTATGTCTACTATGTGGTATCATAAAATAATCATCAAATCCCCTCACCAATGGAATCTTTCTGTTTAAAACTTTATGCTCATAAACTCCAAATAGCTTCTTCTCTAACAACGTTTTTTGCAGGCCAAAATGATGATATATACCAGCTTGCGCTCCCCAACAAATATGTAATGTAGATGTTACATGAGTCTTGCTCCACTCCATAATATCCACCAACTCTTTCCAGTAGTCCACTTCTTCAAATTCCATTTGCTCTACTGGTGCACCTGTAATAATCAAACCGTCAAATTTTTTATATTTAATATCAGCAAATGTTGTATAAAATTTATTCAAATGCGTTTTCGAAGTATTCAAGGACACATGACTAGTCGTATGAATAAATGTGATATCCACCTGCAATGGCGTATTAGACATGGCACGTAACAACTGCAGTTCCGTATCCTCCTTAATTGGCATCAAATTCACAATCCCAATCTGCAATGGTCTAATATCTTGATGCATAGCACGATACTCATCCATCACAAATATATTTTCTACCTCTAAAATCTCTTTTGCTGGTAAATCACTCTGAATCTTAATTGGCATAATGATCCCTCACTTCTTCACTAATCGTCTATTTCTTCTTAAATTATATACACTATTTTTTAAGTGCTACATTGCCCATTCTACCATAATATACAAGGCTTTAAAAGGATTTTCTATAAACATTTCTAATATTCTGGTAGCAGTTGTTACTTTTATTTTATCCTTCTTTATTTTTGTGAATAATACCACTTGTGTATTCTTAAAATCTTGATTATAATGAAGATATAAAAGCAAGAGTTCTAATGACTTCATATATATGTATTCACATATATAATATGAAAGTATCAATTATCTATCCTATTCTAGGAAATTAGAGAATAGTCTTCTCGCTTTGAAATCATCCCAAAATAAAGCAGAAGAAAGATAGAATAAGAAAATACTTTCATGATATGTGTGATTCTTATTCTTCACAAAGAAATTGTAGAATGTATAGCAAATGATGTGTTAGCAGATTTTTTGAAGAAAAACAGGATGGAGGCGAGAACCATGAGTATTTTTGAATATGATGAAGAGAAAAGAATACAAAAGGAAAGACAAGATGCTAGAGAAGAAGGTTGTATTTTAAAATTAGTCGAATTAATTCGAAAGACACTAGCTAAGTCAATAAGCGACGAAGAAATTATAGAACTCTTAGATGTAGAGTTATCTTTTGTAAAAGCAATTGCAGATATGATTTCTATAAATCCTAATTTAACAAATGATGAAATTACCGAGCAAATGTTGCAAAAATAAATTAAACTATCCCATAACGACATAAAGTGACAGCATGTATTATCTATCTCTGTACATATAGAATAAGACAGTATGTATTATCTATCTCTGTACGTATAGAATAAGACAGTATGTACTATCTATCTCTGTACGTATATTAAAAAGACAGTATGTATTATCTATTTCTAGGGGCGTATAAAAACGCTGGCACTTACGTTTTGTCCTTTAAAACGTTAGTACCACTGCGTTTTTAATCGAACGAAAGTGTCCCCTAAAATAGATAATACATACTGTCTTTCCACTACACCTAAAATAGATAATACATACTGTCTTTTCTCTACTAGCTTAGCCTAGTACATAGTTCCCACCTAAAACGAATCCAGCTGTATCTGCTTTCTCTGGCGTTGACAAGTGACTGTTAATATCTAAGTAACAGTGAGTGTCTATATTATAATTTTCTCTCAAATAAACTAAATTACAGTGTAACCCAAATGGAATAAACTGATTGATAATTTTCATAACAAATTCTACACTTGGAATTTGATCTTGTTTTTCTTCTACAAAATCCAAGATACAAGAAAAGCTAGTAGGTTCTTCACCGTATAGTTTCTCATATTGTTGATTTAAAATACCATATTTCATCCAATCATTTCGTTTGAAATATTCTACGATAATAGGCTCTTTTCCTGTCATCATGTGGATCATCTTTTTCAAGATAGTAATGGTACCTTTTCCTGATTGAATACTACCTAAATCAGTCATGATTTTGCGTAGCTGTTCTGGTGTATAAGGAAGCTTATCCCCCTGCAATCCTACCCAATTAGACAATATTTTTAATCTCTCATCATCCACAAGTTGATAGTCTAAGTATTTAGGAACTTTACTCACTTCTTCCTCTAAGTCAACATATAAGCTCTGTAATGCTGCCATATATCGATAAAAAAATGTATCCTTATCATTTTGATATACTTCTGGTAAATATTCAATAAAACTACTTTTCGGAAATACTACTGAAAAGCCTTCAATTTCAAAGGAACTATCTATTCTGGCTGCTGAAATGCAAATTAATATCCAAACGTATCTTCCTGTTAATTCATGTAGTAAGAAATCGTTATGATTCACCTTTCTTTGATAAGAACAAGTTTTCAATGTTTCCACAATCTCAGGTAATCCTGTCTTTTCATCTTCTAAAAGATACCGTAGATCTCGATCAGTAGCTGCAACAATAATTTCCTTTTTACACTGATAAAACTCTCCTTCTAGCTGAAAACGATGAAAGGTCTCTCCCATTTCTAGTGTATCAAATACTGGCGATAAGTAATAAAAGTTTCCGCCACCTTGCCCCACTAACAGATAATCATCTGTCAATGAAGTTCTAAATAATCGTCCACCCTCTAATCCCAGTTTATAATAATTTTTTTTCTTTTCTACTTGTTGCATCTCAATACCTATTCCTTTCTCACAGTCCATTCATTTTGAACTGCCAGATACAAAATTACTGTATGAAACCTTTTACGTAACTATTCGTTACTGTTCACACAGTACTATGCATTTACTGCATAGTACGTATGAAAATGATAAATAAGTACAAAAATCCCATTGCCGTAGGCAATTTTAAATGGATTTTTGTATCGTTACAGGTCACGTGTGAACTGTAACAACTATTCAGCTAGAAACTGATAGGTACAATTTTTCGTACAAAAATTACTAAAAAGAAGCAATTTAGTGCTATCAACCTACTATACAAATTCAATTTCAACACTTCGTATATATGGTATGGCGTCTTCATAAAGAATAATATCCCCACGGCTATTTTTTACTGCTCCCGATCCTACTCTTTCTAAAGAAAGGGATTCTATTTTTTTCACACTTTCAAAAATCTCCAGTTTTGTGAACATTTTTCCCAATAAAATTTGTTTCCCAAATTC
>JAWXVD010000080.1:0-15204 GCA_044425705.1 Eubacteriales bacterium | reverse complement strand
CAAGAGTAATTTCTGTATGATATGCCATATTCATATCCTCCATATCGTTGAGGTAATATCGAAAAATTGCATCATAATACGGATAAGCTAAATATTCTTTCTCATCTGTACTAACCATTTGGTTTTCAAGCATGATATCTGTAATCACAATTGCTTTGGCTGAATCATACCATCCATACATTGCATTTTGGAATGTAATCATTTCCTCTTTCTCTTCATTCATTAAAATATCTACATACTCTGCACTATGGAAATTTTCATCTGTTGCTATTTCCAAATGTTGCTCCAACAACATGTTTTGTGTTCCATCTGCCTCTAACGTAAATACTTGGCAGTAAAAATCATAATTTCCCTGTCCAAACCATATGTTAGTATATAATAATGCAGTATATAAATTATTTTCGTGAGTTTCTTGCCCGCTCACTCCTGCTATAGATTCTACTGGTGTGGGATTTTCTTGATTTTCATATGCAACTAGACTGATTTGTCCATTACCTGCATGTGACATATGAAAATCATGTTCCCAAAGAAGCGTTCCAAGATGATTCCAATCTACTGTATCAACACCATCATACACTGCAACAAAACAAGCATGTCCATCATCAGATAAGGCATCTACATTTATATTTTCCAAATCTAGTACTTTCATATCTTCACCTGGAACATAAAAAGATGTCTCTATATAATCTTTGATACCATCCGAAGTGACATCTTCCTTTTGTTGTTTCACAATTACCTTTACACAATCAAGTTCTTCATAAACACTTTTGTTTCCAAATGTTTGTGCATTTGGAGCAATTTTGTCATGAGTCAAACTTTGTTGTTCTTCCATCATATTTTGTTGTTCTAAGAGTGCTTGATGGTCTGCTTCTACTTGATTGAGCTGTTCTGCAACTTCAGTTTCTGACTCTGTTAATTCTTGTTCTTCATTTTCCTTAAAATTGTCTATTGAGTCATCTATGAATTGCGTATTTTCTGATGATTCCATATTGTCTGCTATGATGTCATTATGTTCTTCTCCCTGTCTACTAACCAATGAAATCATAACGATACACACCACCAAAATTGCGCCCACCGATACCCATAGTGCTGGCTTTTTATATACTAAAATATTTTTAATTCTTGCTTTAGGATTTCCTTCTCCAAAGGCAAGTGGTGTAACAAACCCTAATTTTTTTCCTGTAGCAATGGCTAACAAAGTCTCCGCATATGCCACTTGATGATCTTGTTGCAATGTTTTCATAACCGCTTCATCACAAGACATTTCCATATCTTTTTCTGATAAAATAAATGCTAACCACACAAATGGATTAAACCAATGTAACACCAATCCTATAAAGGCAAAAATTCTTGTAAAATAATCTAATCGTTTTATATGTACCATTTCATTCTGGACTGGTTACTGATGGCAATATAAGATTCACTGCATCATCAACAATTTCTACACCTGAATTAATTTGTGGTTCCATTTGGTATATAATATCCTGTGGAATTGGTTCTGCCTCCCTTGGCAACATACCAATAGGACTTTCAATAGAAAACGGAAATACTAAATGAAATAGAACATCCACAATAGATGTGAAAATATTTTTGGTGCTTTATGTAATACTACGCGTAATAACATGACCATCACAATCACAAAACTTGCTGTCATACTCATATTCAATATCTTAAGAAATAATTGCTCCATTACTTATCCCCCTTATATTCATCTAAAATTCTTTGTATTTCTTCTATTTCATCTTCTGATATCTTTTTCCTTTTCACAAAAGCAGTTAAAAAGCTAGGAAGAGAACCTGAAAATGTATGCTCTAAGAACTGTTCGCTCTGTGCACCGATAAATTCTTCCTTTGTTACACAAGAGGTGACACAGCCATTTTGATTTTGAAAAAGTCCTCGCTCTCCTAATCTACGTAAAATGGTATATGTTGTGGAACGATTCCAAGATAACTCTTTCTCCGCAAGCTTCACCAATTCTCCTGATGATAAAGGCTCATTTTGCCAAATAATATCAGCAAAACGCATTTCAATTTCTCCTAATCTGTACTCTACCATTTTCATTCCCCCTCGTTATTTACATCTAGTAAACTATTTATTTACCTTAAGTTTACTGCTTGTAAACAATAATGTCAATAATTATATGAAATAAAATAAAAACATCCTAGAAATCTCTATTTATAAGAATTCCTAGGATGTTTCTATTTATCATGGTAATGATAGCGACAAGCTAAAATAAAAATATTACTCTCATCGATCTTATAGATCAACCTATCTTTATCATTAATTCTTCTGCTCCAAAAGCCAACAAGATTTCCACTTAATGCTTCTGGCTTTCCTATTCCCATATTTCCATTTCTAGAAATATCATCTAACAATTGGTTAATCTTCTTCAAAGTTTTCCTATCTTCTGTTTCCCAATAAACATAATCAGCCCACCCATTATCTGTAAAGATTCTATTCATTGTCATCACCAACAACTATATTCTGATGAAAAATTTTTCCATTTTCCAACTGCCTTTTTGATTCCATCAACCAATCAAAATTTGTCTTACTTCCCATAACATGAACATTTTCCATCAAATTATTATAAGATTCTTCAGAAATCATTACTACATTTTTATCATTTTTACGAGTAACAATTACAGTCTCATAATCTTCTGTAACAGAATCCATATATGTTTTCATATTTTCTCGTAGATTTGAATAATTTACAGCTAACATAATTTCTCTCCTCTCTATTGATAAGTACAATTTATTGTACTTATATTATATGGATTTTACTGTATTTTGTCAATCCTCTGAAAGAGAACTTTTATTTTTGTACTTATTTATCATTTTCTTACGTACTATGCAGTAAATGCATAGTACTGTGTGAACAGTAACGTCATTACTTTCTGCTTTTTATAAGAGAAATCCCATTGATAATAATTGATATGATAACCAATCTCCAAAGCATCGCACTCATAGTAGGCACTACATCTTCTATGGCAACCCAATCATTAGCAACCACCCAGGCATTCACTTGTGCATATAAATCACATACTGTTAATGCAGTAAAAGACAAACTAGCAAACCTAAAAACATTCCCATTTTTACCCTTAAAATAATATACAAGATTTAACACTGCTGTAATTACAGCTAGCACTCCAAAGACCATCCACATAATATTCACTTTCTCCTTTTGATAAAATAAATAACAAGTAGCACTATAATAAGAACACTTACACTAGCAACCGCAGCAATAGCACCCCAATAAACCTTTCCTGCAACAAACACGGATGTGGGGCCATCTGCTCCGCCTATAATACCTATCGATACTGCTTGATTTCTTCCGCAACCTGTCAATAAACTTACTACTGACATAAGACTAATAATCAATTTTTTCATTTTCATCGATTCTTTTCTCCCTCTAAAATACTATCAATTGCAAGAACTAGTGCAACGAAAAATTCACTATGCTCCTCTGTGTTAATATCTAATTCATAAACATCTCCCCATACAAGCCACTCTTTTGATACTTTACCAAACAGTTTTCCATCACAGGTTATGGTGTATTCATGATCCCAAAAATTCCCGTCTATTACGAAATTTCCATAAGTACTTTCCACATTGATTTTTTTATAGAAGAAAGTAAATTCCTTTTTTACTGTTGCAAATAAATTACCATGAACAAAAAGTTCAAATGTAGGCAAAAATGTCATAGCCCTTTGTTTAATAAACATCAATTCTTCATCACAATTATTGCATAAATGTAACTTGTTCGCAATAGCGAAAATCTCTCCCCATGCTTTATATACTACATTTTGATTGGCATCATAAATATCGTATTTATCTCCAAATGAGAATCGTTTTTGTTTTATGTATAGATTCATTTTAATATCCTTTCACTTTCTTTCAATTTAGCAACTTCTATATCAATTAATTATATCTTAAGATCATACAGCAAACACTCAAAATACATTTTGCACCAACAACATATATAGTATCGTACCTCCCGCGATACTAAGCAATGTGTTCTTCTTCCATTTATGTAAAATGAAAATAAACAGCATGGATATGTATTCTGGTAGTCCATGTGTGGCAGTGAAAACAACATCTTTTAAGCAGTAGATAATAAGCAATCCTATCACTGCATAAGGAAGAACAAGTCCTAAATACTGAATAAATTTTGGTGGCTTTTTATTAGACGGAAATACTATAAATGGGAGAAACCTAGTTAACATTGTTCCTACCATAACGATCAATATGGTAATGATACCTTGAGATATTGTCATTGCTCTGCACCAACCTTTTCCATAAATTTTTTCTGATTGAACATAAAACTTGCAATAATGATAACCATAGCTGGTATCATAAAGTTTTGACTCCCTAGGAAGAGTAAACATATGAGTGGACATACGATACCCACCAGTGCAGGAATATGATTTGTAGCCTCTTCCCATTGTTCAATAAACATAACAGTAAATAGCGCTGTCATGACAAATTCAATTCCTTTGGTATCAAATTGTATGAAGTATCCCAAAATTCCTCCTAATGTTGCACCCACTACCCAATAAATCTGATTTAATAATGTTACATAAAACATAAACCATCCTTTATCAACATCCTCAGGTGGGGTTACAGTACAGTTAATTGAAAACGATTCATCACACATCCCAAAAATCAAATAGATTTTTTTCAATCCCGTATCTTTATATTTTTCTAACATGGAAATTCCATAGAAGATATGCCTTGCATTCACCATAATAGTTAGCATAAATGCACCTAATGGGTCAAATGCTCCAAGCAATAAATTTGCAGCTACAAATTCCATAGAACCAGCAAAAATAAGTAAACTCATAAACATAGGATAAACAAACGAAAACCCCATGCTGTTCATAAGAAATCCATATGACATTCCAATAAATAAAAATCCAACACAAATTGGAATGGTAAATGGAATTGCTGCTTTAAACGCTTTTAATTTCATAACAAAAAACCATCACTTTCTCTCAGTAAGTTGAAAAATCTTATTTTCAACTTACTTCCTTATTCAACAACAGATATTTTGCAAACTGTGTTTTCATTGGTAATTTGTTGTAGATACTCGTCTTCCTGATATTCTTTCCATGGGTCAATATCAGAAACGGTTGTTATTTCTATCTCAACATCATTACCAGAAATTACAAATGTGGATGAAATTGTGCCATCATAAAGTTCCACCTCAAAATCATCATCCTGTAGCTGACGAATATAGTCATATAGCATTTCGTTCGAACTTGTATCTAGAAAACAAAATACCAATTCATTTTCGTCATCAATTAGCTTTTGTACAGTGGCTACATCAATTTCTAAATAGTCGATTATATTAGTTATTTTTGGATAATTCACATAAGATTCATCCTTAAAATCTTCTGCAATATGTACTGCTTCTTCTGTAGTAGGTTGAAAAATTATAATACATAGAACTATCATTCCTAAAAAAATCAATGCAATTATTAACTTTATAGTCTTATTCATATGAGATTCCTCCGTCTATATTCCAAATTATGTCAACTTTATTTTTATCACTATCTTCATTACTATAATCTGCAAAACCTATATTTTCCTTTGCCTTGACCAGAAACAGATTCTATCACCTTCACTTCTAATAATTTCTTTAATAATGCAGATGCCCTTGTATTTCCTAATGGAATAATCCTTTGAACATCCGTTCTTCCAAACACATCTTCTATTCCAAATTCATCAAACATCAATTGAATATATTCCACTCTTTTTAAAGTAAATCCTTTCGTCTGTTCACCATATATTTGTAAAATATCAATACTCGTTTTTTCAGCTTCAATATTAGCATTTTTGCTTTCTAGGTTTATTTTTTTGTAATCTTTATATATGTCACTAACATGCATAGCCCGATTATACAATTCATGCTGTTCGTCACACAGTAGATTTCTAAGAAATAATTCCAAAAACTCTGTTGTTTCATATGTTTTTTTTACTAAATTATTATAATTTGCACGCACCAATGCATTTCTAAAATACCAAGCATTCTCCGCAAAAATATCATTAGTCGCCTGAAATCCTAATGTTCTAATATATTTGATAAAAAATACGGCGGTTGTTCTTGTATTTCCCTCTGAAAAAATATGAATTTGCCATAATCCAGATACAAATCTAGCCAAATGATGAATAATTTCATCCATTGATAAGCCTTTATAATTAAAACTTCTTTCTTGTAAAAAATCATAATCTAATGTGGCACGAAGTTCTGACGCACTTCCGTATAATATAGTATCTCCATCAAGCACCCACTCTTTTTTCGTTATATTATAATCTCGAATCTTTCCTGCATGTTCATAAATTCCATTAAATAGCTTCTTATGAATAGCAATATACTCCATTGGTGTAAATGAAAATGCTTTTTCTGATAATAACTTTGCAATTCTTAATGATACTTTATCAGCCTCTTCAGTCCTCTCCCACTCATCGACTTTTGGGTTTTCTTTATAATACGTATCGAGTAATTGTTGTGCTTCCTCAAAAGATATTTCACCTTCAATGTTTTGAATTGCTGTATCTACCAAGTATTTTGAAGGTTTTAGTCCATCAACTGCCTGCAAACCAATTGCTGTATGCCATACATATCCCTTGTCTCTCTTATTGGGTTCTGTCTGTATAAGATATTCTTTGAATGGATCTTGTTTCATTTTGATTCTGCCCTTTCTAACTTTAATGCCAATTTATTTTTCATCAAGATATCAATGTTCACTTTTTTTAGACCAATGTTCACTTTTTCAGACCAATGTTCGCTTTTCATCATCCAATCTTCATCTTCCTCCGTCTACATCCCAAAATATTCTCTCATTACTGCTTGAAATGCAGAATGCCTTGGATAATTTTTCTTATACATTGCAAAAATATGATTTTTCGCACCATTTTCACCCATTTGCACTTTGATTTCAGCAACCATTGCCAGTAAAATTGCTACACTTGCATAATGATTTCTGAATTTCCCTCCAACAATTGCATTTGCTCTGCTATGTACTATTTTTTCCACCCATTTTAAGTATGACTCTTTCTCTTTTTGTTCCATTGGAAAATATTGCTTCCATCTTTGAAAATAATTCCAAAAGATACTGACTTTATGTTTATTACTTTCTTCTATAATTTTGTTTTCAAAACTTAGATTGTAATAATTTCCAGAATCACATGTAAATTCTAAAGTCCTAGCAATGGCTGCTGCTGCCTTTGTTGGTAACGTTTCTTCATATAAATAGAGCAAAAACAAATTCACTCCTTTTCTTACAAACTTTCCACTCCATCCAAGTGACTCTGTTGGGTTTTTAGTAGCTGCTTTAGTAGCCTTAAAATCTCCCATATAAAAGCACAATGTTTGATATTGTATCTTATCTATGTTATTTTGTCTTAATTCTGTATTCCTTGTAAATTCGTATTCATTTACTTTTTCTACTTTTACTAAATCCCAAATTTCTTTTCCCCTAAGACCATATAATAGAGCCATCTCATTTGTTGCAAATAATCTCAAATAATTTGCATCTGTATAATTTGAACAAAATGCCTCCCAACAACACTTCATTACATTTTCTTTATTGTCAAGACACTCTGATGCATATGCTACCTTTAAAGCAATTTCACTACGAATCACCCGTTTCACATCAATATTTACCAAGGCTTTTTGTCCAATATTTTCCATACCAGCATAATTATGATTCCTCAAATATTCTTCCATAGCCACAAGATACAAGGATGGATGGGTGTCACAATTTTCTTCCGCTTCTCTTACAATCCCATCAACTCCTTCATAATAAAGAATTGCCTCTCTTAATAGTCGACTCTCTGCATCCCCAGTTTTATTTTTCAACAATGAAATCCAGTCTTTCCAAAATTGTTCTTCTCCTATTAACTTTTCCCTACCACAAGAAAAGAAATCTTCAATATGTAGTGTTCTAAATGAATAGTATATGAAATATTCATAAATCATTTCTACTCGTTCTTTTGCTTCTACAACTTGATAAGTGGTATACAAAGTAAATAATGCAAGCTTTTCACGGTCTATTTTTATTAATTCTTCATCTATTAATTTTTCCAAATCAACTGAATCTTCATATTCTTCATCTGTACTAATCGCCATTTCCCATAACCATTTATAAAGCGTATTAGCTTCCTGATATTTTCTATCTTCGACACAATCTTTTGCAAATCGAATGATAGACATTATAATATCACCAATTCCCTGCTCATCCTCATACTCTACTATCCAGTCACTATCCCAGTATCCACTAGAATAATCTTCATATCCATTTGCATACAGATACAGCTCGGACTCATCAATTTGGTGCATCCATTCCTTCATTTGGGACATTTTTTCATCCACAAATTCTTGAGACATTCTCTCTACCATATCCACATTAAAATTATCCATACTATTAATATCTTCTAATGCAAGCTGTTCTATTATTTTATCTAATTCTATTTTTTGCTTTTCTGTAAGAATATCATACATTTCTACAATGATATTCTGTAATTTCTCGCTGTTCAATTTCTTCAAATAATTTACATTCATAAGTTTTTATCCCCATAGTGCTATCAATCTCTTTCCTGAATTAGGATTTTTAAGATTGTGACGTACTTAATTCTATTTATATTAAAATTGTACCAAATGTCATTTCATTTAGCAATTTTAACCAATAATGCTTATTTCCTTCGATTACCCTTTTTATCAAAATTCTTTCTTAAGGCTCTTTCAGTAGGAAAAATAGAACCTACTAAAAAAATTAGTTGAACATACATAAGAATCGCTCCAAGATTGCCAATGGTATCTTCATCTTTTCCAATGACTAAAAACATGAATAATATTGATAACAATAACAATCTGCCTCCATAATACCAAATTTTTCCACAGTAATTATGTGCAAATTCCCATGTTTCTTTGTTTTTCATTGACATAGATGTTCTGTACCCGAACACCAAATTTATCTCTTTTGGTGCTGATTTCATAAAATACCTTCCAAAACCTATCATAATAATTGGAATAAGTAAAAGCATAATAACCATAAAAATCCAAAATCCCATATAGTAATCCTCTTTCTTTCAGCTTCAATGTTCACTTTCTTAGACCAATGTTCACTTTTTTAGTTCAATGTTCACTTTTCATCATCTAATCTTCACCTTACTCTTTATGTCCATTCCAAATCACATCAGCACTCATTTTCGATAAATCAGAAGATCCAGTTCTAGCCATTAAACTTTTTAATTGTTGATTCATCTCCCCTATGTATTCTTCTACTCCAGACGCTCCTTTTTCTTTAAATGGATCTAAAATAGCTCTACTTACACAAACTCCAGTGGCTCCAAGTGCCAATGCCTTAAAAGCATCTATGCCTGTTGCAATGCCACAATCCACAAAAATTTTCATCTTCTCCCCTACTACTTCTCTGATTTTAGGTAAAATCATTAATGGTGGAATCGAGCAAGGAGAAATACCATGATGATGGGATATCACAATTCCTGATACTCCTGCTTCCATGCATTTTTTAGCATCTTCTACACTCAATACACCCTTTACCACAAATGGCAAGGGTGTTGCTTTTACAAAGTCACCAAGTTCCTCCATGGTAATGGGTTCCATTAATAGTTCACAGACAACGTCGGCTTCTCCCTTATTATTAAAACTATGATCAATATCCATTCCTACTGCTAATGCTCCATTTTCATAGGCATGTTTTAATCGGTTATAAATCACTTTACGATCAGCGTATGGTTTGATAATCTTTATACAATTAGCACCTGTGCTTAAAATACTACTTAATTCTTCCTCATCTCCCATACCCACAAAGTCACATATATTCGCTTCTTTTGCTCCTAGCGCCATTTCTACCATACCATTACTATGCCAATTACCTAAATGGGAAAAAGCAGATATCATAATAGGAGAATCAAATGTTTTACCATAAAGATCTAATTTAATATCTGGTATACCGCTATCAATATATCTGGATTCAATTAGTAATCCATCCATATACGCACGTGTAATTTCATTTGCATTATTACAATCTTTAACCTTTGAAAAATCCATCTTTCTCACCCTCTTGAAGAACCATATTTTATTTGATTCTATCCTTTTGTAAGTTTTCTCGTTTCATCAAATCCACGATAACTTCTATTCGCTTTTACTAAGTCTTTAAACATAATAATAATCCCCTCTTTACTTTTTGATTTTATTATATTATTCTATCAAATAAATAACAAGTGTTTGTGACACTTCAAAATGGAGAAAATTATGATAAAATATAGCAAAAATTTTTTAATCACTTTTCGTGATACAGATTGTAACGGAAACTTGAAAGTAACTGCTTTAGTTGATTTTATGCAAGATATTGCACGAATTGATGCATCCAGTCTAGGCGTTAATTTCGAATCACCAGATGTCACTTATTACTGGATTATCTCAAGAAGTAAAATTAACATATTACATACACCTAAAATTGATGAGACAATTCGTATTGAAACACACCACAGTGGAATGGATAAGCTCTTTGCTGTGAGAGAATTTCAAATTTATGATCAAAACAATCTTCAGATTGGTGATATCACTGGATATTATGTTTTAATGTCAACTGGAACTACTTGGCCCGTCAAAATAAAGAAAAACCCTGAATTTTCTGGTATTGATTTTCCATACACTGGTAAAAAGGTAGAAAAATTAGTTCCCCTGAAAGAGAACTTAGAAAAATCTTTGAAACGTCGTGTGTTCAGCAGTGATATTGACGGTAATGGACATATGAACAACGCCCATTATGTTAGATGGTGCTTTGATATGTATGAAACCAGTGAACTGAATATGCGAAAAGTAAAATCCTTTCAAATCCAATATGTAAAAGAACTTTTAGAAAACGATGAAATTACAATCAATAGATATGATTCTGGATACATTGTCGGTGAATCTGATGAAACTGTATACTTTATTGGGAAGATTGCATTTTAACTATTATTTTGACTAGTTTAATTTTTATACACATTTATTTTTTATCTTGCAGTACTTTCACAAATATACTATTATGATACTAGGACAAATTTTCATGCAAAAATTTATTGATACACCTACGTGTTTGTGTTGAAGCGTCACAAACACTAATAATTTTAGACCAGCATTTCATATTCTGGTCAGGTTTCTCAACAAAAAGACGCTTCCAAACGGAGGGAAAAATGACAATTAACGAAAAAGCTTTACAACTTCACGAAGAATGGAATGGAAAACTTGAAACAATATCAAAAACGCCTGTAAAATCAAGAGAAGATTTATCACTTGCTTATACCCCTGGTGTTGCAGAACCATGTAAAGTAATCGCAGAAGACAAAGAAGCTGCATACATATATACAATGAAAGCAAATACTGTTGCTGTTGTCTCAGATGGAAGTGCTGTATTAGGCCTTGGAAATATAGGTCCCTATGCTGCAATGCCTGTTATGGAAGGAAAAGCCGTTTTATTCAAAGAATTCGGTGGCGTCAATGCAGTCCCTATTTGTTTAGATACACAAGACACAGAAGAAATTATAAAAGCTGTAACTTATATGGCACCTGGATTCGGTGGGATTAATTTAGAGGATATTAGTGCACCTCGTTGTTTTGAAATCGAAGAACGTTTAAAAGCCACCTTAGATATCCCTGTTTTTCATGATGATCAACATGGTACTGCTATTGTTGTATTAGCTGGCATTATCAATGGATTAAAAGTAGTTGGCAAGAAAAAAGAAGATTGTAAAGTCATTGTAAATGGTGCTGGAAGTGCAGGGGTTGCTATCACAAAGCTATTATTAACTTATGGATTTGTTAATGTAATCATGTGTGACAAGGTTGGCATCGTATCTAAAACAACAGAAGGTTTGAATTGGATGCAACAAAAAATGACAGAAATCACTAATGCTAATGGTGAAACTGGAAGTTTAGCCGATGCTTTACAAGGTGCTGATATTTTTGTAGGTGTTTCTGCTCCTAATATTGTAACAGGTGAAATGGTTTCTACAATGAATCAAGACGCTATTCTATTTGCTATGGCTAACCCAGTTCCAGAAATTATGCCTGATGTAGCGAAGGCTGCTGGTGCAAAAGTAGTAGGTACTGGAAGAAGCGATTTCCCTAATCAAGTGAATAACGTAGTTGCTTTCCCTGGTATTTTTAAAGGTGCCTTAGAAGGACGCGCATCTCAAATTACAGAGGAAATGAAATTAGCTGCTGCTTATGCCATTGCTGGTTTAGTTTCTGATGAAGATTTACATGAAGACAATATTATGCCAGAAGCATTCAATCCAAAAGTGGCCCAAGTGGTTGCTGATGCAGTGAAGGCCCATATTAAATAAAAATCGGAAGGAAATTTATTGATGTCATCTGATTCTCTAACATTATACAAATTGATTGTACTCTACATGCTAGAGCAAGTAACTTTTCCACTTACCACTTCACAAATTAGTGAATTTATCTTAGATAGAGAATATACCAATTATTTAACCTTACAACAGGTCTTATCTGAATTAAGCGAAGCTACTTTGGTACAATCTGATACAAAAGGAAATCGTACATTACTTATGATTAATGAAGAAGGTAAAAATACCTTAAGTTTTTTCAATAATCGAATTAGTGATGCGATTAAAAATGAAATATCAACTTTTTTCAAAGAAAATAAAATGGAACTACGAAATGAGGTCTCCATTATAACAGACTATTATAAGTCTGTTACTGGTGAATATGAAGCTGATTTATTTGTTAAGGAAAAGGAAACCACTTTGATTCATCTCACTTTATCAGTTCCTACTGAAGAAATAGCAGCTACTATCTGCGATCATTGGAAAACAAAAAATGAAGAAATCTATCAATTGTTGATGGAAAAACTTTTATAAGTTCAATTCATGGCACAATACGTTAGATTGTGCCTATGCTGGGTACACAAAAGAGGCTAGAGAGCAAGCATAAAGTTTTGCTCTTTAGCCTCTTTTAAACATTTTACTCTTTAGCCTCTTTTATAACATGTTACTCTTTAGCCTCTTTTATAACATGTTACTCTTTAGCCTCTTTTTTGATTCGTTGCATATGTTCTTTTATTTTCATTTCATATCCATTACCACTAGGACGATAGAATTCTTTTCCAGTTAATTCATAAGGTAAGTATTGCTGCTCTACATAATCATTAGGATAATCGTGAGCATATTTATATCCGATTCCATGACCCAACTTGGCTGCCCCTTTATAATGTGCATCCTGTAGATAAGTAGGAATCTTTAAATTTCCTGTTTGTCTCACTGTTTCCATCGCATCAAAAATTCCTAAAGAAGCATTACTTTTCGGTGCAGTGGCTACATAAGTAACGGCTTGTGATAAAATAATCTGTGCCTCTGGCATTCCAATTCGCTCTACTGCCATAGATGCATTAACTGCTACTACTAATGCCTGTGGATCTGCATTTCCTACATCTTCCGATGCACAAATCATAATTCTTCTTGCAATAAAGGTAACACTTTCTCCTGCATACAACATTTTTGCCAAATAATACAAGGCCGCATCTGGATCCGACCCTCTCATACTTTTAATAAACGCTGATATGGTGTCATAGTGATTATCACCACTTTTATCGTATTTGACCACTCTTTTTTGAATACATTCTGAGGCTACTTCTAAAGTGATTGGAATATTCCCCTCTTCATTTCTTCCAGTAGTCATAATTCCCAATTCAATTGCATTCAACGCTTGTCTGGCATCTCCACCTGCAATATCTGCTAAAAATTCTAAGGCATCCTCTTCTATGACCGCATCATAACTACCCATGCCTTTGTCCATATCGTAGACAGCTCTATGTATTAACTTTTTAATATCCTCTTTTTCTAAAGGTTTTAGTTCAAAAATAATGGATCTTGAAATAAGCGCCCCATTCACCTCAAAATATGGGTTCTCCGTGGTAGCACCAATTAACACAATGGTTCCATCTTCTACATGGGGTAACAAATAATCCTGCTGTGTTTTATTGAAACGATGAATTTCATCAATAAAAAGTATGGTGTTTTTTCCATACATACCCTTATCATCTTTGGCTTGTTTGATTACTTCTTCCATATCTTTTTTTCCAGCAATAGTGGCATTAATCTGTGTGAAATTGGCACTTGTAGTATTTGCAATCACTTTTGCCAGAGTAGTTTTTCCAGTTCCTGGAGGGCCATAAAAAATAATAGAACTAATCTTATCCGCCTCAATAGCTCTGTACAACAATTTATCTTTACCGATAATATGTTTCTGTCCTACCACTTCTTCCAAGGTGGTAGGTCTCATTCTAGCCGCTAGGGGTGATTCTTTTTCTTGATTTGTTGTTCGCATATATTCAAAAAGATCCATATTTTCCTCTTTCTTTATAGTCATAAAATACTATGTTCACTTCGTTTAATAATTTCATTTTGGATTTCAGGTGTTAAATTAATAAAATAATCACTATAACCTGCCACTCTAACCATTAATGTCTGATATTCTTCTGGATGTGATTGTGCCCTGATTAAATCTTGTTGATCCACTACATTAAATTGAATTTCAAAACAATTACTATCCATAAATGCTATAATAAAATTTTTAATAGCTGCTTTTCCTTCCTTAGAACCTATAAAACTTTTGCTAAATCGGAAATTAGTAGCAATCCCTCCAATTCCATATCTTTGATCAATTTTTTCAATAGATTGAAGTACTCCCGTTGGACCTTCTTTGTCCATACCTTGTACTGCTCCAAGACATTCAGACAAGGCCTCTCCTTGTTTTCTTCCATCTGGTGTAGCAGCACCTTGTGCGCCCAATTCCCCATGCATAATCCAAGCAAAATAGCTGGAATAGAATTTTCCGCCTATGCTTATCTCATATTTTTCTAATTCTGCTCTAAGGAAATCATAAAGATCTTTTCCAAGGGCATCCACTGCCTCTTTTCCATTTCCAAACTTATCACATCGATTCATCAAGAACTTACGCCATCTTTCTTCTCCTGCGAAATTATTATGACATAAGGTAGCTATACCCTTTAAAGAAAGCACTCTTTCATCATAAACTGCTGTTTTAATGGCTTGTAGGGAATCTACTAAATTTAAAAACCCAGGAAAACATGGATATACAAAATTATATTTTGCACCACCAGCACCTGAATCTTTTCCTAAATTCAAACAATCATTTAAAAATGCCGATGA
>JAWXVD010000270.1:0-2745 GCA_044425705.1 Eubacteriales bacterium | reverse complement strand
AAACAAGAAGAGCTTGTACATATTCAGAAGATTTGTAAGAAGATTAAGGAAGAGTCAATTTCCTATCATGATTTAGATGCTCAGAAGTATCTTGAGGAAATAGATGCACAAGGAAAAATAGGAAACCAGTTCTTCAAGATATTAGAAGATTTCAAAGAAAAGGTAGTCCACTACTTACCGTCAAAGCCTTCTTTTATTATCGAACCACATGAACCAATCATGAATAAGAAAGATTTTACGTTAGAACTTTTACGTTATTGTGAACAGAAAAAGAAGAAACTGTATATTATTAAAGAGGGGATGATGCCCACTGTTGAAATTGAGGGCATCCGTTACATATGTCAGTTAGAATTACCACGTTACATAAATCTCCCTTTTCCGTTGTCAGGTTTTTTTTATATTACGAAGACTTATGGTTATCGCTTTATCAATGTCTATAGATATGAAGAGACAATATATGAGTAAAAGGTATTATAGTTACTTTTTTCACATTTTCTGGTATTGTACGAATTGCAGCATATATTACTGTGATAGAACTAGAATATAGAGTAAAAAGAATAGTAACATATCAATACCTTTAGAGAAGAAAAGAAATTTAATTTTAAAGATATAATACTTTGGGAGTAAATAACCATATTTTATAATTTGTAATATGGTTATGGAAGGGGGCATTATGAACGAAGAATGGAAACAACTTTATGATATAGCTTGCGGAAAAATCAATCCTCATGAAATATCTGAAAATATGTATGTTGGAGGAGTTGCTGCCGCGGTACTAACCAAAAAAGGCAACATATATACAGGTGTTTGTATTGACACAAGTAGTTCTTTAGGAATGTGTGCGGAACGAAATGCTTTATCTACAATGCTTGCTAATGGAGAGAATGAAGTGGATAAAGTGTTGTCCGTTTATAAAGATGGCAAGGTCATGCCGCCTTGTGGAGCGTGTCGTGAATTTATGATGCAGTTGGGAATGACAGCGAAAGAAATACAAATATTACTGGACAATCAAGGGAAAGTGGCTAAATTATCGGAATTAATACCGGAGTATCCATATTAAAAATTTGATTTGGATTATGAATACTGAAAAAAGCTATTTAATAAATTTAATGTCTAGCCACTTCTTCGGAGGTGGTTTTTTCATTGTAAACAAATAAGGTAAAAGAATAAAGGATGATAATAAAATGGGAAATATGAATACAAGAATTTACATACGCCTCACCTCTACAGAAGTAGAATTGATTAAAAACAGGATGGAGCACTGTGGAACGAAAAATCTCAGTGCATATATTCGTAAGATGGCGCTTAACGGTTATATCATTCAGATGGATATGACAGATGTAAAAGAAATTCTCCGACTCTTAAAAATCAATAGCAATAATTTAAATCAATATGCGAAAAAAGCAAATGAGACAGGGAGCATCTATGGTGAGGATATTATGGAATTAAAAAAGAGCCAAAGTGAAATATTACAAAAAATTGGAGATGTATTGGAACGATTATCAGGAATTATATAATGGAAATGAGGTGAGAAGGTGGCAGCAACACGATTGATTGTCATGCATCAAAACAAAGGAAAAACAATTGCACAGTCTTTAAAGGATAGAGTAGACTATGCAAAAAATAAAGAAAAACAGACAATGGGGAACTGGTTACATCTTATGCATGTAATGTGGAAATAGCTGATAAGGAATTTGCCCAATCAAAACGTGAGTATCTACGGCTAACAGGAAGAAAACCTAAAGGAGATATTCTGGCATATCAGATTCGCCAATCTTTTAAACCAGGGGAGATTGCACCAAAAGAAGCAAATCGAATTGGTTATGAAACAGCTATGCGATTTACGAAAGGAAATCATGCTTTTGTAGTGGCAACGCATATTGATCGGGCACATATTCATAATCATATTATTTTTAATTCTACGAATCTGTCTTGTGATAGAAAGTTTAGAAATTATTGGTTTATCGCGTTGGCATTGCAGAAACTTAGTGACTTGATTTGTCTTGAAAATGGTCTGTCTGTAATTGAACCAAGAAAACCAAGTGAGTGGGTGAAAAGAGCAATCCCCTAATCGAAAAGAAAATGCAAAGTATTCCAAAAATTATAAACGTGATTTTGATTTGTTAATAGATATTCAAGAAAAAATAAAACAAGGAAAAAGTGGAGGTTATGAAAGATGGGCAAAGGTTTATAATATCAAACAAATATCTCAAGTGTTGCTATTTTTACAGGAACATGATGTGAGAGATTATCCGTTACTTTTTCACGGTTATGCCGTAAAAAAGTAACGGACGCATGTCCATTTGAATTCGCCTAAGGCGAGGGACATGCTAATTGACACTCGTAGTTGTTCTCTCCACACAAATCAGCATAGTGATTTGTGTGGATGTGAAATATAATGACTATACCACTCTTGTAGAGAAAGCAAGTGCAGCATCATCTAGGTTTTCGATCTTGTCTACCACTATTAAGGATGCAGAAAAGCGATTGGGTGAAATTGCAGATGTGAAAAAACATATTTTTAATTATTCTAAAACACGAGAGGTGTATGCAAATTATAGGAAAGCAGGATATAGTAAAAAATTCTATGAAGAACATCGTGAGGCGATTACCAGTTACTTTTCACCCCCACCAGACCGTCCTAAAACCTAGATTCTAGGCAAAATTACAGCCTTTTTTCTTTCTGTATACACTGAAAACTGAATAAAATGCATACTTAATTGAAAAAAGGCTTATGATGTAGCC
>JAWXVD010000269.1:0-2748 GCA_044425705.1 Eubacteriales bacterium | reverse complement strand
ATGGTTACATATGAAGAATTGATTCAATTTTCCATATTAATTGTTGCAATTGTTAATCTTGTTTATAAGATTTCTCATAAAAAATAATCGCCCGTCCTCAGAAAACTAGCGATTATTTTTTAGCTAAAATATGAGGGACAACCGTCTATCGGTAGTGCCTTTTTATATTCTTATATTAAACCAGATTTTATTATCTGTCAACGGATTTTTCACTCTCCAGACCACCATCCTATTCTCTCAGTCTGGCAACTTTGGCTCGAAGAGACAAATTGCCGGTTGAAAAATCTTATTTTTCAACTTTCCACCCTCTGATCTAAACCAAAACCCACCAGTTTGAGACTAAAGAGACTCAGTAGACTCATAATTTTTGGTTATTTTTTCGGTACTGGAAGCCCTAAAACCCTTGAAAAGCCCGTAAAATCAACGTTTCTGCCCTGTCTAGATTTTGAAGCGGTAACCAACCCCCCAAATAGTTTCGATATACTGTGGCTTAGCTGTGTCTGGTTCAATTTTTTCACGAATTTTTTTGATATGAACAGTTACTGTTGCAATATCTCCAATAGAGTCCATATCCCAAATTTCACGGAATAATTCTTCTTTTGTAAATACATGGTTTGGATTTTCTGCTAAAAATGTAAGCAAATCAAATTCCTTTGTTGTAAACGTTCTTTCTTCCCCATCAATATAAACACGTCTTGCTGTTTTGTCTACACGAATACCGCGAATTTCTACAATATCATTTGTTTTCGCATTGATTACTACCAATCTTTCATAACGAGCCATATGTGCTTTTACTCTAGCCACTAATTCGCTTGGGCTGAAAGGTTTTGTCATATAATCATCTGCACCGAGGCCTAATCCTCTAATTTTATCAATATCATCTTTTTTTGCCGATACCATTAAAATTGGAATATTCTTTTCTTCACGAATTTTTTTACATACTTCAAACCCATCCATTCCTGGAAGCATTAAATCTAAGATTACTAAATCAAACTCTTCATTTAACGCTTTTGCAAGTCCTGTATCCCCTGCATGTTCAAGCACTACTTCAAATCCACTTAATTCTAAATAATCTTTTTCCAAATCTGCAATTGCCACTTCATCTTCAATAATTAATATCTTACTCATACCCTCATATATCCTTTCTTTTGAAAACTGATTTTTCAGTTTTATTTTCACTTGTTTCGCCTACGCGTAATCACACTATTTGTTACAGATCACACATCGCCTCTGTTTCGTATAAAAATTTAATTTCATTCTTTCTCATTACCTTCATATTTACGAATCACAAAACGCATACAAGTTCCTTCGTTTTCACGGCTAGTAGCCCAAATGTATCCACTGTGATCTTCAATAATTTTCTTTACAATAGAAAGCCCGATACCACTTCCCCCTTGTGATGAATTTCTAGAAGCATCTGTTCTATAAAAACGTTCAAAAATATTCCCTAAATCCTTTGTTGCAATCCCTTTTCCATTATCTTCAATTTCTACACGAATAGAATCTACTTTATCTAATAAACGGATATCGATAATTCCTTGTTCCTTATCCATATATTTGATACTATTCCCAATAATGTTATTAATTACTTTCTTTAATTGCTCTGGATCTGCAATAATACGTGTCTCTGGTTCAATAAAATTAGTGTAGTTCAATTGAATATTTTTCGATTCCAAATCTAACCCTACATCTTCTACACAATCATTAAAGTAATCTCTTACATTAATACAATGAAAATTGTACGGAATTCTATTAGAATCAATTCTAGAATAAAAAGTCAATTCATTGATTAATCGATCCATATCATTAGCTTTTGTATAGATTGTCTTAATATATTTATCCATTTTTTCAGGAGTATCTGCTACCCCATCCATAATGCCTTCTACATATCCTTTAATAGAGGTAATCGGTGTCTTTAAATCATGTGAGATATTACTTACCAATTCTCTATTTTGCTTTTCATTTTCTTCCTTTTCTTCTCTTGCTTCCTTAAGTTTTAATCGCATCCCTTCATAGTTATGATACAACTCCCCAATTTCACTTTTTTCCTCGTTAGATAAAGCATATTCCAAATTTCCATTTGCAATATTTTGCATAGCAAGATTCATCTCTCGAATAGGAAGAAAAACACCTTTATGAATCCATCTTGTTAACATGACACTTGTAAATAAAAGAATGATAATAATTGCTAAAAACAAATCAACCATCAATGCTTTTGAAATTACACTACTTACTTTTGTGATTAAAAATATACTGCCTTGCTCTCCATCACTAAATGTAAAATCAATTTGTCTAACCAACTTTTGCATATCATTATAATAATATTCTAAAGCAGAATTATCTGCATTATCGGTTCCATAAGGTGGCAATCGAAGAAAAATTTCATTTGCTGCCACTTCATTACCTGCATAATATAGTTCGTCGCCTTTTCTTACAATTAAATAAGTCAACTTGTCCGACATATCTGCATTTATTTTTTCTAAATACTCCATATCTTCATATCTTGTAGGGTCTATAGATAACTGTGCACCTATCATGTTGAAAGTTTCATCTGTTAATTTTCCAAAAGAAGATATAGATTCTGATAACATAGTATAGTTTTCTACTTGTATACCATAAGTGGCTCCAGATACATGAATTAAATAGGCTGATATACCAATAAAAGCAATCGACACCAATACTACTGGCAAAATAATAATTGTTAAAAATGTAATTGTTAATCTTGTTTTAAATTTCATTTTCTATTTT
>JAWXVD010000268.1:0-2771 GCA_044425705.1 Eubacteriales bacterium | reverse complement strand
AAAGTTTACTTTTTGATAATTCTATAAAACAATGAAGGAGAAAATTATGGCAAGTAAATGTTCGGTATGTGGTGCACCATTAAACAATAATGCTTGTGATTATTGTGGCAATGTTGAAAAAAATATAAATCAAAATACATCTTTAAACAATATTCAACAACAGCAAGAAGTTCAACCTCAAGTTATCATCAATAATCAAACAATTCAGCACCAAAACATTACTCAGAACACAAGTAAGAAAAGCAAGATGGCAGCGTTATTTTTATGCATCTTTCTTGGGTACTTTGGTGTTCACAGATTTTATGTGGGTAAAATTGGGACTGGAATTTTATATCTATTCACAGCTGGTATGTTCGGAATAGGATGGATTATAGATATAATTCTTATTGCTACAGGTTCATTTAAGGATGATTTTGATTTACCATTAAAAAACTAAGGAAGGAGAAAGTATGGGATTTTTAGATGCAGTAAAAGATCAGTTTCTCGATGTTATTGAATATGAAGATACAAGTAATAAACTAATTGTATCTAAATTTCGTAGAGAAAGTGGAAATAATGAATTAAAACAAGGCTCAAAGGTAATCGTTAGAGAAAGTCAAAATGCAATTTTCCTTAAAGGCGGGCAAATAGCAGATGTTTTATCACCTGGCACATACCCTTTGAATACAGAAAATATGCCTGTTTTATCCAGTCTAAAAGCATTTCCTTACCTATTTGTTTCTCCTATTATCTCTAACTTGTATTTTGTTAGCACAAGACAATTTATAAACAACAAATGGGCAACTAAAAACCCTATCATGAAAAGGGATAGCGATATGAACATGGTTCGTGTTCGTTCTTTTGGTAAATATGCATTTAGAATAGTAGATACAACTACTTTTATGAGAGAAATATTTGGAACAAAAGGGATTGTAATGTCATATGACATAGTAGAGTACTTGTCATCTATGGTTACGGAAGCATTTTCAACAATAGTTGGAGAAACAAAAATGTCTGTCCTCGATTTAGCTTCTAGTTATAGGACATTATCTGTGGAAATACAAACAAAACTTAATGAGCAGATAAAAAATATAGGAATCCAGTTTAGTGATATCATTATAGAAAATATTTCATTGCCAGATGAGGTGGAAAAGTTAATAGATGAACAATCTGGGATTGCCATGGCGAAAAAGGATATGGATTCTTTTATGCAATATCAAACAGCACGAGCTATGCGTGATGCATCATTACAAGATGGGGGCATTGCAGGACTTGGAGCAGGATTAGCATTGGGAAATACGATGGCACAAAGTGTACAAAGCATTTCGGGAACAACCACTCAATCTAATAGCAAAGTGGAACAATTACGAGAATTAAAAGGATTGCTTGATGAAGGAATTTTAACGCAAGAAGAATTTGATAGTGAAAAAAAGAGTATTTTAAATAAATAAGGAAATGAGGAGTTATTATGGCAAAAAAATCAAAAGTTGTATTATGTAAAAATTGTAATGCAGAAATGGTAGCGAATGCAAAAGTTTGTTCTTCGTGTGGAGCAAAGAATAAAAAGCCTTTTTATAAAAGAGGTTGGTTTATTGCGTTGATAGTAGTTTTTATTATAGGAATAGGAACTTCTAATGGTGGTGATTCATCAGTTGATGATACGGATGATAGCCAAAATAATTCATCACAAGTGAACGAAGTTGTTGATGATACCACTATTGAAGAGAAAAATGAAATTATCGTAATTGATTTTTCTACTATGGAAAAAGCAGCTATTGAAACTTGGGCTGATGCAAACAATATACGCATTTCTATTGAAAGCAAATATTCAGATGCTATTGAAGTAGGGGCATTTATCGAACAGAGCACAGTAACAGGCGATACAATATATGAAGGTGAAGAAATAACCATCTCCTATTCGCTAGGAAAAGAACCAAGCATTGAATTTAAAAACGCATTGAAAAAAGCTGAAACATACTCTGAAATGATGAATATGTCCAAGCGGGCTATATTCCAACAATTAACTTCAGATTTTGGAGAACAATTCCCTGAAGAAGCGGCACAATATGCTATTGATAATATGGAAGCCGATTGGAACGCTAATGCTTTAGCTAAAGCTAAAACTTACCAAGAAACAATGAGCATGTCATCTAATGCGATATACGATCAATTAGTATCCGAATACGGTGAGCAGTTCACTGCTGAAGAGGCACAATATGCTATTGATAATTTAAACAATTAAGATCATTAAGCCCACAAACTACAAAAGGTAGCTTGTGGGCTTTTTCTATGCATAATAGTTAATTTTCCCCCTTGACAAACACTATCAGAGGACTATGCTTTGGGTAAAATCAGCACGGAACGATATACCTCCATGTCTACTGGCTACGAGGAGGAGCATGGGAAGCTGACTACTCAAAAAAGTACGCTTGTAGCCCAAGTAGAGGAGGGGGAAAAGGTGTTCACTGATGCCAACCAATTCGTCAATCTCATCCGTCAGTACACCCAAATTCAGAGCTTGAATGCCAAAATCCTCAACGAGCTGATAGACCGCATCGTGGTGTATGAAAAATCGGTGGACCCAGAGGGCAACAAGCGCCAATGGGTCATGATTTACTACAAATTCATCGGGTGTATCCAGAAAACAAGCCCCCAATAAGGGGGCAAAAAATAGGCACCTTATATATAACCAGCGGTCGTGGGTTCGATTCCCACCATTAGCTCCACCGAAGATCGACAGGTTTAGACTTGTCGATTTTTTCTTTTTGTGATATAGTTCTAGTAGAAATTAT
>JAWXVD010000267.1:0-2784 GCA_044425705.1 Eubacteriales bacterium | reverse complement strand
ACTTTGATGGAATCTATGAGTATGCAAGGTTTATATCAAGTGAATATTACTTGAAAGGCTATGAAAGTGGTGGATTGGAAGATAGTTCATTATGGAAATCGAACGCACAATACAGTAGTGTATTACAAAGAGCAATGAGCAATCATAGTGCTGAAGCACCAACATATGTAGGAACGTATAGTTTTACCAAAGAAGAGATAGAGAGTGTAAAAACATATGTGGATACTTATGGATTAGGGAATAGTCGAACAGAAAATGGTTTAGAGCAATTTATGGAAATAGTAAAGTAGAAATAATATGTAAACGTGAATTGTAAATCGAGATGCAACCCCTTAGAAACATAACGATAAACATTATGTTCATCTCGACAATCGTTATTGGATGTGGTATGATATAAAAAATAACAGATGTTGCTGAATATAAGGAGATATTAATATGTTGAAGAATGATTTTGCGATGAATACTAAATTTCAAGATAAGAAAGAGGAGTTAAGAAAAATTAAAGTGGTAATTATTTTTACAATTATATTGACAGGAATATTTAGTTTATCAGGTATTATGTTTATGGTAATTGGAATTATTAACTCTATATGGGAGCAAATAGGTATGGCAGCGTTTGTGCAACAATTCATTCTCTTTTTATCTATTCAGTGTGTCTTTGTTTCTTTAATAAAAATGCAGTGGGATAGCAAACCATTTTCTAGAATATTAACCAGGTGTATTAGATTTATTGGGGGAACATTTACGATATCATCATTTGTGGTACCAAGGTTATCGGGATATGTTTCGAGTGGATTTGAATTGTTTTCAATAAATTCATTTGTGCTTTTAGATGGTGTATTACTTACTTTTGGTTTGCTTTTTATTATTCTAAGTGCTCTTATTAAAATTGCATTTGAAATGCAGAATGAGATGGATGAAGTTTTATAGGGGGTAAATTATGGCAATTATATTAAGATTAGATAGAATACTTGTTGAACAAAAAATGACATTAGTAGAGCTATCAGAAAGAGTTGGAGTATCTACTGTGAATCTGTCTAATTTAAAGACGGGAAAAGTTAAAGCAATTAGATTTTCAACATTAAATGCAATTTGTAATGAGCTTGGTTGTCAACCCGGCGATATATTAGAACATGTTAAAGATTGAAGTACTATTAAACTATAATGAGAAAAAATAAAATAACAGTATAAACAGGGGAAGATGCCACGAGGTATCTTCCCTTGTTCAATTTAAGGAGAAGAAAAAATTATGATAAATTATGAAATGTTTAAAGAAGAAGTGAAAAATGAAATTTTAGGATATATGCCAGAGGAATTTAAAAATGCAAGTGTGGAAATCCGTGAGTTTGATAAAGTGAATTACACGATTGAGGAATTGGTGATTCAACCTCAAAAAGAACAGGAAACTACAAGGACGATTACCCCATGTATTACACTACCACAATTTTATGAAATGTATAAAGAGAATCAAGATTTTGAGGAGTGCATGATAAATCTAGCAGGTATTTATTCTATGGCATTTTCAGAATTACCTGATATCAATAAGGCTGTGGATCAAAATTATATAAAAGAAAATATCATTATGATGGTGGTAAATACGAATCAGAACATGGAACAATTAGAAAGAAGCCCACATCGTGAGGTGTGTGATTTATCTATTGTATATCGTGTGATGATGGGAGAGCATAAGCAAAGTGTGTCATCAGTACAAGTAACACATGACGTGGCAGATCAGATGGGATTGAATGAACAGGAGTTATACGATTTAGCACGTAGCAATATGAAACGATTGTTGAAGCCAACGGTTCAAGGAATGACCACGGTGATTAGTGAAATTCTTTCGGAAAGTGAAATGGGAACGTTAGATATTGATAAGGAAGAGCGTATGTTTGTGATTTCTAATACAGAGAAAATGTATGGCGCAGTGAATATGTTATTTCCAGAAAACTTAGCGCCGCTAGCAAATACACTAGGGTGTGATCTTTATATTTTACCTTCATCGATTCATGAAACCATTGCAGTGCCTGAGCATGTGGCAGACTTAGAGATGCTTTCGGAAATGGTGTATGACATTAACATGGCACAAGTGGAAATAGGAGAGCGACTGTCAAATGAGGTATACCATTATAATCATTTGACAAAAGAACTAACGCAGGCAACAGATGTTCCCAATAAGGATATAAGTGGAGGAGAGGTGTTCCCTATGCCAAGTTTTGAGGAGCAAGAAAGAGGGCGTTAGACAGTTCAAAACAAAAATGAATAAGAAAGGAAGTAGTATCAATGGTAGATATGACAACAGAGGAATTGATTACCTATGTAAATAACATGGAAGAAAATAGCATACTTTGTATTGAGTTTGAAGGAGAAGAGGATGAAAGAAAAGGGAATATTTAAGTTAGAGAAAGTGTCGGTGCGTCTTGTGAAAGATGCACCTTTATTGTCTAGTGTTCCAATCAATTCACCACAAAAAGCAGTGGAATTATTAGGACAAGAATTAAGTGAGATGGATCGAGAGGTAGTGTGCCTAATTAATTTGACGCATGATATGAAACCGATTAATTGTCATATTTTAAGTATTGGTTCGTTGAATCAAGCAATTGTACACCCGAGAGAATTATATAAGAGTAGCATTCTTTCTAATGCTGCACATATTATTTTATTGCATTCACACCCAAGTGGAAATTTAACTCCTTCAAAGGAAGATATTCAATTAACCACTGGTTTAAGAAAGATAAGTGAGTTAATACAGATTCCATTATTAGACCATATCATTGTGGGTGGTGG
>JAWXVD010000266.1:0-2791 GCA_044425705.1 Eubacteriales bacterium | reverse complement strand
CCTTTATTCCCTTTCTGATTTTGGAACAACTGGTGAGAATGGTGTTCGTAAGCACGAAGATTATATGAAGAACTACTTTGTAAGCCGTTATGGTGGAATCAAAGATGTAGACTTCTCCTCTGTTTTTGAAGAACTACTTGAAAATGGAAGCAAGGTATAGTATGGCGAGAATGCTATGTTTGATTCGAGAGTAAATCCATGATACAATATAGTTAACCAAAAGGAGGCAAGGGTAATGCCTGTATCCCAATATCCTATGTTGGAAGAGGCGAAACTATATGTTTTGTCTTTTTTTAAATTACACTTTAAAAGGTTTTCGTTTACAACTTTGAAGTTTATCTATCAACTTTTTTGACATTTCCAATTTGGGACTCACTGAGTACCGAATTGAGTTTATACTATTTTTGTGTTATCATTTTTTCAAACAAATGAATAAATGGTTGATTTTCACCACCTAATACAGTATAATTGCATTAGGTGGTGAAAATATGATAAAAGATATATTTATGTTGCGTTCAGAACTTTCTAAATATGCAAATCCAGATGCAAAAGTTAAGAGTTTGGTTAAACAAGGTGAGTTAATTCCTATTATAAAAGGTATTTATGAAACAGATAAATCCACACAGGGTCATTATTTAGCCTCTGCCTTATATGGACCATCTTATCTATCATTCGAGTTTGCCCTCAGTTATCACTCGTTGATTCCAGAAGCGGTATATAACTTTACTTCAGCTACTTTTGAAAAGAAAAGGGCAAAACAATATAATACACCTTTTGGTGTATACACATACAGAGATGTGCCAAGTGGTGCTTACCCAGTAGAAGTTATGCTTAAAATTGAAAATGGATATAGCTATCAAATAGCTACGCCAGAAAAAGCAATATGTGATATGCTTTATAAAATATCTCCTCTTCAAAATTTAAATAACCTTAAATATTTATTATTTGAAGATCTAAGGATAAGTGAGAGTGATTTTCACTCTTTGGATTTACAAAAAATGTCTGACATAAGCCAATTATACAAAACAAAAAATCATAAATTATTATGTACGTTCATAAGGAAAGGAAATAAAAATGGATAATATATTAAATCAGATGTTAGATGCTTACGAGAATATAACTGTTTCAGATAAGAAAAATAGCATCAAAGAAGTTATGCAAGATATTGTTCTTTGTGGACTCAGTCGTGCAGGTTTTTTCAAATATGCCGCTTTTTATGGAGGTACTGCACTTAGAATATTTTATGGTTTAGATAGATTTTCTGAAGATTTAGATTTTTCATTAAAAGTAGCTGATCCTGAGTTTGATTTAAATAACTTTTTACCACTTCTTGAGAAAGAAATTAAGTCATATGGTGTAAATTTTAATATAGAAGAAAAAATCAAAAGTAGTGATAGTAATATAAAATCTGCGTTTTTAAAGGGTAACACTAAAGAACATCTACTAATCTTTTATAACGAACAAATATCTTCTATCCCGCATAATGAAATCATTAAAGTGAAATTGGAGGTAGATGTAAATCCTCCTGAGTTTGCAACCTTTGAAAATAAATTTAGACTTTTACCAATTCCATATCAAGTGACTCTATATGATAAGTCTTCTCTTTTTGCCGGCAAACTTCATGCTGTTATTTGCAGAGGTTGGAAAAGTAGGATTAAAGGCAGAGATATGTATGATTATATTTTTTATTTGTCAAACAATATCCCATTTAATTTAAAGCACTTAGAAGCAAGGCTAAAACAAACCGACTTTATACCGCAAGAAAAAGAAATTACTTTAGATGATGTAAAAAAATTTTTGTGTGATAGATTTATGACCATTGACTTTGAACAAGCGAAACAAGATATATTACCATTTATAAAAAATGTAAATGCACTTGATATATGGAGTGAGGAATTTTTTGTAGCAATTACAGAAAACTTAAAGGCAGAATAATTACTAAAGTACCATAGTGATGACATTACAATAAGGTACTTTAGTAGAAAAATAGTAGCTTTTGCCATATATGATATCATTACCTTATCCCCTCATCGAATAACCGAGGGAGAATAAGGAGGTAGCTATATGGCAGAGAAAGAAATTGTAGTGATTCCACCCAAAGAAAAACATGATAGAAATATCAGGGTGGATCAAAAGAAACTAAATGTTGCAGCCTACTGCAGGGTCAGCACTCGATTTGAGGAACAGGAATAAAGTTACGATAGGCAGATTGAATACTTTACATCAAAAATACTATCTAACCCTAACTGGAATTTTGTCGAAGTCTATGCTGATTTTGGGAAATCTGCAACTGCAGTTAAGTCACGAGATGAGTTTAATAGGCTTATCGAGGACTGTCACAAAGGCAAAATTGATATGGTGCTAACTAAGTCCATTAGTCGATTTGCAAGAAACACGGTGGACTTTTTGAAGATTATACGAGAGCTAAAAGCCAAAGGCATTCGTATTATTTTTGAAAATGAAAACATTGATACAATGGATAGTACTGGAGAACTTCTGATAACCATTTTATCAAGCCAAGCACAAGAAGAAAGTCGCACTGTGAGTGAAAACACTCGTTTCGGTATTGTGAGGAAATTTGAGCAAGGCATTGTCCAAATAAATCACAACAAATTCATGGGATACACCAAAGATGACCAAGGTAATCTAGTCATCGTTCCAGAGGAAGCAGAGATCGTAAAGAAGATATTCGATCTATATGTTAGTGGGTTAGGCTTTCAGCGTATCTGCAATGTCTTGGAATCTGAGAACATCAAGACAGCAACAGGACTAAGTAAATGGCATGGAACTG
>JAWXVD010000265.1:0-2793 GCA_044425705.1 Eubacteriales bacterium | reverse complement strand
AAACGTATTACAAAAACTTACGATCAAGAATTTAAATCTCAGGCAGTAAAATTGGCCCAAGAAGTTGGCGGGCATAAAGCCGCTAATGAACTTGGTCTTCCAACTGGTACTACCTATACATGGATAAAAGCCTTTAAAGAAGGGCGCTTAGATGTAAAGGAAGCAGTTCATACAGCTACCAATGCGCTATCTCTCAATGAAGAGTTAATCCAACTAAAAAAACAACTAAGAGAACAGGATAAGGAAATTCGTCGTTTAAAAGAGGAAAATGAATTTCTTGAAGAAGCAAGCGCTTTTTTCGCAGCCAGCCGTCGGAAGTCAGCAAAAACCAAAGATTAATGTTTGTTGCCATAAAGACGAAAGACGGAATGATAAAAGGTAAAATTTCTTTCTATTGTAAAAGTTTAGGTGTTACTAGGCAGGGCTTTCATAATTATTTAAAATATAAAGAACAACAATGGAAATACCAAGCACTTGCTGATACTATGTTAGATATCTGTACTGAAGATGAATGTATGTTAACTTCCAGAGATTTTACACCTGAACAAATTTTTGAATAAAAAAAATAACGATTTCACCCCATAAATTAGCGATTTTACTTGCTTTTTTATGGGGATTTTGTTATACTTAATTTAAGGCGTAAATACATCTTAAAAGGAGAGCGACATGTATCTTGATTTTTTGGTAAAAATACCTATAGAAAGTGGAAAAATCACATATCGAACAAAGGGGGAAACGGATTATGTTTACTATGAATATGAAAGACTTTATAAGAAAGGATCTAATATTACAAATCCTAAGAGAGCTACTATTGGAAAGCGTACAGTAGAAGATCCTTTGATGATGATTCCGAATGAAAACTATTTGAAATACTTTCCAGACGAGGATATCCCAGAGATAAATGAACGAACAAAACGAAGCAGTTGCCTTCGCATAGGTGCATGGCTAATTATTCGTAAAATCGCGGAAGAATATAAATTGGCTGAGTTACTGGAGAAATATATGAGCAAGAAAGATATTGGACTAGTACTGGACCTTGCGGCCTATAGCATTATTTCAGAAGATAACGCAAATCAGTATTACCCTGACTATGCATATAATCATCCGCTGTTTTCAAATAACATGAGAATATATAGTGACTCCAAAGTTTCTGATTTACTACAATCAATGACTACAGAGACAAGCGTAGGATTTTTAAATGATTGGAATGCTACTAGAGATCATAGAGAAAAAATCTATATTTCTTATGATTCAACAAATAAAAACTGCCAAGCAGGAGACATTGAAATTGTGGAGTTCGGACATGCCAAAGTAGATACTGGATCACCTATCTTAAACTATGCTATTGCATATGACACCACAAACAGAGAACCACTATTTTATGAAGAATATTCAGGAAGTATTAATGACGTATCTCAGCTCGAATTTATGTTGGGGAAAGCTGCTGGGTATGGATATAAAAAGGTTGGATTTATTTTAGATAGAGGATATTTTAGTAGTGGTAACATTAAATGTCTGGATTCTTATGGTTATTCATTTGTTATTATGGTGAAAGGAATGAATAAACTTGTTAATTCATTAATTCTAGAGAAAAAAGGGAGCTTTGAGAATAAATGGTCAAAACACATTGATGAATTTGATGTTTATGGAACCACTATATCAAAAAAGTTGTATGAAAGTGATGAGAAGGAACGGTATTTTCACCTTTATCATAGTAGTATTAAGGAAGGGAGTGAACGTGCACTTCTAGCCAAGAAACTACGTCAGATGAAGTTGCATATGAAGAAACATATAAATGAGGAAATAATCTTCGGTTCAGGCTTCGAACATTATTACCATCTACATTACAATAAAGAGAATGGAAAGTTCCAATTTCCAGAAGATAGAACTGACATAATTGAATATGAAAACAATCTTAGCGGATATTTTTGCATTATCACATCTGAAAAAATGACTGCAAAAGATGCGTTACTTTTATATAAAAATCGAGATGCCTCAGAAAAATTGTTCAGGGGAGACAAAACATATCTTGGAGATAAATCACTTAGAGTATATGGGGATTCAGCAGCAGAGTCTAAGATATTTGTTGAATTTATTGCATTGATTATACGTAATAAAATTTATAATTGTCTTAAAGATGAATGGATGAGGCTAGAAAAACGGCCAAACTACATGACGGTTCCAGCTGCATTAAAAGAACTAGAGAAAATAGAAATGGTTAGATTGACCGATAATAAATATCGTCTAGATCATGCTATTACAGCCACACAAAAAACGATACTGAAATCATTTGGAGTAGATACAAGCATCATCAAATACCACGCAACTGAAATAGGGAAAATTCTGAAGGAGGAAAAGTAAAATGGCAAGAGGAAGAAAAGTAGGGGATGAATCACTGGAGCAACAAATTGAAAAGGCACAAGATAAGGTAATACGCACAAAAGCTGCATATGATAATGCAGTAGAGTCTTTGCAGAAACTATTAGATAAAAAAGATGCCAAGCAAAAAGATGATTTATGGAATGCTGTAGTTAAGAGCAATAAATCGTATGATGAAATACTGCAAATGATAGCGGCATCTACAATAGAAGAAGATTAAAATTAGAAAATCCCGATTTTGTGCAATTATCACAAAACGGGATTTTTAAGGTGCAAAAAAACAGGAAGTTAACAATTAATAAAGTTGGCGATAAATACTATCTTTATGCTGCTCATTCAGAGCGTATCAAAGGTACTAATAAAGTTCGCCGTGTTAGTGACGGATACATTGGTAGAATTACACAGGAAGATGGT
>JAWXVD010000008.1:0-54809 GCA_044425705.1 Eubacteriales bacterium | reverse complement strand
AGATCATCCGCAATTTCATCTCCTATTGCCCCAATTTTTTGTTGAAAAATCATAAGAATGATTAAAATCATAACCATACCGCTTAAGATAATGAATGTCCATTTTAACATTTGATTTATTTTTCTTCTTGTCATGATAATAACCTTTCCTCATCCATTTTATTTCAATCTTTAGGTAACACTTTACTTCACGTATTAACTATATTATACTTAATTGTGTACATTACAATACTACGAGAAGGGTATGGTTATTCATATGATTACAGGCAGCAAGGAATTAATTCGTGACATCAATCGGAATTTAATATTAAAAACAATCATACAGGAAGATCCTATTTCTCGTGCTAGCTTAGCGCAGCATACTGGTCTTACAAAAGCTACAGTTTCCACCATTGTGGCCGATTTGATTGAACAAAAATTAATCCTTGAAATCGGAAGTGATAATACTTCTTTAGGCAGAAAGCCAATCTTACTAACCTTTCATGCAAACTGTGGACATACTATTTCTCTAGATCTCAATCATACTACAATTTCTGTACTAGTGTCCAATCTACGGGGAGAAAATTGTTCTCTATCTCTTCATAAGCATGTAATTGACCGTAGCTCCATCCTTGCTTATCTAGAAGATATTATCAAAAATACCATTGCAACACTTCCCGATTCCCCTTATGGTGTGATCGGTATCGGTATCGGTGTCCATGGTACTGTATATGACAATCAAGTATTATTTGCACCTTATACTCCTTATGAAGGACTCTCCTTTAAAGAATATTTAGAAAACATCTTTCATATCCCTGTATTTCTAGATAATGAAGCCAATCTTTCTGTCATTGGTGAACAAACTTTTTGTTATAATGTCCCTAATATTATTGGTGTAAGTGTACACTCTGGTATTGGTGCTGGAGCCATTATCCAAAGCAATTTATATACTGGAATCAATGGAAATGCTGGCGAATTTGGACATACAATCATAGAGCGAAACGGAAGACCTTGTCCTTGTGGCAATTTAGGCTGCTTAGAACAATATGCCTCTGAACGTGCCATCTTAGAAGAATATATTCACACCACTTCCTCTGCTTCCACATTAGAAGATTTTATCACCGCTTATTTTAATAAAGATACTACTGCTGTATTTCTGATTCAAGAATTTGTTTCTTATATGGCAATTGCTATTAATAATTTATCAGCTACCTTCAATCCTGATGTGATTGTAATCAATAGCTCTTTTATCATTCATATTCCAGATTTATTATCTAGTATCCAAAAACAACTGTCTAGTAGACTTAATATGAATTGTACCGTTGTATCTTCTAGGCTACAAGATACCTCCATTCTTTTAGGTGCATCTTGTATCTGTATTAAAAACTTCTTAGGTATAGACCACCTATTCCTAAAAAAAGAGGGGAGTATTTAGCTCTCCTCTTTTTTATACTCTTAATGTTTTCTCTATGCATTTAAAATATACTATACCACAATGATAACTACAGTTCACCGCAACCCAATTATAACATTTTTTTGTCCATGGCCTCTTTAATGGCTTGACTTCTACTTGTAACTTCAAGTTTTGTGTAAATATTCTTCAAATGATATTTCACTGTATTTTCTGACACAAACATTTCTTTTGCTATTTCACTATTTTTAATTCCCTTAGCCAAAAACCTTAAAACTTCGTATTCTGTACTTGTTAATAATTCATTTTCTTCCTCTAACTTCAGATAATTAGGATATTTTGTTTTATATTCCATTGAAGCTTTCAGTAATTGTTCATAATACTCATCTTTGTGTGCTAATCCTTTGCCATATTCAACAAGTAGTGGATAAATTGCCACACCTTCATCTGCAAATACCCTGATGAATCCAATCATTCTACCTAAATCCATAGCTTTCTTTATACTAACTATGTATTCTTTGTCCTCTTCTTTAAAATAAGTAATTGCTTGTAAAATATATAATTGTATTTTTAAATATAATAAATCATACTCTTTCACAAAATCAAGGACTTGATCAATCATAGAATGTGCATTATTGTATTTCTTTTGCAAGATAAGAATCTTTATTTTAACTATGTATTGATAATGTAAGAAGACACAAAAGCGATCATCGTCCTTTGGTGCTATTTCTTTTAACCAGTAGAAAACCTTATCATAGTTTCCCTGTATTAAATCCACTTCTACAATAAATGCTTGCATATTTTCATACAAAGAGATGGATTCATACATATTTACGGTGTTTTCTATCTCACCTATTATTTTATGAATCTTAGCACCCTCACCCTCCGCTAACAGTACCTTACATAATGTCACAATTGCAGTAAAGTGTAACGATGCATCTTTTTCTAATTTTGTTTCTCTTATTGCTTTCTCTATCTGTAAAAATGATTTTGTAATTTGATTCTGTTCATATAATACTTCTCCTGCTGCAATAAGAAGTAAAATTGTGCCTTTTTTTCCAAATATTCTAGCAAATGCCTCATGCAAGGATGTTAATATCTCTTGATATTTTGGTGCGTATTTGCAAAAATCTTTTGTTCCATGTAATACACTTGGCAAATTAGAGGTAAATGTAACTGGAATATAATGTTCACTTCCATTTTTCGTATAGGAAATTCTATCTTTTAGAAAAATTAACTTCTCTAATCGTTTTCTAGTATTCTGTCCAGGCATTACTACATATAAAGCATTCATACATTGCAACACTTCCTCATAATCGTCCATGCCTACTGAATCTTCTACCATTTTTTCTAATTTACGATACCAATAATCGGCTTCTTTCTTTTCTCCAATCATTGCACAAATCATAGCTTTAGCTAACAATAATTTAGGACGTGCTGAAATAGTATCTAGTGGTAATTGATTGATGTATTGCTCCATTAAAAAATAATCTATATCATTTCCTTTTTGGCTTATTAACAAACAGAGTAATCTAGCAATTTGTTCCCCATCTTCAATCATGCCTGCATAAACTAAGGCTTTTTCATACTCCTTACGTTTCGAATAATATAGCAATGCTTTTCCATACAAACTACTTCTTTCCTCATAGGAAATATATTGTACGATGCGTTCTCTAAGAAAATGACCCATCAAAGGATTAAACCCATATAGACCATTATAATTTTTTAAATTGAAAATATCACCATAACGATGAATTTCTAATAAAAACTGCTCACTTTCTTCTTTTGTAATATGTAGTATATTTTCTACTAATTCTACATTAATATCTTCAAAATTAGAAAGTTTTAATAGATGATTTTGATAATTTACAGGTAATCCTCTAAAAATAACACTTTCCAAATAAAGAAAGAGATCCTCTTTGCATTTAGCTGAAACATATTTGCTATACCTACCCTTCATTTCATGCAACCTAGAGACTAATAAGGTAATACATAGAGGCATATTATAAAAATCTCTCTTTATACACTCTAATTCATAATCATTAACAAGAATTCCTTCTTCTTTTAAAAATATCTTTACTTCTTCTTTTGTAGGTCTAACATCATCTATCCTCATAATTGAAAAATTATTTTTGGCACTTAAAATTCTCATCTCTTTCGGGATATCCATGGAGGAACCTATCACAAACTTACAAGTTCCTATATCATTTTTTAAATATTCAACAAAATCTTCTAATTCACCATGTCCCATAGCTTTTTCAAATTCATCTATAACAACGCATTGAGGGTGACTTATTTTTATTTCAGATACCATATCTGTCAACAAAAAATCTTTATTCCAAGCCATACGAAGCACTGGTTTTATAGCCTCATTTTCTATCAAATCCTCCACCAAAAGCATCCTACCCCAACCGATTGGTGTATGCAAATAAACGATATTATACTTATCATAATTTCGTTTTAAATTATCATATGAATTTTTTCGCTTAATACTATACCGTTCACTTTGCATTGATGAATCTCCATTATATCTGCAATATCATATTTAAGTCCAGTAATTTCACTTGCTTGCAAAGGTGAAATCACAGACGCTGTGGATGAAAATTTATTTTCATATTTCTAAAAATTTTTCTGTGGTTACAGATCACCCACAAACTGTAACATAAATTCTTCTTCCGTCAATATGGTAATTCCTAATTCTCTTGCTTTTTTATTCTTAGATGATTGAGAAGTATTATCGTTATTAATTAATACATCTGTCTTCCCAGTAACACTTGCAGTAACCTTTCCTCCTAATTGCTCAATCTTTTCTTTTAATACATTTCGATTTTCAAAGCGATGTAAGCTTCCTGTAATCACAAACACTTTCCCTGCTAATATTTGTTCTTCTTCAATATGCTTTTCTTCTAGTTGAATTTCATCTAATAGATGTTGCAATACTATCTTATTCTTGTCCTTCTGCATATATGAAAGAAATGTAGTTGCAATCACATCACCAATTCCATCTATTGCACTCAACTCTTCATACTGTGCCATCTGAATTAATTTTATATCATTTTTAAAATTTTTACAAATTATTTTTGCTGTGGCTGCTCCTACATTATCGATTCCTAAACTATAGATTACTTTTGATAATGTTGTAATTCTGGCCTTTTCGATACTTCCTATTAAATTGTCATAGGATTTTTTTCCAAAACCTTCCATCTGTTGAATTTCATCTGCATATTGTTTCAGATGAAAAATATCAGCAAACTCATGAATAAAGCCTTTTGCTATAAATTTTTCCAAAGTGGCCTCTGAAAGTCCGTCAATATTGAGTGCATTTCTACTGACAAATAATGTAAAAGCCTTGATTTTTTTTGCACTACATTCAGGATTCAAACAATATAACGATTGCACATCATTTATTTGATCTACTTTTGCTTCTCCTCCGCATGCTGGACAGATATTTGGAATACGTAACGAGTCACTTTTCGTAAGATTTTCTGCAATCTGGGGGATAATCATATTCGCCTTGTAAACTGTAATTTTATCACCTATACCTAATTTCATCCCTTTTACAATGCTTACATTATGAAGGGATGCTCTGCTCACCGTAGTCCCTTCTAGCTCCACAGGCTGAAAAATAGCTACAGGATTAATCAATCCTGTTCTGCTAGGACTCCATTCCACTTCTAACAAGAAAGTTTCTTTGATTTCATCTGCCCATTTGAAGGCAATAGAATCTCTTGGGAATTTTGCTGTTTTTCCTAACCCTTGTCCATAGGAAATATTATCATATACCAAAACTAATCCATCTGATGGAATGGAATAGGTATTAATTTCTTTTTCAAAAATCTCTATATTTTCAAGAATTGTTTGGGCTGTCACTTTTCTATAATCTACCACCTGGAATCCTTGTTTTTTCAAAAAAACTAGTTGCTCTTCTCTGCTATTAGAAAAATCAACCTGATCAGCTATCACCACTTGAAATGCATAAAAACGAACAAATCTTTGTGCTGTCACTTCATTATTTAATTGTCTTACAGATCCAGAACATAAATTTCTAGGATTTTTATATTGAAATCCAGTGTTTTCACTTGCTTGCAAAGGTGAAACCACAGACCCTGAGGTTGAAAATTTATTTTCATCCTTTGATTCCATCTCTAAAATTTGTGCATTAATTTTCTCAAAATCATCATAAGTAATGACCGCTTCACCACGAATCACTAAATTACCTAAAAATGGAATCTTTAAGGGTAAATTCAAAAAAACTCTTGCGTTATTAGTAATCACCTCACCAACTTCACCATTACCTCTTGTGACTGCTTTTTCTAGCAATCCATTTTTATATGTTAATACTACCGTTAACCCATCTAATTTCCAGGATAACAACCCATCTTGTTCCTGTAACCACTGGGGTAACTCTTCTCGTTCTTTTGTCTTACCAAGAGACAACATAGGTTCATCATGTGCTTCCTTAGGTAACTCATCGACTGCTTCATATCCCACTATAGAAGTAGGACTGTTGGCAAATGTTACGCCCGTCTCCTCTTCTAACTTACTCAATTCATCATATAATTTATCATAAGTAAAATTACTCATAATTTCACAATCGTTAGCATAATACGCTTTTGATGCCTCTTGTAATATTTCTACCAACTCTTTCATTCTTACAAGCAATGGTTCTTTTTCTTCTTGATACATAGTATTGATTTCTCCACTCCAAATTATTTTATAACTGCACTGTTACTTATAATCTACTTTTCCATCTGTCCGTATAATTCTTTTATTTCTTCATCTGTAAGAACACGATATTCTCCTATTTTCAATTTCCCTAACAGTATATTGGCAATACGAATTCTCTTTAATGACTTTACCTCATATCCGCAACTCTGACACATTCTACGGATTTGTCTATTTAATCCCTGTGTTAATATAATAGAAAAAGTGAATTTTCCAATTTTATCTACTGAACATTCTCTTGTAGTTTGCTTTAATTCTTCTATATAGATACCTTTGCTCATTTTTTCAAGAAAACTATCATCTATCTCCTTGTTTACTTTTACAATATATTCCTTTTCATGATGATTTGCTGCCCTCATCAATGAATGAATTAAGTCACCATCATTTGTCATCAACAATAATCCCTCTGAATCCTTATCTAATCGTCCTGCATAAGTAACTCTAACAGGGAATTTCACATCTTCAATCACTGTTTTTTTTGCATATTTATCTTTTTCAGTACATGTCACACCTATTGGCTTATAATATGCTAATACTACTTTTGTGTTTTGACTTTTTACTATTTTTCCATGTACCATTACTTGGTCTGTAGTAACAACCTTCGTTCCCATAGAAGCTACTACCCCATTCACCTTCACTTTCCCTGTATCAATTAACCGATCAGCCTCTCTTCTTGAACAGACACCGCATTCAGCTAAATATTTATTCAAACGTATATTCATGTATACTTATAACCCTTTCACATTTTTCTCTTTAATTTTATACTATTCAAAAAATTTAAATCACTACGAATTCTCATTGCATATTGATTTCTATCACTTATACAACTATATATTATATCATATTTTTAACAATATACCTAGTATTTCTATTACCATATACTATTTTTTAAGTATACACTTATCTACTGTTATAAGGTGTTTTTATTCATTTTTTTGTATAAAAAAACAAATCTATAGTATGCTAATTGACATTCGTAATTGTTCTCTCCCTAACTCACGTAGTGAGTTAGATTAACTCACGGAGTGAGTTTGATTAAATCAGCAGAGTGATTTATGTAAAGTTTAAAATAACGTATAATACATCACTATTTAATCATATCCAATATATAATTCTTACGAATATATTTCGCTTTTTAATATTTTTGTAATATTAATACATTATAGGCTTTTCAGTTAGCCCATATTGTGCTAAAATAGGTCTAGTTTATTGTAATGATAATCTAATCTGGGAGAATTGATCTTCCTATTATAAACAAATGAAAGAGAGGCAGTGTTACACATGAAAAAATTGACACTATTGTTTTTGACACTTTCCCTTGCATTTATGCTTGGTGGATGTGGCGAAGAAGAAGTTGTAGAAACAGTTGTTGAAGAACCTATCGAAGTCATTGAACTCGAGGTCGAAGAAATTGAAGAGGTTGTTGAAGAAGTCATTGAAGATATCGTTCCAGAAGGAATGTATCGTAGTGAATTAACAAATGAACCTATTGATGAGAGTCTAATGGACCAAAGACCTATCGCTGCTATGGTTGATAATGAAATTACAGCATGGCCACACTTTGGTTTATCAGAAGCAGATGTAGTTTATGAAATGATGAACAGTACAGCAAATGATCGTATTACACGTTTCATGGTACTTGTAAAAGATTGGGCGTCTATCGAACAATTAGGAAGTATTCGTAGTGCACGTACAACAAATATTTGGCTTGCTGCTGAATGGAATGCAGTTCTTTGTCACGATGGAGGACCGTTTTATATTGATCAATATATCGCTGAAGACTATATCGATAACTTTAATGGCGGTTTTTCTCGTGTGAATAATGGTAAAGCTACTGAATTTACTGAATATATTATGGCAGGTGATTTAGAAACAAGATTTGAAAATAATCCAAGTATTTCTGTAGAGTATAATGAATATTATCAAGGAGAACATTTCCAATTCACCACAGAATCTTATCCAATAGATTATAGTGAAGATGAAACTGCTTTAGAAGCCTCTGCAATCTATCTTCCTTTTGAACACAATGGTTCTTACCTTCTCTATGATGAAGAAACTCAATTATACCAATACTATGGATATGACCAAGAACATCTTGACGGTGAAGATGATGCTCCACTTGTATTTAAAAACTTATTAATTCAAAAATGTACTTTTTCTGAATATGATGAAAATGGTTATATGCTATTTAACACAGTAGGTGTAACTGGTGAAACTGGTTATTACTTAACAAATGGTAAAGCAGTTCCTATCACTTGGTCAAAAGGGGATTACAGCGACATTACTCACTATTACAACAGTGATGAAGAAGAACTTACTATCAATACTGGTAAAACATATATTGCTCTTGTTCCAGATGATAACTGGCAAGATTTAGTGATTGAATAAACACATCCCATTATATTATTTAAAGGATTACTGATGAAACAATAAAATTTCAAGCAAACTGGAAATAGTACCTTTCGTTGCATACATAATGCTTCAAAAGGTACTATTTTTTATTTTGTTATCTACATTTTTAGTTTTCACAGTAGTTGTATAAACTCATAATATGTAACGAACTTTTTATTTTTATGATTTCGCTACTGTTTCAACCCTAGTTTTTAGATACCATATGGTAATCCCAATAAAGAAGAGACCTATCAAATTTGTGATTTGCTGTGCATAAATTCTATACTCCCCTATCATAATGACTTGAGCTTGTAAATAGTTAATTAATTTTCCACCTATAAAAGAAACGCAAAATCCAAATATACCAGAAATAATACAAAGCAAGGAGTATTGTACAATTCTGTTTTCTGGGTCTAAAAATTCTAATTGTATCCCCAATAATCCAATTCCTATAAAAATCCATCCTAATGCAGAAAATAAAGCTGCAAATGCTGCCATAATATAAGCATTTCCTGGTACTGATATCATCATGAAAATATAATGCCATGAGATAGCAAATAATGCTAATCTCAAAACTTTTGCCATTCCTACCTTATCTGCCATCTTACCTGCTCTAGGTGTTAAATAGATACGCAACATACTAGCCACAAAGGAGAGAATCATGATATAGGTGTACGGCAAACCTAGTTCTTTAATTTGATAGCTCGCATTAAATGGTAAGGCCACATAAAATGCCGTCATCCAAATACAGTTTAGTGTTAAAGCTTTTTTAAATCCATCGTGGTGTAATGCTGCAATAGCTTCTTTTATAATACTCAAATCTTCATTTCTTTTACCTTCTAATGCTTTACTTTTTTTTGCCAAATGTCCATGCAATTCTTTACCACTTTGATTTAATCTCGATATTCTCGGTTCTTTCATCTTAGAAAAAGATATAGTGTTAATCAAAGCACACACAATAATGGAGGTTCCTAAGATAATAAATGCATAATCAATATTGATTTTTTCTACATAGTCAATCATAATCCCCATAATTAACATGGTTGTTACTACTACAAAAGTAGCAACTGCATCTTTAAAGGCAAAATACCTGCCTCTTACTTTTGCTGGCATTAAGCTGGCAATCCAGTCAATAGTGGCGGGTAATGCAATTTGAATACAGCTTTGTCCAAAACAGTAACAAATCATCGCTAACCACTTTTTAACAGTGTCATCAATCGGTAACAAGGGGATAAAAAAGATAAATCCTAACCAAGCTTTCTGTAAAACCATAATACAGACAAACAGCTTATTCTTTTTTAGTTTAGGTGCTAATTTCATTGAAATCAATTGTGCCATAGCTGCAATGGATGCAAAAGACGCCATAATCCCAATATTTCCATCAGATAATCCTAAATCCGTCATCAATGCTACTAAAAATGTTCCACCTGCTAACTGTACAATTGTCTGTGCTGCTGTATCCCCTACCGTGTAGCAAGCTCTACTTTTCTTATAATCCTTCTTTGTCTCAGGATAAGACATAAAATAAATACGTCTCATTCTCCCCACAATATAACTGGTCATTAAAACTACATTATTCATAATTTCCCCATTCTGCAGTATTCCTTCTACCCTGCTGTCATTTGTATACTTTCTCTCTTGTATATTTTTATGGTTATTTCTGCTTTAAAGAATATCTATGGCATCTCTAACCGATTTTACCCCTATCAGTTTAATCCCTGTTATATTTTTCAAGACTGATAAATTTACCTGCGGTAAGACACAAACCTCAAACCCTAATTTTTTAGCTTCACTTACTCTCTGTTCTACCATGTTTACGCCACGAACTTCCCCACTAAGACCAACTTCCCCAAAAGCTATTAGTTTGTCATCAATAGGCCTATTCTTATAACTTGATACAATTGCCAATACAATCCCCAAATCAATTGCTGGCTCAAGAATTTTCAACCCACCTGCTATATTCACATAAGCATCCAATCCTGACATTTGTAAATGCAATCTTTTTTCTAACACTGCCATCAACAAATTTACACGATTATAATCTGTTCCCGTAGCTTGCCTTCTAGGCAAGCCAAAATTACTTTGACAAACCAATGCTTGTATTTCAATTAAAATAGGTCGTGTACCTTCCATAGAACAGGCTACTACAGAACCACTTGCCCCTTCTGGTTTTCCACTAATCATGGATTCCGAAGGATTTTTCACTTCCATTAACCCTTCATTTCTCATTTCAAATACACCAATTTCATTAGTAGAACCAAATCGATTTTTTACTCCTCGTAAGATACGATAGGAGGCATGTCTATCCCCTTCAAAATATAATACCGTATCTACCATATGTTCTAAGACCCTAGGTCCGGCTACTGTTCCCTCTTTTGTTACGTGCCCTACTATAAAAATAGATACACCTAATCCTTTTGCAAGCTGTAATAAAACACCTGTTGATTCCCTTACCTGTGATACACTTCCCGGTGCCGCACTGACTTCTTCATTTACCATAGTTTGTATAGAATCTATAATTACAACTTCTGGTTTCATTCTAGTAATCACCGCTTCTATAGTTGTTAAATTGGTCTCACATAAGAGCTTCAAATGATTTTTAAACTCTCCTATTCGCAATGCCCTGATTTTTATCTGCTTCAAGGATTCTTCTCCAGAAATATACAGTACATCATGTTCCATGCATGCTAATTTTTGACAGACCTGCAATAACAAGGTAGATTTCCCTATTCCAGGATCTCCTCCTACCAAAGTTAAAGAGCCAGATACAATTCCACCACCTAGTACCCTATCTAATTCTTCAATTTGCGTTTTTAAACGTTCATCTTCCCCTAATGAAATTTCCGATAAGGTTGCTGGCTCTACATGCTCTCTAGCGCCAGAACTTCCAATACTTTTCTTTTTTCCTATCTTATTCACTGGCTCTTCTACAAAGGAATTCCATGCTTTACAGGAGGGACATTGTCCCATCCATTTTGTAAATTCGTTTCCACATTCTTGACAAAAAAATATTACAGTGGATTTATTTTTCGCCATATGCCCTCCATTTCCTCGTACCAAAAAGGCTGTTGCAAATTACAACAGCCTTATCCAAGTCTTACTATCAAAAGTCGAATACACTTATTTTTTGATTTGTACAGAAATAGTTTCATTTTCTTCTAATTCCACACTGATATTTAATTTTCCACCAATACTTGTTTTCATCTTCCCGATGTTTATATTTTTTAGGAACACTTCATACTCTGTACTATCTTCTAATCCTAGTGTAATTTCTGTGTTCTCTCTACCCTCTACTATAAAACATACACCCTGCTCAGACTCTTCTAAATTATGTACGCTTGTCCCTGGTACTGATTCATATAAAAACATACCATTTTTTTCTAGTTTTGTCATACCACGAAAAGTTTTCACTTTATAAATATCACCACAATGTTCATAATTTTCTACTTTTGCTTTTGTATCTAATTGATGATTTCCAAAGCTTATTGTATTATTTTCTTCCCCACGAAGCAATTCTAATACAGCCATACAAATATCCTCTACTTTCTTTACCGTTTGCACATAAACAGTAACCTACTTTCATTCATGCTACTCAAATATATTTAATGTAGTTAAGTATACTCCACTTTTTCATTCTTTTCTATGTAATTTTTATTAATTTTTAGTAATAATTTTACAGTCCACATGTGAATTGCAAAATTATTACTTCAGCACCTATAAACATTACTTTTATTTTACTGTGAAGGTGATTTTTTTCTCTCTATATCCAACTACTACATTATCTCCTGGTTGAATTTTTTTTGATAAAATTTCTTCTGCTAATAAATCTTCAATAGCACTTTGGAGTCCTCTTTTTAAAGGCCTTGCACCCATTTTTAAATCACAATACTTATCTACAATATGCATTTTTACTGCTGGTGTAATTGTTAGCTTAATATTCATTTGTTCAAAACAACGTGTTATTAATGATTTTGAGAGAATGGTAACAACTTCTTTCATATCGTCTTTTTTTAATGGATGGAATACCATAATTTCATCAATACGATTGATAAATTCAGGTTTAAATAGACGTTTTACTTCTTCCATCACATCACTTTTCATCTTTTTGTATTCTTTTTCTTTGTCATGATTTACCGCAAATCCCAGATTTTTAGGTTCAATAATTTTACTTGCACCTGCATTGGATGTCATAATAAGGATAGTGTTTTTGAAATTCACTTTTCTACCTTTTGCATCAGTGATATGACCATCATCCAACACTTGTAATAATACATTGAACACATCTGGATGGGCTTTTTCAATTTCATCAAATAGCACCACTGAGTAAGGATTTTGACGAATTTTTTCACTTAATTGACCACCATCATCAAAGCCTACATAACCTGGTGGCGATCCGATCATTTTGGCCACAGAATGACTTTCCATATATTCTGACATATCAATACGAATTAATGCATTTTCATTTCCGAACATGGCCTCTGCTAATGCTTTACTTAATTCTGTTTTTCCTACACCCGTTGGTCCCAAAAACAAAAATGAACCGATGGGTTTCTGAGGATCTTGAAGTCCCACTCTACCACGTCTCATAGCCTTTGCAACCGCTACAACTGCATCTGATTGTCCAATGACACGTTGATGTAAAATAGATTCTAATTTTAACAATCTATCACTTTCTTTTTCTTCTAATTTACTAACAGGAACTTTTGTCCAAGAAGATACCACTTGTTCGATTTCATGCTCGCCTACTATATACTGTTTTCCTATTTTTTTCTTTTCAAACCGAATCATTTGTCTATCATACTGTTTCAATAATTCGTCTTGTTCTCTTTTGATTTCACCTGCTCTTGCAAATGCTTCTATTTTAATCGCATTTTCTATCTGTAAATCAATTTTTGCAATCTCATCCTCTAATTCCTTTAATGATACTGGTATTTGTAAAGTATCAAGCCTTACTGCTGAGGCAGCTTCGTCAATTAAATCAATTGCTTTATCTGGTAAATTTCTATCGTTAATATAACGATCAGATAACCTAACCGCTGCTTCTATTGCCGAACCAAGGATTGTAACACCGTGATGTTCTTCATATTTTGAACTAACACCTTTTAAAATACGGATTGCTTCCTCTACAGTAGGTTCTTCTACCGTTACAGGTTGAAATCGTCTTTCTAGAGCACCATCTTTTTCAATATATTTACGATATTCTGTTATTGTAGTAGCACCGATCAATTGGATTTCTCCACGTGCTAAAGAAGGTTTCAAGATATTAGAAGCATCAATTGCTCCTTCTGCACCTCCTGCTCCAATCAGAGTATGCAATTCATCTAAAAACAACAAGACATTGCCATCTTCTATAACTTCTTTCATTACCTTTTTTATACGTTCTTCAAATTCGCCACGATACTTGCTACCAGCTATCATAGCAGATAAATCTAGCGTTAACACTCGTTTATCCTTTACTGTATCAGGCACTTCTCCTGCTACAATCCTTTGTGCCAATCCTTCTACAATAGCTGTTTTCCCCACACCCGGTTCACCTACTAAACATGGATTATTCTTTGTTCTACGACTTAAAATTTGTATCAGACGCTTAATTTCTATATCACGACCTACAACAGGATCAATTTTTCCTTCTTTTGCAATTTTTGTCAAATCCCTACTATACTGTTCTAACATAGTAACATCTTTTTGCTTTTTATTGGATTTTTTTGACAAATCTTCTTTATAAAGAGAACCATCTTCGCCCATAGCAATGAGTAAATCCATATATATTTTTTGAATCTGTAGTTCTAAAGAGCTCATGAGCCTAACTGCTACATTTTCACCATCTTTAATGATCGCCATCAATATATGTTCTGTTCCGATTAATTCTGATTGAAACCGATTCGCTTGTTTTTGACTTTCTTCTAAAATCATGATTGCTCTAGGAGAATAATCGCTTTTTTCTTTTACAAGAATACGTTCCTCTGGTACCATTAATTCTTGAATAGCATCTACTATTTTCTTTTCTTCCACACCATTGTCAATCAAAACTTGTGCTGCTACGCCTGTTTTTTCTTGTAGTAATCCAACTAAAATATGCTCTGTGCCCACGTATTTTTGCTTTAATTTTCTACTATATCTATTAGCCAAAGTCAAAGCATTCTGGGCTTTTTTTGTAAACTCTTGTTGCATTTACTATACTCCTCTTCCATTTTCAAGATAATAAACTTTCAAAACAAAATCTATCATCTAATCTGGTAAGTTCTTACCTTAAATCTAAAAATTCAAACTCCATATCATCTTCATCATAATCAAGAAAATTCTTAGTTTCCCAAGTATTATCTGATGATAACACTTTTTTAGGAATTTCCTGCTCTTTTTCTATAGCAACTATTTTTTTATCACTATTACTTTTTGATTTTTTATTCTTTGGAGCTGTTAATGTCTCTTTCGAGGAATTTCTCTTAGCGGTCACTGGTACTATCTCTTCCTCTTCCTCTTCCTCTTCTTCCTCGTCTTCGTCTTCGTCATAAACATATTCTACGCCTTTAAGCTTAATGACTAAGAATATTACAGTTGTGATAAGCAATAATGCTACAACTGCCAAAACGATAACTCCAATTTTTAATTTTTGTATCATACTATCATCGGCAATTTTTATTTCTTGTGCCACTGTAACATATGACAACAATTCTGTTAGACTTTGTTTTGTTCCGTTAATGGTATCATATAAGTACCAATCGAGAACACCTTCGCTATTTTCTGTATATTGTAAGTAATAATCCTCATTGTCTTCCACAACCACTGTACTCTCTTCTGATTCCGTTGTAGTCTCTTCTGTAGGTGTTTCTTCCTCTACAACAACATCACTTACCATATCCACAACTTCTACTAAGTCAGAACGAATAAAACCATTAATTGTAGAACCATCAGATACGAAAGATACTTGATACCAAGTTTTTCCATCAGATCCTGTTGCTTCGCCTGTTACTGTCACAACCGTATCTGCTGCTGCACTACCTTGTATGGATGCACTAGTAGAAGCACTAGATCTTACATTCACACTAGCTGAACCCACCTTTGCAGAAGCCACCTCTGATGTTGTTACTGTAACCGTCTCAACAGTCGTTGTAGTAGATTCTGTTGTATCCGTAGATGTATCCGTGGTTGTTGATGTTGTCTCTTCTGATACGGTACCTTCTACTGAAATTAAATCTGCACGAATATATCCTTCATTTGTACCATCCAGTACCTTATACCAAGTATATCCATCGTCTGCCGTTGTAACAGCCGTAACATCTAATACATCATCTTCTTCAACACTTGCAATCACCTCGCTACTGGTATCAGCAGATGCACGGATTTTTGCACTGCTAGCTGTGATCGTTCCAACTCCCTGTGCATAAGTACTGCTTACACTATTTTGAAAAAAACATGCTTGTAACGCGATCACTCCAATAATGACTGCTATTTTTATCCATTTTTTAGACTGTTTCATATCCTTCGTTCTCCATTCTCCTCATAATGTAACCATTGTTTCAAATCCTATGGTTTAAACATAACTGTATCAAACATTAATTCTTATAACTATGATAAAGATATTTCATCAATTGCTTTTCCAATATCGTTTCTCATATATTTATTATCAAAAGAAATCCATTTTGTAGCTTCATAAGCATTCTCTCTGGCTTCTTTTAAATCTTTTCCTTTTGCCGTAATACCTAGTACGCGTCCACCATTTGTAAGGATACCTTTATCACTATTTTTCGTTCCTGCATGAAAACAATAATAGTCTTCTTTATTGACAAAATTCTCAAGACCTACAATGACCTTCTCTTTTTCGTAAGAGACTGGATATCCGTCTGATGCCAACACCACACAAACTGCTGCATTATCTTCAAACTGTAAGTCTATTTGTTCAAGTGTTCCATCTACACATGCCTCTAAAACTTCCATAATATCATTCTTCATCCTTGGCAACACAACTTGTGCTTCTGGATCTCCGAAACGTGCATTATATTCTAAAACTTTAGGTCCTTCACTTGTCAACATCAATCCAAAGAATATAATTCCTTTAAACTCTCTACCCTCTTCTGCCATAGCATCCACAGTAGCCTGGTATACATATTTTTTACAAAAAGCATCTACTTCTTCTGTATAAAAAGGACTTGGTGAGAAAGTACCCATACCGCCTGTATTCAGTCCAGTATCACCATCACCTGCTCGTTTATGATCTTGGGCTGAAGTCATAGTCTTAATTGTTTTTCCATCTACAAAAGAAAGCACTGAAACTTCTCTTCCTATCATAAATTCTTCCACTACCATCCTATTTCCCGCACTACCAAACTGTTTATTTAACATAATGGATTGTACACCTTCTACCGCTTCTTCATAGGTATTACATATCAAAACACCTTTTCCCAAAGCCAAACCATCTGCTTTCAATACAATTGGATATTTTGATGTTTTCAAATAAGTAATGGCTTCCTCTGGATCTGTGAAATTTTCATAAGCTGCCGTTGGAATATTGTATTTTTTCATCAAATCTTTTGAAAATGCTTTACTTCCTTCTAAGATAGCAGCATTTTTTCTTGGTCCGAAAGCACGAATACCTGCACACTCTAATTCGTCAATCAATCCACCAACGAGTGGATCATCCATACCAACAATTACAAAATCTATTTCTTTTTCTTTAGAAAATGTAACGATTTTATCAAATTCCATAGCTCCAATATCTACACATTCCGCTAGTTGACCAATGCCTGCATTTCCTGGTGCACAATAAATTTTTGATACACTACTGCTTTTTGATACACTATGTGCAATGGCATGTTCTCTACCGCCACTTCCTACTATCAACACTTTCATCTGTTCAGTTACCTTCTTTCTACAGTTTTATTTACGATCAACGAATATCCACATCCAACAAAATGCTACGATTTCACATCACTAGCCTATCACAATTTCCTTTTTTGCAATCATATCAATAGCCTGCGGTAGAATAATCCACTCAGCTTCTTCCATAATGCGTTTCTGCAATATTTGAGGTGTGTCCCCTGCTTTTACTTCTACTGCTTTTTGTAATAGGATAGGCCCCGTATCAGTACCTTCATCTACAAAATGAACAGTTGCACCTGAAACCTTTACGCCACGCTTCAAAGCCCCTTCATGTACTTTCAATCCATAATATCCCACGCCACAAAAAGATGGAATTAAAGATGGATGAATATTAATAATACGATTTCTGTACTGTGCAATCATTTTTTCAGGAATGGTCACTAAGAATCCTGCAAGGACAATTAAATCTGGCTTTATTTCATTCACTTTATCTAAAAATACTTCATGAAATTCTTCCCTTGTAGAAAATGATTTCGGCATAATAGAAATTGCTGGTACACCTACTTGCCTAGCTCGTTCTAGTCCATATGCATTTTCATTATTTGCAATAACTCCAACAATTTCTGTATTACAGATAGTATCGTTTTCGATACCATCTATAATAGCCTGCAAATTGGTTCCACCACCTGATACACATACTAAGATTCTTAGCATAAGGTAACTCCTTTTTCACCTGATTCAATGACACCTACTTGATATGCCACCTCACCTGATGCTTGAATTGCTTCCATTGTTTTTGTTACGTCTTCTGGTTTTACTGCCATTAACATTCCAATTCCCATATTATAAGTATTATACATCATTTCTTCTTCTATATTTCCTGTTTTTTGCATTAATTTAAAAATAGCTGGCACATCATAACTATCTTTTTTCACCATAGCATGCATACCTTCTGGTAACATTCTTGGAATGTTTTCATAGAATCCACCACCTGTAATATGGCTACAAGCTTTGATAGTTACCCCTGCTTCTTTGATACTGCGCAATGCTTTTACATAAATTTTAGTAGGTGCAATCAATGCTTCCCCTAATGTGCTACCCAATTCATCATAATATGTTTCTAAACTTTCTTTTGTCATATCAAAGACTTTACGCACCAATGAAAATCCATTGCTATGTACACCTGAAGACTCCATACCAATCAATACATCTCCTGCTGCCAAGTCTTTTCCTGTAATTAAATCTTTTTCATCTACTACACCAACTGCAAATCCTGCCAAATCATATTCATCTTCTGGATAAAATCCTGGCATTTCTGCTGTTTCTCCACCAATTAATGCTGCATTTGATTGAATACAACCATCTGCTACACCTTTTACAATGGTTGCAATCTTATCTGGAAAGTTTTTACCACATGCAATATAGTCTAAGAAAAATAATGGTTCTCCACCTGCACATGCAATATCATTCACACACATAGCTACACAATCAATTCCAATGGTGTCATGTTTATCTAAAAGAAATGCTAATTTTAACTTTGTTCCAACACCATCTGTACCAGATACTAGTGTAGGTTTTTCCATGTCTTTAAATTTTTCCATAGAAAATGCACCCGAAAAACCACCGAGACCTCCTAGCACTTCTGCTCTCATAGTTTGTTTTACATGTTCTTTCATCAATTCTACTGATTTATAGCCTGCTTCAATATCAACTCCTGCGTTTTTGTAATCCATTCTAATAACCGTCCCTTTCTCTTAGTCTAGCAGCTTGTAATCCTTTTCCTTTGGAAAAGGATTTACTCCTTCAGAGATAAAGTGCTAGTTCCTCTATTGTATGTGTATTTTCTAATAATTTTTGTAACCCACTTCTTGTAATCTTGCATCTTTTTCTTGTACTGCTTCTAGCATGCTTTTACTATAATCTTTTAATCTTGCTAATAAATCTGCATCAGATGTAGCTAGAATTTTAGCTGCTAAAATACCTGCGTTTGCTCCACCATTGATTGCCACAGTTGCTACTGGAATTCCAGATGGCATCTGTACGATAGAATATAAAGAATCAACTCCACCTAAAGATGTAGTATGCATTGGAATACCAATTACTGGCATTGGGAAAATAGCTGCACACATACCTGGTAGATGGGCTGCCATACCTGCTCCTGCAATCATCACTTTAAATCCTTTTTCTTCTGCTGATTTTGCATATTCAAAAAATACATCCGGTTCTCTATGAGCAGAAATAATTGTCATTTCATAAGAAACTCCCAATTCCTCTAAAACATCTGCCGCCTTTGCCATTACTTTCATATCTGAATCACTACCCATTACAATTCCTACTTGTGCCATTTTTCTAACTCCTCCTAAAATCTTTTCTCTTTCTTACTGTTCATAACTCACTTTCACATCCTATAGTGTACTAAACTTTTTTTCATTCGTCAAAGGGCTTATTCAATTCTTCACAACCTTTTAATACAAATCGTCCTTTTTCAATAATTTTTATTTCTTTTTTATTTTCTGTCACTGCAATCACTACGTCCAATTCATCATATGGAATCGTAATATCTGTATGACAATTCAAATATGCCTTCCTGATATCTATATTTCTTTGTGATGACACTTCATTTTCTCTTGCCACAATAGCTTTTCCGTCAGGATTATATGTTGTCATATCTTCCTCGTGGGAATAACACGTATCTCCGATAGCAAAATGTGGTCCCATTTTCTCTGCGATAAGGATTGGCAAAATATCTTCTATTTGGTATTTTTTCGCAGCTACATATGCTCTTGTATTTGTTCCAATAGCAAACTCACCCATTGGTAGCGTATCATGATGGTACAAAACATTTTCTTTTATATATTTTTTGTTTTCTTCTTGGGTATCAAAATTCTTACAAGAATAATCTGTCACCATACCATCTGTAAATTCTAACTCCAAATCTCTGTATTCCAATTCATTTAAAAACACCTTTGTTACATGTAAGATTCCTGTTGTTCCTTTTAAAACAGGCGAAGTAAATACTTCTCCAACTGGTATATTTACATCTGCGACACAATTTTCAAAAATCGTTTCCTTTTCAGGATTTTGCAATTTCCACAGTTGAATCTTCAAATCTGTTTTATTATTTCCTGCCCCTTTCACAATTACATACTCTGCTTGATCCAAGGTGTCTATAATCGTCTGTTGAATCCCTTGATACAATTGATAATTTAAAGTATTAATTTTAATGATTTCATCAAAAATTTCAGTGAAATTTTCTCCTATTGCTGGTACTGGAAAAGCAATAATGGTAAAACTTCTTTCTTCCCCTTTTACATACTCGTTAATCAAAGCACCTGATTTAGAGGCAAACTCTACTAGATTTTTTTGTCCTTCTTCACTCATAACTAGATTTTCTTTTTTATTCACAGGCACAAAAGGAGTTGCCCCAAAATCTTGTATGACTGCTGGTCCGCCCATATCATTGGCTTGCTTTTTATATAACTCTAAAGCACTCTTATATGCCTCTAATCTACGATTCATACATTGTTTATCAAAAAACAAAGTTTTATCATATTCATGATCATATTCAAATTGCTTATTGGCAATGGCTCCATAATAACCATTTTTCTTTAAATTTCTTCCATTGATTACGCTAACATGTGCTCTCGTAATCACGGGTGTCAATCCCATTTCTTTAAAGTTCGCAATGGCAGCCTTGATCATTCGTTCCATTCCAATAAAATAACGAATTCCAACAGTATTTTTTATGGTAATATCCTTTTGTGTGGCAGCAAATCCAAGTTGATACCCCTGTGTATAAGTATCTGCCATCAGTTTCACTTTCTCCTCTGGTAACTGACTCATATATGTTGCCATCTGCAATTCATTTTCTGTAATATACTCTCCAAATTGATATAGATATTTACAATCTGACAAATCACTATTCATAATGATTTGATAAGCAAAATCCCTCTTAGGATCAAAAGAATTAGCTACATTATCTTCCATCATATCTTCTGCATAATCACATACAAACCAATATATTGTCTCTTTAATTTCCTCAGCCTTTGGAAATCTTTTATTTTCCTTTTGTTCATAAATAAAACTATGATAAATTTCCAAAAACAATTCCATGCGAATAGTCATATTAAACAGGTCTTGTTCATACACATATCCAATCAATCCACGTAATTCTGCATATAAGAAAGATAACATTTGCCCATACTCTTCGCCCAACTTAGCAACTGCATAAGTAGGGTTCGCATAACTAGCCTCATATCTGTCTGGTAATACATCTTCATATAATTTATGATTTCGATCTTGTAATTCTTCTAGTGTACATTCTTCTATTTTAGATTCTTTGATAAACTGTAACGTTTCTTCTATTCCCTCTATAAATTTTGCTACAGTTACAAAATAATCTCTTATATTTCCCGTAAGGATTTCCTCTGTTTGAATCTCCTTGATTCTATCAATCGATAGTTCATATCGTTCTAGCATATTAACAACCTTCACTTTCTCTCAGTCTGGCAACTTATAATCCTTTCCTTTTAGGAAAGGATTTGTCGTAAGAGACAAATTGCCGGTTGAAAAATTTTATTTTTCAACCTACAACCTTTCTAATAATGAATACCCATATATATAACATAGCTTATCCCTATAATATTACAAGTATTTAATATGATTCCTATATGGGAAAACAAATAAAACTGTTCTTTTTCCACCCTGGCAAGAATACCCAATATCCAACCAATTATGCTATAAATCACAATCATCAAACCTACAACTCCATAATTGTCAGTTGCCTGTCCATTATTCTCATAAGTAAAATAAATAGCACAAATTACAGATATCATAGCAATGATGCCTAATACTGTAGACATAATACTTTTTTTAGTATATTTTTTATCAGTAAAAATATAACCTCGCTTCCGTTCCATGGTTGATTCCTTCCATCAATATTTATATATATCATCGCAAAAAATCTACAAATGGACACTCTGCTTTTACAGAATGTCCATACTGAGTTTAAAATAAAATTTTACTCTTACCTGTTAATAATTTTGCACCACTGATAATAAGCAATGTACCACAAGTAATTCCCGCCACAAGACTTAAAATTCCTAATGAAATATTCAATGCCCCTGCACTTGTCATGGTTTTATATAATTTTTCTTTCATACACTTCCTCCACTTCCGATATAGAAATTCACACTAATATCCATTACTTCCCTAAAGTCTAGCAAGTACTTATTGGTCTAAAGATATCTCTCTATGAAACGCCATACTGTACATAATATGCATCAATTGCCGCTTTAATTGTATCATCAATCAAAATCGTTCCATTACAAGGTTTATTGTATAAATATTCTGTAACTTCCGCCATAGATACAATTGCATTTGCTTCAAAACCATATAACTCTTTGATTTCATCTAATGCACTCTTTGTGCCTTTTCCTTTTTCCATTCGATTGAGAGAAACCATAAGTCCAACGATTTCTACATTGCCTTGAGCTTTGATAACAGGAAATGTTTCTTCGATTGATTTTCCAGATGTTGTCACATCTTCAATAATTACAACTCTGTCTCCATCTTTCATAGAGCTTCCTAATAAAATCCCAGTGTCTCCATGATCTTTCACTTCTTTTCTATTAGAACAATAACGAATTTCTTTGCCATATAATTCACTAAAAGCAATTGTAGTTGCTACACTTAAAGGAATTCCTTTATATGCTGGACCAAATAGTACATCAAAATCATCTCCATATTGGTCATGAATTGCTTTTGCATAATATTCGCCTAGTTTACGAAGCTGTGAACCTGTTACATAAGCCCCTGCATTCATAAAAAATGGTGATTTTCTTCCACTTTTTAACGTAAATTCTCCAAATTTTAATACATTTGATTCTACCATAAATTCTATAAACTCTTGTTTGTATTGTTCCATTTTGACAATTTCTCCTTTTTATCAACCTATTATCTATTCACAAGTGCTCCAGCAATATCTTGTTGCATATCAATCACTGCTTGTCTCGATGCATCCCCAAAGTTCAATTCTCCAAATGCTGCATATTGTGCTTGCTGATGTGCCGCGATAATTCCTCGAGAAGAATTCACAATAGCTCCTAATCCATCTTCATTAAAGAAATGTACTAAATCCGCACCCTTTCCTCCTTGTGCACCATAGCCTGGTACTAAAATAAAGCTCTTTGGCATAATTTTTCTAAGTACTTTTCCCATTTCTGGATAAGTAGCACCTACTACAGCACCGATATAACTATAGTCATCGCCCATACAGTCTTCTCCCCACTGAGCCACCTTTTCACCAACCAATTCATACAATGGTCTACCATCAACTAATTGATCTTGAAATTCTCCACTGCTTGGATTAGATGTTTTTACAAGAATAAACAATCCCTTTTTCTCTTCTTTACATACTTTCACAAATGGATTCACTCCATCTGAACCTAAATATGGATTCACTGTTGCAAAGTCTTCATCAAATCCATAATAAAAATTACTGCCTACTTGTACTTTTCCCAAATGTCCAACAGCATATGCTTCTGAAGTAGAACCAATATCTCCTCTTTTAATATCACCTATTACAACTAGATCTTTTGATTTACAATAATCCACTGTTTTCTTGAATGCTACCAATCCTGGTATACCAAATTGCTCATACATAGCAATTTGAGGCTTCACCGCTGGAATCAAATCGCAGATACTATCTACAATGACTTTGTTATATTGCCAAATAGCTTCTGCTGCACCTTCTAATGTTTCCCCAAATTCTGCAAAAGCTGCCTTTGTAATATGTGCTGGAATAAATTTCATCATTGGATCTAATCCTACTACAATTGGTGCATTGGTCTTTTGAATTTTCTGTACTAATTTGTTTATCATCTTTTCTCATTCCTCTCGCCATAAAAATTTTTATCATTATCTAGTTTGCAAAAACTCATACTCTCTCATTGCGTCTGCATCATTTGGATATGTGGTTAAATACGTTTTCATCAACACTGTCGCTTGGGCAAATTCACCTAAATATTCATAACAAATAATTTCATTATATTTTAAGCTTTGTGTCAATCCACTTCCCTCTATAGCCAATGCTGCTTGAAATGCAGTTAACGCAGCTTGATAATCTCCTAACATCATTTGACACAATCCTAATTGATTATAAATAGTGGCATCTTCAGTATTTTCAGATAAATAATTATTATATACACTTAGCGCATAATTATAATCACCTAACACCTCATATGTTTTTCCTAAATAATAGACTGCCTCTACGCCTTCTGTATCTTTGACTTTTTCTAAAGCAATTCTAGCTTCTTCATAATCTTCTAAATAAAAATAAATCTTCCCTTTTTCAAAATCAGACATCTTATTTTGATCTGCTGCCATAGCTTCTTCTAAAATAATACTAGCATTATCTGTTTCTCCATACTCGGTCAACACACAAAATATATCTATCATTCTTTCTATATTGTCGCCTGATAACGTAATCGCTTCTTGAAAATCTGCTAGTGCTTCTTCCGCCAATCCTAATTCTAACTTAACGATTCCTCGCAAATAATACGTAGATTCCTCTTTTGGTTTCATTGCGATAATTGCCGCATATGTATCATTTGCATCTACAAACTGTCCTGCTTTGAAATAAGCAACTGCTAAATAATAATTGATATCATAATCTATTTCATCAATGTATTGATCGCTATATGCAAGAGCTCCTTCTAAATAAGTAATGGCTTCCTCATACTGTCCCAATCCCATATATGCTAGACCTCGACCTCTAGCAATTTCTTGTAAATCTTCACCTTGTACAACAGCTACTTCCAAATAATCTAATGCCACTTCATAATCATAAGATGTAATAGATTGCATCGCTAATTCTATGTTTTCACTTTCTGTTGTCCCTGTTCCACATCCTGTCAAGAAACATAGTAATCCTATCATATATAGACTGATATACTGTTTTATCTTACACATGCTTCCCTCCAACTTTACGTATTCTATAAAATTCTGTTACTTTTACGGCTACACTGTAAAAAATAACGAACGTTGTCACTCTTTTATGATTATAACCTACTACTCACATTGTACCACATGATAACCTATTCTGAAAACCACTATCTTTGATTTCACAGTTACTTTATATTATCAATCTAATAGCCCTATTAAAACATCAATATCTTCTGCCTTTGTTGCCCAACTGGTAACAAAACGAATCACGCTATGGGTATCATCATATCTTTCCCAGAATGTAAACGTAACATCTTTTGATAATTCTTCCATTTTTGTATTCTCTATAATAATAAATTGTTGATTGGTAGGAGATTCCAAATAAAATTCACATCCTTTTTCTACTAATCCCTTTTTTAGTTTTTCTGCCATAGCAATACCATAGGCAGAAATTTCTCCATATAAATCATCTGTAAACAATACATCAAATTGAATACCTAACATTCTGCCTTTCGCTAATAAAGCACCATGCTGTTTCATGATGGTAATAAAATGAGAAAATCTTTCTTTATTACTGATGACCACTGCTTCGCCAAACAAAGCCCCTACCTTTGTGCCTCCAATATAAAAAGCATCACATAGACTTGCAATCAACTCTAACGTTACATCTGTCCCCTTTGCTGCCAGCCCGTAACCTAGTCTAGCACCATCTAAAAACAAAGGTATATTATGTTTTTTACAAACTGCTGACATAGCTTCTAATTCCTCTTTTGTATATAATGTTCCATATTCTGTTGGATGAGAAATATAAACCATACCTGGAGAAACCATATGGCTATTGCTTCCATCTGCATTGAAAATTTCAAAATATTCTTCTACATCTGCCGCTGCAATCTTTCCTAGTGTATGGGGAAGGGTTAGCACTTTGTGCCCACAGAATTCGATCGCACCAGCCTCATGTACACTGATATGTCCTGTTGTAGCTGCTATCACACCCTCATAAGAACGCAAAAAAGTATCAATTACCGTTGCATTTGTCTGGGTGCCACCTACTAAAAAATAAACATCTAACTCTTGATTATTACACGCTACCTTTATTTTATTTGCCGCACTCTCACAATAGGCATCTGTACCATAACCTGATGTTTTTTCCATATTAGTTTCCATTAATTTTTCTAAAATCTTAGGATGAGCACCTTCCATATAATCACTATCAAAATGTTGCATTCTATTTCCCTCCATCTATTCTTTATGCTTTAATCGCCCAACGCATTTTCGTTGACTTCGCTCTAGGATTTGTAGCACATTCCTCTGGCAATGGACGAATCACTTCAGTTGCAATCTCTTTATATATTCCTGCTTTATACAATTCCTTAAAAGATTTTTTTACCAATCTATCCTCCCCCGAGTGAAAAGTAAGAATGGCTACTCTCCCATCTTTCGCTAATACCTCAGGAATCTTTTCTAACAATTGATATAAAACTTCAAACTCACTATTCACGTCAATACGTAATGCCTGAAAACATCTTTGACAAGATTTTTTCACAGCTTCCTTTTGCTTTGTAGCATTTAAATACTTGATTTCTTTGATGCCTAACAAAGCCTCTTCTATAACATTCTTAAGCTGGGTGGTAGTTTCAATGGATTTTCCATTTTTGATACTAGACACAATACCTTCTGCAATCTCTTCTGCATACACTTCATCTGCATTTTCTAACAACATACCAGTTAATTCACTGATACTGACAGTCTGTAAACGTTTCGCAGCCGAAATACCCTTTTCTGGATTCAATCTTAAATCTAAGGGACCTTTTATTTTATAAGAAAACCCTCTCTCTGGATTATCGATTTGCATAGAAGAAACACCTAAATCTGCCATCATAAAATCAAAAGGACCATGTTCTTTTGCCACCTCATCAATATAGGCAAAATTCTTTTGAATAATGGTTAATATTTCTTCTCCATATCCTAATTGTTTCAACCTCTCTCTAGTTTTGACAATTTCAATAGGGTCTATGTCTAAGGCATACATATGTCCTTGCCCCTGCAATCTTTGTACCATTTCTCGTGTGTGACCACCATACCCTAAGGTAGCATCTAAACCTTTTTGTCCAGGTTTAATCTGCAAAAAATCCATCAGTTCCTTGACACAGATGGAAATATGCATACCTGCTGGCGTACTGCCTTTTTGTATCACCTTCTGGATGGTATCTGCATATTTTTCTGGTGACAACTCTTTATACTTTTCCTCATATTTTTTAGGATGTGTTCCTTTGTATCGGACACGCCTTTTATGAGGTTTTTCTATATTTTCCATCTATCCTAACACCTTTCTACAATTACTTCATAGCCTATGGTAACTATTCAGAAGCGCACCAAATAGTTAGTTACAGGTCATGTATGAACTGTAACTATAGTGATATTTCTTCCCTATAAATACATACAGAGTACTTCCACCATAAAAACTGCCATACAGCCTCCCAATGCCACTTGTAATAAACTTCTTCCTCTATAAGCCATTACAATTGCTACCAGCAATCCTACTGCACCAGATAATATAGAAGCAGTAGCATAAAGAATCGCTGGAAAAGTCATTGCTCCTAAAACAGCATAAGGGATATATGCTAACACCGATAAAAGAAAAGGATTTTCAACTTTTTCCTTTACTAATGCAAACGGAACCGCTCGTAACAGATATGTTACAATAGCCATAATCGCCAAATATATAAAATATATTCTAAGTTCTATCATCTCTTCCTTTCTAAGCATTACAGTTCACACGTGATCTGTAACCACACTTATCAATCTCCCTATTCTTCTACTTCTTTCTGCAACTGTTCTTCTCCTGCGATAGGATATAGAATAGCTCCTATTATCGAAGCCACTACTCCACAAATAATAACAACGAATCCTACTGATACTTTTTTTAATACTGGTATCCATTGAAAACAACAACTCATAAACACTGCAATCAAAATAACAATTGCGATACTTTTATTTTCTTTTGCTGGTGGTACCATAATAGCAATAAACATGCCGTATAAGGCGATACCTAAAGCACTACTTACCATTTCTGGCAAAATATTTCCAAAGATAGCTCCTAATAAGGTACCCATTGTCCACCCTATATAAGGAGTAATGATCAAGCCCAAAACATAAGACTTACCTATTTTTCCTTTTTGTCCAATAGCCACTGCAAACACTTCATCGGTAATTCCAAATCCTAACAACCATCTATAGATCCCCTTAAAATTATGATTCACCTTTTGTGATAGTGAAACTGACATAAGAGAATATCGCAAATTAATAATGAATTGTGTCAACGCCATTTCAACATAAGTCCCCATAGATGCCATAATACTGACACCTGCGAATTGGCCTGCCGATGTCATATTAGTCATTGAAATTAATAAGGTTTGCCACCAGGTCAAACCATAGGATACTGAAATAATACCAAACGTAAACGACACAGATAAATACCCTAATCCAATAGGGATACCATCTTGTAAACCTTTTCTTAATTGTTGCACTTTTGTCCCATTCTTTCTAGTTATCTAATTTATGTTTTATGATAGAAATCATAAAATAGTACATGTAAAATCTCTCAAAACATATTGAACTTGCCTTGAGAGATTTCTGAATAACAATCTTATTTCGAACCTACTTGCTTAATTTGCTTGTTCTGTAAATAATATCATTTCTTCCTGGTCCATTTGAAATCATAGTAATTGGATATCCAATTTGTTCTTCCACGAATTCAATATACTTTCTGCAGTTTTCTGGAAGCTCTTCATATGTTTTAATTCCTCTAATTTCAACACCCCAACCAGGCAATGTTTCCAATACTGGTTTTGCTTTTTCAAGTAAGGCTGTTACTGGGAATTCTGTTGTTACTTCTCCATTGATTTCATAACCCACACATACTGGCAATTCTTCTAAATAACCAAGCACATCAAGTACAGTAAATGCTACATCTGTAGTTCCTTGAAGACGACAGCCATATTTAGAAGCCACACAGTCGAACCATCCCATACGGCGTGGACGACCTGTTGTAGCACCATATTCACCGCCATCACCACCTCTACGGCGTAATTCATCTGCTTCTTCTCCGAAAATTTCAGAAACAAAGGCACCTGCTCCTACAGCTGAAGAATATGCTTTACAAACAGTGATTACTTCTTTGATTTCATAAGGTGGGATACCTGCTCCTATAGCACCATAAGCTGCTAAAGTAGAAGAAGATGTTACCATTGGATAAATACCGTGATCTGGATCTTTTAAAGTACCTAACTGTCCTTCTAAAAGAATCGTTTTTCCTTCTTTGATTGCTTTATTTAAGTATAATGATACATCACATACGTATGGTGCAACCATTTCTTTATATTCCTTTAATGTAGCTAACAATTCATTTGGATCTAAAAGTGGTTTGTGATACATATGCTCTAACAAACAGTTTTTCATTTCACAAATACGTTCCACTTTTTCTTCCAATAATTCATCATCAAATAACTCACTTACTTGGAATCCAATTTTTGCATATTTGTCTGAGTAAAAAGGTGCAATTCCTGATTTTGTAGAACCGAAAGATTTTCCACCTAATCTTTCTTCTTCATAAGCATCAAATAAAATATGATATGGCATTACTATTTGTGCTCTGTCAGACACTAAGATTTTAGGCATTGGCACTTCTCTATCTGTAATAGATTTAATTTCTTCAAATAACACAGGAATATTAAGTGCTACACCATTTCCAATCACACTTGTTGTATGATCATAAAATACTCCCGATGGAAGTGTGTGTAATGCAAATTTCCCATAATTATTTACGATAGTATGACCTGCATTTGCTCCTCCTTGAAAACGAACAATAATATCTGCTTGTTCCGCTATCATATCTGTAATCTTGCCTTTTCCTTCATCACCCCAATTAGCTCCAACTACTGCTTTTACCATATAAACCACCAAACCTTTCTTTATTTCTTGCTTCTATACATTAATTTCTGCTTTCACGCCTAATAAACTTTCATTTTCTTTTAACAAGGGATTGATAACCTTTTCAAGATATGCTGTAACTTGTTCTTTAGAACGTCCTACATATTTTGAAGGATCCATGGTTTTTTGTAAATCTTCCAATGTCATATTAAAGGCAGAATCTGCTGCAATTAATTCTAATAAATTATTTTCTTTTCCTTCTACTTTCACATTTTTTCCTGCTTCCATAGAAAGTGTTCTGATTTTTTCGTGAAGCTCTTGACGATCTCCACCGGCCTTTACCGCATCCATCATAATATTTTCAGTTGCCATAAATGGAAGTTCACTCATCAAACGTTTTTCAATTACTTTAGGATATACCACCAAACCATCCACTACATTGAGACACAAATCAAGGATTCCATCTGTTGCTAAAAAGCCTTCTGGTACTGATAAACGTTTATTTGCAGAATCATCAAGAGTTCTTTCAAACCACTGTGTAGCTGAGGTAATCGCTGGATTCATGGCATCTACCATAACGTAACGACCTAAGGATGCAATTCTCTCACTTCTCATAGGATTTCTTTTATATGCCATGGCTGAAGATCCAATTTGAGACTTCTCAAAAGGTTCTTCTACTTCTTTTAAATGTTGTAACAAACGAATATCATTAGACATTTTTGTAGCACTAGCTGCAATTCCCGCTAACACATTTAATACTCTAGTATCAATTTTTCTCGAATAAGTTTGTCCAGAAACTGGATAACAATCAGCAAATCCCATTTTTTTCGCAATCATAGGATCGATTTGATCAATCACTTCATGGTTACCATCAAATAATTCTAAGAAAGATGCTTGTGTTCCCGTTGTTCCTTTCGAGCCAAGTAATTTCATGGTAGAAATAGTAAAATCTAATTCTTCTAAATCCAAATAAAACTCTTGCATCCAAAGGGCTGCTCTCTTTCCAACTGTAGTTGGTTGTGCTGGCTGAAAATGAGTAAATGCTAAGGTTGGTAAGTCTTTATATTTATCTGCAAATACTGCTAATTCAGCAATTACATTCACTAATTTCTTCTTTACCAAATGTAATGCTTCTGTCATCACGATAATATCTGTATTATCTCCAACGTAACAAGATGTTGCACCTAAATGAATGATTCCTTTTGCACTTGGGCATTGTACACCATAAGCATACACATGGCTCATAACATCATGACGAACTTCTTTTTCACGTGCTTTTGCCACATCATAATTGATATCATCTGCAAATGCTTTCAATTCATCAATTTGTTCCTGTGTAATAGGTAATCCTAATTCTTTTTCTGTTTCTGCTAAGGCAATCCATAATTTTCTCCATGTTCTAAATTTCATATCTGGCGAAAATATATATTGCATTTCCTTGCTTGCATATCTTTCCGATAACGGGCTTATATATTTATCTGTGCTCATAAGTATTCTCCCTTTATATTTTTTATGATCATCGTTTCTATTATTCAAATTGTATTTTCTTAATTATGTGTGGATTAACTATTCGTCAAATTCCCCTCTAATATCATCATCAGGCGGATCCATAGGATATTCACCTGTGAAACACCCTTTACAAATTCCAAGATTATCTACAATTTCTTCTAAACGATTAATTTCTAAATAAGCTAATGAATCTGCTCCGATCACCTGACGAATTTCTTCTACACTACGATTATATGCAATCAATTGGTCTCTTGCAGGTACATCTGTTCCAAAATAACAAGGCCATAAAAATGGAGGTGAACTAACTCTTACATGGACTTCTTTTGCTCCTGCATCTCGAAGCATTTTTACAATACGATCCGATGTTGTTCCACGTACAATAGAATCATCTATCATGATAACACGTTTTCCATCAACTGCTTCTCGCAATGCATTTAATTTTACTTGTACACTGCTTTCTCTGCTTTTTTGCTTTGGTTTAATAAAAGTACGTCCTACGTAAGCATTCTTGATAAAAGCGATACCATATGGAATCTTTGATTCTAGGGCATATCCCATAGCCGCACAATTTCCTGATTCTGGAACACCGACTACTAAATCTGCTTCTACACCTGAATCCATAGCCAAGAATTTTCCTGCTTTCATTCTTGAATTATAAACGCCAACACCATCTATGCTACTGTCTGGTCTCGCAAAATAAATATATTCAAATACACATCTAGCCTGCTCTTTCTCTGTAATACAGTTACTAGTATCTGAATGAATAACCTTTTCCGGACTGTAATCCATCTGTTCCGATTCAATGCCTTTTTCCTTTGAAATTGTAACGATTTCTCCTGGTAATACATCACGTACAAAGGTTGCCCCAATTGTATCTAATGCACAGGATTCAGATGCTAAAACATAAGCATTGTCTCTTCTTCCAATACACAATGGACGAAAACCGAAAGGATCCCTTGCCCCAATTAATTTTCTTGGAGACATCACAACCAAGGCATAGGCACCCTTTATTTTATGCATAGCACGTCCCACAGCCTCTTCTACAGTTTTTGAATTCAATCGTTCTCTTGCAATATGATATGCAATGACTTCTGAATCAATAGTTGTTTGAAAAATAGCACCTGTGTACTCTAATTCTTTACGTAGCTCTAAGGCATTTATTAAGTTACCATTATGTGCAAGACCTAATGTACCCTTTACATAATTTAATACTAATGGTTGTGCATTTTCTCTTGTAGAACTTCCTGCTGTAGAATATCTAACATGTCCCACACCAATATCACCCACTAATTTATCCATGGTATCAGGCGCAAAACTTTCATTTACTAATCCCATATCTTTATGGCTTAATACTTTTCCTTTTGGTCCATTGGTATCACTAACAGCAATACCGCAGCTTTCCTGTCCTCTATGTTGTAAGGCTAATAAGCCATAATAAACAGTGGTTGCAACATTTCCTCCATCAAAGTCATACATTCCGAAAACGCCACATTCTTCTTTTAAATTATCTTCTAATTCTTCTTGTATAAATACATTATCCTGCATTCTACTATCTATCTCCTCTTCCAAAAGTATCATATTAAAATAAGCACAAATGGGCACTGAATTATATTAACTCAATGCCCCACTTTTATTTGAATTTTATGCTAAACCTAAACGTTTGAATACTTCTTGGTATGCTTCTTCTACATTACCCATATCTCTACGGAAACGATCTTTATCCAATTTTTCATTGGTATTCACATCCCATAATCTACATGTGTCAGGGCTTGTTTCATCAGCCAATAAAATTTCTCCATGGAAACGACCAAATTCAATTTTAAAGTCGATCAACTTAATATCTGCTTGTAAGAAATATTCTTTTAATACATCATTTACTGTAAATGCGTATTTTTTGATAATTTCAATTTCTTCCCAAGTTGCTAATTCCAATGCTACTGCAAAGTGATCATTGATAAGTGGATCCCCTAAATCATCATTTTTATAACTAAATTCGATAGTAGGTATTTTTAATAAAGTGCCTTCTGGAACACCTAATCTTTTCGAAAAACTTCCAGCTGCTACATTACGAATAATTACTTCTAATGGAACGATATCTACTTTTTTAACTGCTGTTTCTCTATCGCTTAATTCTTCAACAAGATGAGTTGGAACACCTTTTGTTTCTAACATTTTAAATACATGATTGCTCATACGGTTATTGATAACACCTTTTCCAACGATTGTTCCTTTTTTTTCACCGTTGAATGCTGTTGCGTCATCTTTATAATCAACAATTACTACATCTGGATCTTCTGTCGTAAATACCTTTTTCGCTTTTCCTTCATAAAGTTGTTCTACTTTTTTCATCTTTAATATCCATCCCTTTCTTTACACAATACTCCATGAGAATTATATTATATGAGACGCAAGAAATCAACCCACAAATTTACCAATAAATTCTTTTACTCTACTATTTTCTGTAGCAAATATTTCTTCTGGCGTCCCTTGAGATACAATCACACCACCTTCCATAAAAATAATTCGGTCAGAAAGCTCCTTGGCAAACTGCATCTCATGAGTCACTATAATCATAGTCATATGCTCCGCTGCTAATTGTTTGATAACCTTTAGAACCTCTCCTGTTAACTCTGGATCAAGAGCCGATGTAGGTTCATCAAAAAATAATATTTTAGGTTGTAACGCAAGGGCTCTTGCAATAGATACACGTTGCTGTTGTCCTCCCGACAACTGGAATGGATAAGCATCCTTTTTATCTTCTAATCCCAATTGTTTTAATAATTTGATAGCTCTCTCTTCAGCTTCTTTTTTAGGCACTTTGTCTACACTCATAGGTGCATCAATGATATTTTTCAACACACTATAATGAGGAAATAAATTAAAATTTTGAAATACAAGACCAAAATTCTTGCAAATTCCTTTCAATTCAGATTTAGATGCATATAGACATGTTCCGTTTTCCTCTTTTGCTGCATATTCTCCCACATAAATCAAATCTCCACCATCCATCTGTTCCAACATGGTAGCACAACGTAAGAGCGTCGATTTTCCCGAACCGGAAGGACCGATGATAGAAACAACCTCTCCCTCATTTACTGACAAGGAGATATCTTTAATGACCTCTAATTGTCCAAATGTTTTCTTCATATTATTAATTCTTAGTAATTCCATCTTTAATACCACACCTTTCTCAAAGTAGTATGAAAATCTCACTTCTCGTTTCATGCCCTTTTTTACTGTTACTAACTAACAATAATTATTTTTCTACTTATAATAATCTGCTTTCTTTTCTACATATTCCATAAAAAATGCTACTGCATAGTTAAAAATAAAATAGAATACACCTGCTATCATAAGAGGCATAATAGATGTTTCTTTTGCACTAATTTGTTTTGCCAATGTAAACATTTCTGCTACTGCAATGACAAAGGCTAAAGAAGTATCTTTTACTAAGGTAATCGTTTCATTAGTTACTGTTGGTAAAATACGTTTGACTACTTGTGGAAAGATAATCTTAAAAAATGTTTGCATTTTTGTATATCCCAATACTTTTGCCGCCTCATACTGTCCTAACGGCATAGATTCAATTCCTGAGCGATAAATTTCTGCAAAATATGCAGCATAATTAATAGAAAAAGCGATAATAACCGCTATAAAACGATAGGCAGAACTAATTTTCAAGCCCAAAATATAATATGGTGCAAAATATACCACAATCAGCTGCAACATTAAGGGAGTTCCTCGCATTACCGCTATGTATATTTTTGTAAGCCCCTTTACCACTTTATTTTTGGACATTCTTCCAAATGCAATCACTAACCCTAATGGCAGTGAAAATAGAAGGGTAAAGAAAAAAATCTGTATCGATACTAGCATCCCTGCTGCTAATTGTAAAAGTATTGTTTCTGTTGTCATGTGCATTCTCCATTTCAAGATCTTTCGCAGCTATTCAGAAGAACCTTGAATAGTTACCATCTTTTACTTAATTAAATCATTGCCAACCAAAATCGTATTTTCAAACAAATAACTGAAAGAAAGGGACAGAATAAAATCTGTCCCAATATTTTTATAAAATTATAACCTATTTATGTGTTCACCAAATGATACACTGTTAATTTCCAAGACAAACACTTTCAACCAAACCATAGTCAGCATATTTTTCTGTAATCTCAGCAAAAGTTCCATCTTCTAACATTTCAAATAATGTAGCTTCTACTGTATCTTTTAAAGAATCATTTCCTAATAAGAATCCGATACCATATTGTTCTGTTGCTAAATTTTCATCTAAAATAACGAATCCGCCACCTCTAGAATCAATTTGATAGTTTGCAACTCCGATATCCATTGCAATCACATCAATAGCACCTGCTTCTAAATCCATAAATCCTGTATTATAATCTGCATATTCGATCAATTGTGCAAAAGATGCTGCAAGATCAAGATTTTCTTGACTATCTTCATCTTCTAATGCAGATAATGCTGATGATCCAGTTTGTACTCCCACTACTTTTCCTGCTAAATCATCTTTTCCTGTAATACCAGAGTCTTCTGCCACTACAAATACTTGACTGTTATCAACATATGGAACTGACCATGTATAGCTATCTTCACGTCCATTAATGGTAAAACCATTCCAAATACAATCAATTGTACCAGATGATAATTCCATATCTTTCGCATCCCAGTCGATTGGTTGTTTGATTAATTCCCAACCATTTCTATCTGCTACTTCTTGCGCAAGATCTAAGTCAAATCCGATATACTGTCCATTATCATCCATATAACCATATGGTGGGAATGAAGCATCAAATCCAACAGTTAATGTTGTTCTTTCTTCTGTTACTTCTTCCGCTACTTCTTCTACTACTTCCTCTGCTACTACTTCTTCTACAACTGTTTCTTCTGCTACTTCTGCAACAACCGCTTCTTCTGTTTCACTGCTACAAGCCATCATTGTAAAAGCCAATGTGAGTGCTAATACACTTGCTACTATCTTTTTCATCTCAACAACCATCCCTTTTCAATATTTAGGAAACCTTTTTCCTTTATTTCTTTATCAGTTTAGCACGCTAAACTGTTTGCATGCTTTATAGTACCAAAGAATTAAATTTGTGTCAATAGCAAGTAGTTTTTTTTGATGATTTTAATTTCTTCTTCTATTTTTTCTTGATATTGATTTTCTTCATCATCTATCTGTGCTTTCATACTGTCTAACTGGAAGAATTTATCTCCTACCTTCCATTTTTGGTTTATTTCTTCCAATCGGCCTTCTACTGCTAAAGAATGTTCATGCATATTATCTTCTTGCCCGATGAGCTTTAAATACCGACTTTCTTCTAATTCTATTCGTTTCGCACTCAAATACATCTCATAGCTTTCTATACTTCCTTTGATTTCATAAGCTTTATAAAATGCATCGGCTGCCCTTTTATACCGAAAGATTCTTGCTTTGCATACTCCATAATTATGATAAATGATTCCTAATTCCTCTTTTGATAGTTCATTGCTTTTCAGCAGAAGTTTCTCGTACCCACTTATCGCTAATGGATATTGTTTTCGCTGTAACATAAACTCTAGTTGTGCAATTCTTTTTTCATAGATTGAACTTTTACTATTTTTTTGAAGGATATCTCCTACTTGACTTAAAACCTGTTCATCATAAAACCCTGTATACTCAAATACCTTCTTTAGGAATCGATATAAACCACTTGCAAAATATTTCGTATTTTGCAAATCCTTTGCCAACGTAGGTAATTCGCATTCTTCCTGTATCCATTCCATTAATTCTTTATCTATGATGGATTCGTCTAGTAGGTGACTATTTTCATACAAAAAATAGCATAGTTCTTCTATAGAGTAGATACTGATTCCTAATTGTTCAAATCGGTATGGATTTTTTGCATATTGTCCAACACATAATAATACTTGTCCCATTTATATACCTATCTCCTTATCCTTTTTAAATTTCAAACGATTCATTCCATGTTTGCGTTGTTTTTGGATAAAAATCTCCAAATCCCATATTTTCCAATCTCATATGGATTTTATTTACCGAAGCAGCCCATATTTTTATTCTAATCCTTGTGATTCTTTCTTTTTCTATAGAAAGTCCCTCTAAAGTCATGATAAATTCTTTTTTATTTCTGCCACTAAGTGGTGTTACAAAAAGAGAAAAGGCATTTTCACTTTTTAGAATCACATCTAATTCTTTTTTACAATCATACCAATTTTCACCACCATTCAATAATGGAACATACCTTTTTTCTCCTTTATGAAATAATTCCATTCCAATATTAGATTTCAATTGGTCTTTTCCTATGTATATATATTCTGGCTGTTGTTTTGATGTCTTCAGTTTATATTTTAGTGAAAAACAAGCACCTTTACTAAATAAATTACTTCCTTGAAATACCCTTCTATTTCTGCATAAAAATGGCATGGCCTCTTTTGTCCATCCGAGAGCTACGTCCTCTCCGACCAAATAGATTCCTGTAACAACCTTATCTGACATGGCTTTTCGTGCAATATCAAGAAATTCTTCTGACTGCTTACTAAGATGTTCTCCTTCTGCATCGCCTATTTTAAAATCAGAGTGATTTTTTTCTTCTACTGTAAGAATTCTTGGGATTGTAAGTGGATTACTTGAAAAACAATATTCTTTCAACTCTCCTTTTGATGCATCAAAAGCGATAACTTGATGTTTCCAGATTTCTTCAGGTTGCTGACAGATATAGGCACAAAAACTCTCTGTATTGCTTTGATATTGCACTTGTTTTGCTTTCAATTGCAACATAGAAATCATAACATCTAATGTTTCTGCTGCTTTCTCGTCAATTTCTGGTACTGTAAACATAATACTTTCACATTGATTAATCCCTATCTGTGAATATAATTGAGAACATGTTGACTTGATGAATATTGCCAACAACGCAGTTAAGGTAATTTTTTCTTCATGGATTTCTATTTCCTCATCTTCTACAGCTCTGCTCCACAAATTCTCCATGCATAAAAATTGTTCATCATCCTCTATATTTTTTAGTTGATTTGTCGTTAACCATTGATTATTTTGGGAATCATAATAGAGCTTTAACGGAAGGTTGTATTCTTCCTCATCTTTCATGCAAATTGTTTCTGGCTCTTCCTCATTGATTTTCAAAACACTAATTTGTATATAATAATCCGAAAGTTCATATCCAATGAACACCTTGTCACTATTTTTAAACATATCACTCCTTCCCAATATAAAATCTATGTAACTTTCAGCATATGGCTGAATCATCGCCTATCATTTCATATTGAAGTTTATAAAGGTTGAAAAATTGTTTCTGTAATATAAATTTGTCTTAGATATTCTTTTAGCAAGCTATGTGCTTCTTCATATCGCCCTTCTTGTTTTTCTTGAATAATATTTTGTATTTGTAAAAAACGGCTTTCACTATTGCTAATAGGTGATGACTCCATATAGATAAGTTCTGAAATATATTCTTCTTCCTGGGTGTTTTCAATAATATAATATTCTATCATTTCATCTTGATACACTGGCAACATTTTCACGTAAATATCTGCCACCATTTCTCTTAATTCTTCTCGAATAAATGGTTCTAAGGGCTGTTCTTGTTGCACCTTTCTATAATATAATGTGACTAAGCTATCTGGTTCCCCTAAGTATACAATGGCTGACTGTTCTGCATAATTTTCTATCCCACCATATAAGGCTTCATATGTATTAAAAAACGGTAAAAAGATACCTTCTTTTTGAACCATATTTGATAAATAGAATAAAATAATGGATTGTATTCTATCTGTTTGTTCTGTTGGATGGACTGTATAATATTTCAAATATGACAATTGACCTATGGTGTCGGCACTGACCCTTGGCACTTGATCAATTACAAATTTATCCATCTGGTTGCAGTCCCTAATATACTGATACCCTATATAATAAATATAATCGCAAATAACTTCTATACTCCCTGAAGAGTTAATTAAATCCTTAACAATATCCTCTTCATCCAATAGGCTGGATTTTTCTTTGATGATTCCTTGTACAATTCGTTTTGCCAAGGGATATGTCTCTACACCAAAATGGTATGCCACATTCCAGAGATATTGCATTTCTTCTAGACAATCATCAAACACATAAACTAAATACTGTAAGATTTCTTCATTATAATATCCTTTTTTCACAAACCTCATAACTTCATAAGAAAATAGCCCTACATACATGGCATCCCCTGTTTCTATCATTCTAGTATAAATCCCCATCATAACAGAAACGTTTATATTTTCAGTTCCATATATTTGCATGCATTCATAGGCTTTTTTATGAAGATTTTCCACCAACAGCAATCGTAAAACATATTCTCTTTCTTCTATTGTTATATTCGCTAATAAAACATTGTTTAATTTATTTCTCAGTAGATTTGTCCTGTGAAAAATATCATAATAGCGAATCAACTGTAAATTGACTTCATCCTGGAACCATTCTACTAAAATATTGCGCTCTACTAAATATTCAAAGACTGTATAGTTATCCTTTGTAATAACCACTTTCTTTTTTGTTTTTCCACATAAATATAAACCATATGCATAGAAATTTTGCATATGTGGTTGTATTTGTAGAACCTGCTTTTCTAATTGTGCATATTCTTCCTTGGTATAATGAAATAAAATTGTTTCCCGATTTCCAATTTCATCTTCCCAAAACAACATATTAACAGATTCATAAAGTGGGATTTTCACACTTTGTCCCACAGGATAAAACAAAGTTTCCTCTTTCATTTTTTCTTGCACTAATGCTATCTTCTTAATCTTGCTATCATCTATCTCTATGCCGTGTGAAAATAACAAGGGAAACAATTGATCCGCAATTTCATTTGTCACATGTTCTGCCGTAATCAGTTTGTTATATAGATATTTTAATTCAGTATTGATTCTTCCTTTTTTAATCTGATTTATTAAAAAAGCAATCATTTGATCATATAGAAGATGTACAATTTCTCTTGCTTGGACAGATGAAATTTCAGAAGTTATTGGTACAGCTTCCAGTCTATCTTTTTGGTTTATCGCATCTTGATCAGACTCTTGTTTCCACACTAAATAAGCATAGAGATATGATACTTCTCTATAAGAAAGATTATTTTGATAACTAAAATACAATAAAACCGACTTTGGTATTTCTATTTTTTGTGTGCGATCGAGAGTCATCATATAATACTCATATAAACCTGTAATTTTTAATTCCTTCTCTATCCCCAGTGCATACCATTTAAAATGACATGTTTCGCTTTGGTTTGTTTTAATCGCTAGAGAACAGATTGCACTTAATATTTCAATATTTTTTGTCGCTTCATAACTGAAGTATAAAACTTTCATCACTATTTTATGGGATATATTTCCGCGTTCTGCTAAATATGCTACCTTCATACATAGTTCTTCTGATAAAAGCCCATTTCTAATACCATAATATAAACAACCATATTGCCAGCTTTCCAGTTTTGTAATTAATTGCGGATAATGATTCCATAGAGAAATCGCTTCTATAAACATAATTGGACTAGTACAACCATTAGAAAATTGTTTCTCCAGTAATTCCTGCTTCTTGATTGGATTCTCATACACTACTGCTGCCAAATGCAAATAAAACCATGAAACTTCCCAATTAGTTGCATTTTTGAGTCCAGTATTTTCATTTGCTTGCAAACGTGAAAATTTACTTTCACTCTTTTCATATAATTTTTTTATTTGCTTTCCGATATAGATGCTATATTTTGCATCTTCATTATATAAAGATGTTAAATATAAATAATATGCTTGATATTTTGCTGGTTCTTTTTTCATTTCATACTGTATTTGATTTAAAATGCGTTTTGCATATTCATAATAAAGTGCAGGGTCATTTTCTTCAGATGATTCAAAAAATGTGGTATCTAAAAAAGAAAAGTCATATCCTAATTTCCCCAAATAAATATACAGGTGTGCCTTACATAATTGAGAAAAAAGCCATGTATCATGATTTGACTCTAATACTGTAATACAACTGTTTATTTCTGATATTTTTTCTTCTATAGAAGTTTTTTTACTTATGATTTGTTCATATGATTTCAGAATCTCTACAATTGCCCTCTTCACTTTTAATGGCGTATTTTTCCTCTTCACTTTCATGGTATCTTGATCTACTTGTACAGTAATCTCCATACTTTCATCTTCCACTAGTAAAATTCTTTCAAAATTCCTACCACTATGTAGCAACTCTTTTTTTATTTTTGCATATACGATACATTCATCCTTAACAAAATCTTCTTTCGTTAACACGTGTTTCTCTATTTCCAAAAAATTGTTTTCGCCAATCACTTCTAAGTGTATATAGCCCCATCCCTTTTTCTTTATAGAGATTGCAAGCTGTTCTATTTCTTCTGCTTTCACGTGATAACTACTTTGTGCAACGGAATATTCTATTTTTTCTTTATTTTTAGTTTGCCTCAAAAATTCTTCTACATTATGCTGATTTCCTGAATGGACACTTAATCCCCTATAAAGAATTTCATATTGGCTTGTATCTGCCTGAAAAATCGATTTAAATTCTGGATGATAAAAAAACTCTACCGCTTGATTCCAATTATTTTTTGCAAGATATGCAAATTGAAATAAAGTCTTGCAATTTTCTAACATATCACGTTCTATTTCCATATCAAACTCCTTCCTTATCATCTCACTCAAAATAGAATAATTCTTTCAGTAACAGTATATCATGTTAAAGAATCAAATTGCAATGATGCTATTACATTTCAAGAAGGATTACACTGGTCAAAGAGCATGCCCCTCGCCGTAAGGCGACTTTAAATGGGCATGATGCTATTGACAAATACAATGGCATGATGTACTATTGTATTAACCGCTTAATACAATAGTACAGAAAGGAGATATTTATGCAATGGAACTTAAATTCAGATCGACCCATTTACCTACAATTAGTAGAAATCATACAGCTTCAAATTGTATCTGGTAATTATCTACCAGGTGACAAATTGCCTAGTGTAAGAGATTTAGCTGCTATGGCACAAGTAAACCCTAACACCATGCAGAAAGCTTTAAGCGAATTAGAGAGAATGGGGTTATTGATTACCCAGCGAACCAATGGACGTTTGGTTACTGACGACTTATCTGTTATCGAAACACATAAAAAAGAGCTTGCTTTTTCTCATATTAACTCTTTTTTTACAACAATGTATACACTAGGATATCACAAAGGAGAAATCATGTCCTTCATTCAAGAAAGTGAGGTAATTTGAATATGACACAAAATAATTCAGCTTTCACACCACTCTTAGAATTGCGTGGTGTTACAAAATGCTATCAAAAAAAATCTACTGCCGTAAATAATGTCTCTCTCTCTCTTCCTGCTGGTAAAATCATCGGTTTATTAGGTCCAAACGGTAGTGGAAAATCTACTTTGATTAAGATGATAAATGGTTTATTGACACCTACTTCAGGTGAAATATTAATCCATGGTGCAAAACCAGGAGTAGCCACAAAGAAAGTAGTTTCCTACTTGCCAGAACGTACTTATCTTCACGAAAATATGAATGTAAAACAATTAGTGGAATATTTTGCAGATTTTTATGAGGACTTTTCTACAGAACGAGCTTATGAAATGTTAGATAATTTATCCATTGGTAGCCAAGCCAAATTAAAAACTTTATCAAAAGGAACAAAAGAAAAAGTACAATTAATTCTAGTAATGAGCCGTAATGCAGACCTTTATATATTGGATGAACCAATTGCTGGAGTGGATCCAGCTGCTAGAGATTATATCTTAAAGACAATTATTACAAATTACAATGAAAATGCAACAATTCTTCTCTCCACACACTTGATTACTGATATTGAAAATATTTTAGATGAAGTGATTTTCATTCAAAATGGAAACTTCATACTTTATCAAACAGTAGAATCTATTCGCGAAGAACAAGGTAAAAGTATTGATGCATATTTTAGGGAGGTGTTCTCATGTTAAACAAATTACTCAAACACGACTGGAAAGAAACTTGGAAGTTTCCTACTATTTTAATTGGATTTTTATTAGCTGCCACACTGCTCATTAGCTTAGGATTTTTTACCTCTCTCTTTGATTTCTCATCCTTTGATTCTGGCCACGCAACCTTTATCATGTATACCTTTGTTTTCTTATTTTACTACATGTTGATCATCGGGGTAGCCCTTGGCATCAGTGTATATATTGCAATCCGCTTTTATAAAAATTTATTTACAGATGAAGGTTATCTTACCCATACCTTGCCTGTTACACCTACTCAATTACTTCTTTCAAAAATCCTAGTAGGTATGGGTTGGAGTTTACTGGCAATCCTGTCTATTATTGTCAGCATTTTTATTGTAGGGTCGTCTGCTATTGCAAGCCTCCCTTCCACTGAAATTTCAACAATTATATCTGAACTATATGCAGTATTTCAAATACCTTCCGCTTACACTGTTTTTTGTTTTATCATGACAATGCTACTGGGTAGTTTACAATCAGTTCTCATGGCTTACTGTGCCATTTGCCTAGGTCAGTTCTTAACAAGACACCGTATTATAGGCTCTCTCGTGGCCTACCTAGGTTTTTATATCATTAGCCAAATTATAAGCTCCCTTACCATGCTCCCTTATACAGTGCGACAGATTACGTTAGCTGAATCACAAGCAACTGTTACCGTCTCTTCATTTGACTTGATTGCAGACATATTTCCATTTACCACCCTACTGTCACTTATAAGCGTTATCCTCTATTTCTTCATCTCAAAACACTGTATCAGCAAGAAATTAAACCTTGAATAAAGGTGACGGTGACGCTACTGAACCTCTAGCACACGATTCGATACACAGAGTGGGACGGGCAATATATTACCTGCAAGACAATTTGCGATGAGCATGTCTAGCAGGTAATATATTGCCCGTCCTTCTCGTCCCCTATCGCATTTTCCACATTGCCATTGGATGATTCCTAATACGTTCTACAACATTCGGGTCATCAAAAAGATACTCTGGATGATATTCTTTATTTTGAAATTTTTCTAAAAAAATCTTCTCTGACTCATCAAGTTGCATTGTCTTACTCAAAAATTCTTTTATTCTCTTTTTTGTAATATCCAAATCAAACTTTTCTCCCTTTCTTTTTACAGGAATCAAATCTGTTTTAATACGATACCATGAAATATCATCAATAACTGATAAATCTATTCTTTGCGAAACCTCTTTATTTCCTACTGCCATATAAAACAGCACGCATTTCTTTAACTGTATTCTTTCCTCATTTCCACTAAAAAGTCCATACTTTACCATATTATCTACATCATATAAATCTCTTGGTGCTGCCCTATCTAATAAAGCCTTTATCTTGCTTCCAAATAGCTCAATTCCATCAACCGACAAAATCTCGAATTCTTCAAATACGCTACCAGTTTGTATCTGTCTATGTACTAGCGGGTAGATATGTGATCTCATTGAAAAATTTATTTCCAATTTAATATTATCATTAATCCCTGCTGTATTCTTATATCCATATATCATACTTTCAAGTGAATGACGACTCTTTGACTTAGGCAGAAGCTGATACCCTTGTGAAGTCATATATTTTTCTATATCGCTTATAATTTCTTCTCGATCCTCAAGCATTCCCTCGCGGTCAATCTCCTTGCTGTAATCTAAATCAATATCAACCGAAAGTCTTGGTAAATTAAACACTGTCAAGTTAATCGCCGTTCCCCCCTTTAGCGCAAGACATTCCTTCATCAATGGATGTTGGTTCAGAAATAACAATACTTCTCTCAGACGATAAACTTTTTCCAGCGTATTTCTTACAAATCCTTCTTCTCTAGCCACTTTACTCAACCATTGTCTGTCTATTTCCATAATCATGCTCCTTAATCACTTATGTGCAATAATTTATAGGGAACCATCAACCCCCATTTTCCATTGTAAACTAGCTTATCCTTAGGAAATGACTCTGTAAAGTACCGAATACTCTTCGACTTTTTTTCCATGCATTTGACTACAAAAGTATCACTTAATTTTAACTCTTTTTGAAAATGTTCTAAGAGATATCCTGTCTTTTGATATAAAAATGATTTTCCATAAAATTCTAAGTATGTCATTAATTTATCCTCTGATAGAAAAGGAATCATAGCCAGTCCTTTCAGTAATTCCTCTAGTCCCCCAATATGATCAAATTGATTAATATAATCTATTACAGCTCTCTCTATATTCGCCACTCGCACCCCTTGCATTTCTGATATACCCAAATTACATTTTGACATAATACAACAATAATCCATTTCATCAAATTCAAAATTTCTAAAACGTGAGTCAGTAGATATAAACATCTCATAAGAGACCTGATCTATATATCCATAATAAGTAAAAGCTGTTCTATGGGACACATAAGATGTGGCTGTCAATTTCGTTGCTATCTGATAAGGATTTGCTACTGGCTCACCTGTTTCAAGGCTCACCGCTACATATAAATTTCTACGCACCTGTCGAACTAATCCTTTTTTTATATAATCTCTTAATAACGAATATATCGTACTTTCCTTATTTCCTACATATTGAGCTAATTCTGATACAGAAAAGCACTTCAATTCTAAAATAGCTTCATAATATTTCATGATTCATCACCTCACTTTAATTTTAACTCAAAGTTATGGGTTTTTCAATAACTTTGAACATATTTTAAAGTTTAATTATAATTACGTGTTTTTCAATAACTTTGAACATATTTTAAAGTTTAATTATAATTACGTGTTTTTCAATAACTACAAGTATATTTTAAAATTTATTTTCACCCTTAGCTTATTCTCAAAAATTGCTTCATTGTAATCATTATTATCTTAAATGATCCGTTACACAGAGCGGGACGGGCAATATATTACCTGCAAGACAATTTGCGATGAGCATGTCTAGCAGGTAATATATTGCCCTTCCTTCTCGTCCCCTATCACTCAGGTTCTGAAATGCGGCTTACTCCTACAAAGATATTGGAGATTTCGTACCAGGTGGGATAATCTATTTCCCCTGTAACCGGTAAATTGAACACTCTTTGAAACACCTTCACTGCTTCTGCTGTCATTTGTCCATAAATACCATCACTAGTAATAGACGGTATAGCTGGAAAATTTCTAGAAATTCTATTTAACTGTTCCTGTACTTGTTGCACCTTTTGTCCTGATGAACCAATAGTTAGTACATATCCTGGCCAAGAAGAAGGTACTCCGCTAATCGCATCCGCAGTATTAATATAAATATCATTTCCATAGTAATACCGTAAAATTTCAATGGCACTATATCCTTCCTCCCCCAAAGATTTGGAACCCCATTGACTGAGTCCACTACAATTCACCCTTTGTCCATCACAATAAGATGTGAAGATTGGTTGTTTGATTCCTGGTTTTGATAGATAATTAGCAAAGACAGTATCTACTAGATAATCAATATTTTCAAAAATATTTCTTCCATAAATCCATTTTTGGTCGAAGGCAGTAGAACTCGTGATTGTAAAATCATAACCTTTAGCACGATACCATTCTGTATAGACACGATTTAAGGTAAAAGACATAATTGCCAAAATGTTCGCATAAAGTGTAGCTTCTGGCCAAGTAGCATAAATTTCTGAAGAAGCCACATTCTTAATGTAGTCTTTGTATTTTACATAGTAATTTTTCGCCGACCTATTGGTTGGTAAACCATCATGGACTATGATATATTCTGGTATCACTACCCGACTTAAAACAATCTCTCCACTTTCTTCTACAGGTTTTACTTGAGCTTCTGGTATTTTCGGTGGATATTCACCATATAGTGTATGTTCTGGAATAACAATCACTTCTTCCTCTTCTAAAACTTCTATATTCGAATCCACCATTGTTTCTATAGATTCCATAACGGATGGCGCCGTAACAATAAAGGGAACTGCTTCTCCTCCCTCTTCTCTATCCTCATTTAATTCTGCATTTTCACTATTTATAGATGAGTCTATTTCAGAATTTTCTAACATATTCACCTGTAATAAACCCAATGTATCTGCTAAAATTTGAACACCTTCAACAAGTGCTGTTTCATATCCATTTGCTTCTACCTCTACTGTATATTCTGCATAAGGCTTAACTTCGCTAGGTTCTAAACTAAATGCAATATTAGGTGCTTGCAAATCAAAAAATTCCACCTGCCCCGATTCATTGGTCATCTGCTCACTTTTAAAATCTTCTTCATCTTCTGTTTTTGTAAGCGTTACTTTAGCACCTACAATAGGTAAAAACTTAGCAATGGCAATTACTGCAATTTTCAAATTACTTTTTGTATTCATCTCCTCTATAGCCTGCATATCAAAATCAATCATATGGATTCCCCACTTTACTATTTTCAAATGAATGAAACATAAATATTCTGTTCATTTTTCATCTCTTATTTATATTCTATGCAGGAATATGAATGAATGTTACCGTTACATTTCACGGCTACGCCATGAAATGTAACAATCGCATGCCCATTTAAAGTCGCCTACGGCGAAGGGCATGCTAATTGGCTAGTGTAATCGTTCTCTCCACACAAAACAGCCTATGAAGTTTCCCTCATAGGCTGTTTTGCATTTCAATAAAGATTACATTATTTCGCTAATAACAACATAATATCATTGCTTCTTGCAATAAATTTGCTCATCGCTTCTGCTTCCAGTGGCGCATGTGCTAATTTCGCTAAATCATATAATTGTTCGCAAATCATTTCTGTATTTTCATCTTCTTTATGTTCTGTCACATATGTTACAAGTGGATGGTTTGCATTCAACACTAATGTTTCTCCATCTGACATACCACCAAACATACTCATATCCATTCCTGGCATTGCATACATTTTCATCATGTCAGCCATACGTCTACTTTCCTCTGAAACAGTGATCATAGAAGAAATCTTTTTATTTTTTAATTTTTCAAGTTTTACATTGAAAGCTTCCTTTTTCAATGCTTTTTTGAAAACTTCTACTAAACCTGTTGCGATTTCATCTAATTCTTTTTGTGCTTTTTTAGAAGTTTTTGTTTTAAATACATCTGTCAAATCTGCATCGATTCTAGTAAATTTAATACCCTCATTTTTACTTTCTAATTGAGAAAGGAAGGCTTGGTCAATATGATGTGTCATGATCACAGCATCCATTTTCGCTGTTTTAAACATGCTGATGTATTGACTTTGTTGTTGTTCATCTGTTACATAGTAGATTGTTTTTTCTTTCTTTTCTTCTGTTTCTTCTACTTCATCAACAACTTCTGCTTCTACTACATCACCATTTTCATCAGTTGCAGCACCTGCTTCTTGTCCATCAATTGGTTTTACTTCTAAACATTCTGGAAGTGTCATATATTTTCCATCTAAGTTTTTAAATAAAATATAATCTGTCATTTTGTCACAGAATTTATCATCTTTTAAACAACCAAATTTAATAAATGGACTGATATCATCCCAGTATTTATCGTATTCGTCTTTTTCTGTTTTGCACATACCTGAAAGCTTATCTGCAACTTTTTTGCTAATATATTCAGAAATTTTCTTTACAAATCCATCATTTTGTAATGCACTTCTAGATACATTTAATGGTAAGTCTGGACAATCAATCACACCTTTTAACAATAAGAGGAATTCTGGAATTACTTCCTTAATATTATCTGCAATGAAAACTTGATTATTATAAAGTTTGATTGTACCTTCAATTGATTCATATTCTGTGTTGATTTTTGGGAAATATAAAATACCTTTTAAGTTAAATGGATAATCCATATTTAAATGAATCCAGAATAAAGGCTCTTTATAATCCATAAATACAGTACGATAGAATTCTAAATAATCTTCTTTTGTACAATCATTAGGATGTTTTGTCCAAAGAGGTTTTGTTTCATTTAATAACTCAGGTCTCTTTTTAATTTTTAATTTTACAGGGTCAACAGTAGGTTCTTCCCCTTCTACTGGTTCTTTTACTTCTGGTTGAACTACTTCAATCACTTCATCAGTGTCTACTTTTTCTTCTTCAAGAATTGTCTCTGTATCTGTTGTATTCGCTTTTGATAAAAAGATTTCTGTAGGCATAAATGAACAATATTTTTTAATTACTTCTCTTGCTTTATATTCATTACAGAATTCTAATACATCTTCATTTAAATATAATGTGATTTCTGTACCAACTTCTGTTTTACTGCCTTCTTCCATTTCAAATTCAGTTCCGCCATCACATACCCAATGTACTGGTGCGGCACCTTCTTTAAATGATAAGGTATCGATTGTTACCTCATCGGCTACCATAAATGCAGAATAAAATCCTAAACCAAAATGTCCTATAATTTGATCTTCATTGGTTTTATCTTTATATTTTTCAATAAAATCTGTTGCTCCTGAAAAAGCAATTTGATTGATGTATTCTTCAACTTCATCAGCTGTCATACCAATACCGTTATCAATAAATTTTAATGTTTTATCTTCTGGGTTTACGATTACTTGAATTTTCGCTTTATAATCTGACGCTAATTCGTATTCACCCATCATATCTAATTTTTTCATTTTCGTAATTGCATCACATCCATTAGAGATTAATTCTCTAAAGAAAATATCATGATCTGAATATAACCATTTTTTAATAATTGGAAAAATATTGTCACTGTTAATTGATAGACTACCTTTTTTTGCTGCCATAACTCTTCATTCCTTTCAAAAATAAATTTAGTTTTCTAATAAACTTATCGTTCTAATACAGATTTTAATGCTACCTAAAATAAATGTCAAGAAAAAATTAGCACTCTCGTATAGAGAGTGCTAATAATCCTCGAAAACCCTTATATTTACTGGGTTTTTAATTTCTTAAATTTTTGTAAAAACTAAGTTGCATCAAAAAATGTATCATAAATTTCAAAAAATTCTGTTGTTTGTTCCTCTGTAATATCAATAAAAGTAATGGTTTCCCATAATTCTTCATTAAGATTTTTTGTTATTGTTTTCGTAAAAACCTCATATTCTTGTACAAATGCTTCTTCTCTTTTTTCTTCTACAATTCTAATCTTATTCTCATCTGTTTCTTCTTGATGAAATGTATTGGTACATTTTAAAATATAATATCCATCAGTACCCTCAATAATTCCACTGATTTCATCTGTAGCCAATTCAAATGCAACTGTCTCTAAGGCTTCTTCCACCTCTCCTTTCGCAAATGCATAAGAAATATCTAAACTATCGCTATACTTGGTCACTAACTGGCTAAAGTCTGTACCTTCCTTTGCCTCTACTAATGCTTCCCGTGCTTTTTCTAGTGCCAGTTTCTTTGCATTTTCTGTAAATTCCACTTTATTTCCATTTTCATCCAAAGTATATGTCTTAATAAAAATTTGTTGCACAGTAATAACACGTGCTTCATCATCACTAATTTCTGGATTGATATCCTTAATCAGATAATGGTAAACTTTATTTGCCAATGCATAATCTTGATATAAACCTTTAATCAGCTCCACATCTGCACCTAGTATAACCGCCAGTTCATTACTCAATGTTTCATAATAGCATGTAGCAGCCCGTTCTACTAAGTCCTGCTCTTCTTCTGTTAATACAATATTATGCTTTGCTGCCAACAATGTCATAGCTTTAATCTGCGCTATTCTCGCCAAGGATGTTTCTTTCACATTTTCTTCTAAGGTAATACCACCTGCAACAGCATCCCATATTTCATTCCCATAAATTGTTTCATATTGGCTTTGAATAGTAGTCAAATACACCATCATTTCTGGAACAGTACAGGCGATATTTTCCATCACAAAAATTTCATCCTTCTGAAATCCTGTTGTTAACACTATTGTTGTATTGCTATCCAATGTGTTACATGCACACAAATTTATCACAAAACTGATGACAATTCCAATCATGCATAATTTTTTTCTAAAACTATTTTTCTTTATTTTATTTAACACTCTGTTTCTCCACTTATTGCGATTTCATGATAGTTGTAACCTGAATTTAAGGCTGTATCACAAAAAACACTTCTTATTTCTTCACTGGTCTTACTAATTCACCGTATGCTTTTGTGGATTCATCCACGATACCATTCTTCATTAGAATCTTACCACGTAAAATTGTATAAGTTAATTCACATTGCAATTTTCTTCCATCATAAGGTACTGCAATATCTTTTGCTTTAGAATAACATTTGTTTTTATCTACAATCGTTTCATGATCCAAATTAAAAATAGCAAAATCTGCATCACTGCCGATTTGAATAACTCCCTTTTGTGGATAAATGTTAAATACTTTCGCTGGATTTGTACATAACAATTCCACTACTCTCTCCAATTTAACCTTCTTTTCACTTACGGCGTTTAACATAAGTGGTAATCTCAAATCTACCCCTGGAAATCCTGATACCGCTTGGAAAATATCATCTTTTCCTTTTAATTTTTCTTCTAATAAAAATGGGCTATGATCACTACCTATGTAATCTACACTACCATCATTCACATAATCCCACAACTTTTCTACGATTTCCTTACTGCGTACTGGTGGATTACATTTTGCAAAAGCACCAACTCTCTCTAAATCTTCATCTGTTAAGAATAGGTAATGTGGACAAGTTTCTAAATATACATCTAGTCCTTCTTTTTTTGCATTACAGATTAGTTCCATTGCCTCTGGTGTAGAAACATGTGCAATTTCTGTTCTAGCACCTGTTTCTTTTGCAAAACGAAGTACTCTTTCTACCGATTGTACCTCTGTAATAACAGGTCTTGCTAAGGAATGATCTTTTCCATGAACTCTTCCTTCTGCACGGAATTTTTTAGCATAATAATCAATCAATTCATTATTTTCAGCATGATATGCACAAAGCAAACCTGATTTTTTTAATTCTTGCATACCAACTAATAATTCTGCGTCATCTGCCATTGTTAGTCCTTCAAATTCTTCTTCTCTTCCATTTGGTGGAGAATGTAAAAAAGTTTTGAATGCAACAATTCTTCCATCGTCTGCTAATTTTGTGATATGCTCTGCATGTTTTGCGCTAGCTGCTCCATAAAAACAATAGTCCACAACACACTGGGTATCGGCGCGTTGAATTCGATTGTTTAAAATTTCAATACTATATTGTGGTGGAACACTAATTGGATGTTCCATAATTGTTGTTACACACCCTGCTGCTGCCGCTAACGTTTCTGTATAAAAATTTCCTCTTTCTACATGTCCAGGGTCACGCACATGCATATGCGTATCTATTGTTCCAGGTATTATATATTGTCCAGAAAGATCCAACACCTCTTTTGCATCTGGCATATATGCTTCTTCACTAATACACACGATCTTTCCTTCTTTCACCCCAACACTAACTGGCATAAATGCACCTTCAATAAATACCAAACCATTTTTTAATTTTAAGTCTAACATCCCTCGTCCTCCTTTGATTTGCTGTTATAATCTACTACCGTTTTCAATAATACATCTGCACCAATTTGAATATCCTCCCATGCAGTATTTTCCTCTTTGCTGTGGCTCATTCCTCCAATACTTGGCACAAAAACCATACCTATTGGCATTTTCTTAGCAAAGAAATTCCCATCGTGTGTAGCACCACTTGGCATCTTTATATACTTTGTATCATTTTCCACACAAATACGTTCTATCGTTTCAATAATCTGTTCATCACATGTAACAGGGGCCTTCTTTACCGTTTCCTGCATATGGGTGCCAGTAAGCTCTTCTACATATACTTCTACACTATCTATAAACTGCTGCATAATGCTCAGATTTTCATTTCTACACTCTAAAATCATAGTCATTTGATGATTGATAACTGCTAATGCATTTGGAGAAATGTTAATCTTACTAAAGGTTGCTACTAAATTTTGTCCCATATCCCTAGCCAATAAGTCCACTTGATCAATTAGTTTTGCACCTTTTACTACAGCATCATCTCGATATGTCATCATTGTGGTCCCTGCATGGTTACTAATACCATTGACCTCTATTTGATATCTTTCTAATCCAACAATGCCTGTAACTATCCCAACTGGAATGTTTAATTCATCTAAGGTTCTGCCTTGTTCCACATGCATCTCTAAATAACATTTACATCTTGTGGTATCATAAATGGCTTGTTTTAAATCTTCCTCTGTATAGCCGAAGGTAAGCGCTTTTGTTAGGAATTCTTCACTTTCTAATTCTAACATGCCCATCATAGCTCTACTTCCAAAGGTTCCACCTAATTCATTGCCTTCTTCCCCATTCGTTGCCACAACATGAACATGATAATTTCCTAATTGTTTTTTTAGAATAAGTTCTCGTACAATTTCTACTGCAACGATAATCCCTAATAGTCCATCAAAGATACCGCCTTCTTTTACTGTATCCAAATGGGAACCTATTACAATTTCCTGGGCATCTTTCTTTTCACACTTTAATAGTCCATGCACATTACCTACAGAATCGATATAGGAAACCATCCCAACTTCTTCCATATATTCTTTCATTTCTATAGATGCCTTTTCATAATATTCACTGCCAAATACCCTACTGATGCTTCCATCAATAGCTTGTCCAATTGCTGCAAACTTTACTGTTTGTTGTTTGATTCTTTCTATATCAATATGCATCTCAATAACCATCTCTTTCTCATCATGAAGTCCAATGATTTCACTTGATTGAAAGGGTGAAATCACTGTCGCTGATAATCACGAACCACATGTTATCATGTTTTATTATCAATGTATCTGTCATCCTTGTCAATCTTATTTATCATTTTCATAATACGTTACTTTTCACCCCCCACACTACGTGTGTGTGCAAAAAGTAACTGACGCATGCCCATTCCAGTTAGTGTACAGGTAACCTGTACACTAACTGATTCGCCTAGGTTGAAGGGCATGCTAATTGGCTCTCGTAATCGTTCTCTCCACACAAATCAGCGGAGTGATTTGTGTGGGCGTGAAATGTAACCATAATACGTTACAGTTCACACGTGACCTGTAACTATACAAAAATCCATTTAAAATTGCCTACGGCAATGGGATTTTTGTACTAATTCATCATTTTCATACGTA